>JASJBG010000012.1 GCA_030066625.1 Woeseiaceae bacterium
TCCGAATACGGTGATCGCGGATTGATCTTTAGTAGGACGAGTCTATGAAGTAGCAGTGCCGACGTTGAATGTGAGAAGGCGCGCTTTGCGCGCCAGTAACTGGATTAAACGCGCTGCGCGCGTTTGTCGGCCCGCGTTGCGGGCCTCGGTACGCAATCCGCCCGGTGACGGCGAGCCTTGAGACGTCGGATGGTACGGATTGATCTTAAGTGGGACGAGTCTACGAAGTAGCAACACCGACGTTGATTTTGAGAAGGCGCGCTTTGCGCGCCAGGGGTAACTGGATGGGCGCGCTTTCAGCGCAATCCGCCCACCATCGGTGAGCAACGCGATTCTGGTTGGTGCGGATTGATCTTTAGTGGGACGTGTCTGCGAAGTAGCGGTACCGGCGTTGGATTTGAGAAGGCGCGCTGCGCGCGCCAGGGTAACTGGATAAACGCGCTTCGCGCGTTTGTCGGCCCGCTACGCGGGCCTCGGTGCGAACAACGAGTGGTTCTCGCAGTTGCGCCGACCAACAATAAAAAGCGGCCGCCCCCTGAGGGTGAGGGCGGCCGCTTTTTGAGCTACTCGACACATAGCTTACAGATTGTTCCGGACACATGGTTTACACATTTAGGCATTTGGGGAGAGCCCAGATGCCCTGGAAAGAGTGTAAACCGATGGATGAGAGACTTCGTTTCATTGCCAGGCTCCTCGAGGGCGAGAAGATGGCGCCGCTGTGCCGGGAGTTCGGCATCAGCCGCGTAACCGGCTACAAGATCTACAACCGCTACCGCGAGAGTGGTCTCGATGGCCTCAACGATCGCAGCCGGGCACCCTACCGACAAGCCAACCGGCTGCCCTACCAGGTCGAGAAGACCATCCTGGGGATCAAGAAGGAACACCCCAGCTGGGGGGCCAGGAAGATCCGCGACAAGCTCCTGCGCCAGTACACGATGATCAAGCCGCCCGCGGTCAGCACCGTGCACAACCGCGAGTACTGCTACCCGCTCACCATTAGCGACTATCGATCCCGCTACCTGCTGGCCTGCGAGGGGGTCGCGTCTACCCGTTCGGACTTCGCCTTTAGCATTTTCGAGAGAGCCTTCAAGGACTTCGGATTGCCGCACGCGATCCGCACCGACAACGGCGTGCCCTTCGCCTCGGGCAATGCCCTGTTCGGGCTCAGTAAGCTCGCCGTCTGGTGGCTGCGCTTAGGCATCCAGATCCAGCGCATCAAGCCCGGACATCCCGAGCAGAACGGGCGCCACGAGCGCATGCACCTTACGCTCAAGAAGGAAGCCACCAAGCCCGCCGCCTTCAACTTCCTGCAGCAGCAGGAGCGCTTTGATCAGTTCCTCGAGGTTTACAACAACGAGCGGCCGCATCAGGCGCTCGGCGGCGCCTATCCTGGGGATATCTATACACCCTCGCCGCGAGCCTACGAGCCGCCGGGCGACCCCGAATACCCCTTCCATGATCGCACCAAGCTCGTCACCCGCTGCGGCCGCATCTGCCTCGGCCGTCGCAAAATCAACCTGAGCTCCGTGTTCGCCGGCCAGCTCGTGGGCATACGCGAGGTCGACCAGGATATCTGGCAGGTCAGCTTCCTCGAGTATGATCTGGGATACTTCGACGAAAAAAGGGACCGGGTAGAACCCGGTCCCTCTCCGTTCGCTCCGGACAAAGTGTTAACCATGTGTCCGGAATAAGGTGTAAACCATGTGACCGGAATACACCTTTTCATTTACTGGCGCGCCCGAGAGGATTCGAACCTCTGACCCCTGCCTTCGGAGGGCAGTACTCTATCCAGCTGAGCTACGGGCGCGTGGGTCGCACATTTTACCGGTTCCGGGCCGGCGTGCCAGCCTACGGAGGCTAAATGACGCGAGAACGTCTACTAGGCGAGATACACAGCGTCGTCGGTATTGACGGCGCTGAACGGTGCCGGGATGCTACGGATTAACCGGTTCTGAACTCGGTTTGTCGGATGCGCGGGAACTCGAGCGCCCGCTCGGAGACGAACCGGTCCTCCACCTTTAGTAAATTTCGGAGTCAAGCATGAGAACAAGAATCCTCACCCTCGTCCTGACGGGCCTGATGGCGTCCGGCGCCGCTGCCCAGTCCGGCCTGCCCTTCGACGTGAAGGTCATTACCGACTTCGACGAACCCTGGGCGATGACGTTCCTGCCCGACGGGCGCCTGCTGGTGACGGAGAAAAAGGGCAACCTGCTGATCGTCTCGGAAGACGGACGCAAGCTGCCGGTGCGCTGGACGCCCGATGCCGACTACGGCGGCCAGGGTGGTTTCGGCGACGTGGCGCTGCACCCCGACTTCGAGAACAACAGTCTCGTGTACATGAGCTACGCCGAAGCGGGCGTGGGCAATACTCGCGGAGCGGCCGTCGCCAGGGCGAAGCTGGACATCTCGGACCGCGGCGGCCGCCTGTCCGATGTCGAGGTGATCTGGCGGCAGTACCCGAAGGTCGTCGGCTACGGCCACTACGGCCATCGGCTGGCGTTCGACAACGACGGTTACCTGTTCATCTCCTCGGGGGACCGCCAGAAGTTCACGCCCGCGCAGGACATGCAGTCGAACATCGGCAAGATCGTTCGCCTGAACGACGACGGTTCGATACCCGAGGACAACCCGTTCGTCGATTACTACAGCCAGGACGCGTTCGTCGACGACGAAGGGGTCTACCCCGAGATCTGGTCGCTGGGTCACCGCAACCCGCTGGGCATCGCCTTCGACCTTGATGGCAACCTCTGGGACATCGAGATGGGCCCAGCTGGCGGCGACGAGCTCAATTTCGTCGTTCGCGGCGGCAACTACGGATACCCCATCGTCTCGAACGGCGACCACTATGACGGCCGCGAGATTCCGGATCACGACACGCGGCCGGAGTTCCTGAAACCGGCAATCTGGTGGACGCCTGTCATCTCGCCGGGCGACCTGATGGTCTACGGCGGTGACCTGTTTGCCGACTGGCGCGGCAATGCGTTTGCCGCCGGGCTTTCGTCACGGGCTATCGTTCGCATGGAGCTCGATGGCGAGAACGCCCGCGAGGTCGAGCGCTATGAAATGGGTGCAAGGATTCGCGGTGTAGCCGAAGGGCCGGACGGCTCTATCTGGGTACTCGAGGACGAGCGTCGCGAAAGCCAGGGCCGCCTGCTGAAGCTGACGCCGAAGTAACGAACCCGCGAAAACTGCGCCCAGCGTCCTGCCGGGCGCTTGGTTTGCCTGCCTTTACTCGCCCAGTCCGTCGAATTCAAAGGAATAAGAGATGACGAACTTGGTGGAATCGTTGTCGAGCCCGTCAGCTCCCGGGTCGTCGAGATCGGTATCCGAGATTACGAGCGCCAGGTCGCCGACAGAGAAGTTGATGTTGTAGTCGGTATAGTCGCCAGGCACAGCATTGAATCCTTCGTTGAAGTCGCCAGCGTGCCGACCGACATGTACGCCAACGCCAAGGCCGTTGGAGAAGGTGTAGCCATAATCGAGAGACGCGTAATAGGTGCCGCCGAAGTCGAAGTCGAGATCATCGAACTCGTCTGCCTCGGTTCCCGTTAGCAGGAAGAGCGTGGCACTCAGGCCGTTCCAGCCGACTGAACCATACAGCTCGTGAAAGTCGAAGCGAGCCTCATCATCGTAGTTGTAGTAAAGCCAGCCCACGTCCCAGGTGATCTCATCGCCACCGGCAAAACCCAGGTACAGGTCGTGCTCGTATGAGAATACGTCTCCCGGTCCGTACTTTACGTTTGAGACCCATGTGCCTGCGTAGAAGCCGCTATCGTGGTTGTAATCAATGCCGCCCTGGACCGCCGCATCGTTGGTCGTCTGTGTCAGACCTCGCCAGAGGTAGTTGTTGGTAACCGTTGCGTTTGCGGAGATCTCCGCGAACGCCATTCCGCTCATACCCATTAACGTGCCCGCGACGCAGAGATTTCGAATTGCTTTCATGGTTGGTTCCTCACCGGAATTCCGGCTTGTTGATACTGGTTCCCCGGCCAGCACAGCGTGTACGGCCTCGGCAATCCTTAAGCAGGAACCGTGCCACCCGGGGTAACTCCCCTAATTTCATGGGCTTGGCCGAAGCGGCCGAATGCGCGTGCGCAACACGGGTGCAGGGTTTCGGCAGCCGGGCACCGTTTTGGGGCGGATCGCCGGATTGTTGCTTTAGAAACAATCACTTGCCTTAAGGGGAAGACTTACGTGGCTTTACGGATGCCTTGCGCACCCGTTCACATGCCAGACTACGAGCCCAACAACAAAACACGGATGAGCAGGATGCAGATTGCGGTTCTCGGTGCCGGTGCCGGCGGAACGGCCATGGCCTTCGACTGTGCCGATCACGGCCACGACGTACGACTCTTTGATTTCTCCGAGTTTCCGGACAACATCGCGGCGATCGCCGCCGATGGGGGGATTCACGCCGACGGCGACATCGGCGGCTACGCAAAGATTGCCCTGGCGACGCACGACGTCGACGAGGCCATCGACGGCGCAGAGTTAATCTACGTCGTCGGTCCTGCCTACAGCACCGCGCCGTTCGGCGAGGCCGTTGCCGGCAAGTTGGCCGCGGGCCAGACGGTGGTCGTAAGCCCGAGTTCCTGCGGTGGGGCGCTGGCGTTCAAAAAGGCTGCCGGGCTCGCGGTCGACGACGATTCGATTCGCGTTGCCGAGACCTCGACGCTGCACTACGCGGTTCGCCTGACCGAACCCGGCCGGGTTCGCGTCTTCCTGAAACTCAAGGCCGGCAACCTGCTGGCCGCGCTCCCGGGGCGACACACCGAGGACGTGCTAAAGCTGATCGAGGACGTCTACCCAAGCATGGAGGCGGCCGGCAGTGTCCTGCAAACCAGCCTGCAGAACGCCAACCCGATCATTCATCCTGCGGTCACGCTCGCGAATGCCGCGCGCATCGAGGGCACAGGCGGCAATTTCCTGTTCTACGAGGAGGGCGTCAGCGACGCGACGGGCAGACTCATCGAGGCGCTCGACAAAGAGCGAATCGCGATCGGCGCGGCCTTGGGCCTCGAGATCCTGCCGGATCCGGTCATGGGCATGCGCCAGGGTTACATGCTGGCGGACAACTACGGCGAGGCCTACCGAAACGCGCCGGGCTTCAAAGGTATCGGCGCCCAGCCCAAGCTCGACCACCGCTACCTGAACGAGGACGTTGGCTACGGGCTCGTATTCATGTCCGGGCTCGGCCAGCAGGTCGGTGTCGAGACACCGAACATCGACGCCATGATTCGCCTGACGTCGGTACTCATGGGCCGGGATTACGCCAGCGAGTTGAAGCGGACGCCGCAGTCACTGGGGATAGGCGGACTCACGTCCGAAGAGCTGTCGACACTCTGATGCAAGTTGCTGTAACTGCGAATGCAGGACTACTTCGCCCCTAAGCTATTGTTTTAATGTGCCAAAGATGCCTCCACGCGTGTTCGGGACAGCCCCAACTTGCATTCGAAGTACATTTTCCTGCACACTTGCCGCGTAATCCAATAATTACCGGCACTTCGTGCCGGAATCATCAATGGGTCCGGGGGCCTTCTATGAGTAGTGTCGTTCTCAAAAAGACAGCGAGCGCATTCGTTGCCGTTGCATTAATCTCGTCCGCGCAACTGGCCAGCGCGCAGATTGAAGAAGTCATCGTTACGGCGCAGAAGCGCGCGGAAAACATCCAGGACATCGGCCTGTCCGTTACCGGTCTGACCTCCGACGCTCTGGCGAAGGGCGGCATCAACGACGTTACGAGAATTGATTTGCTCGTACCCGGCGTGAACTTTGCGTTCATCGGTAACGATGCGAAGTTCAACGTCCGCGGCGCCAACTCGAACAACACGTTTGGCGACAACGCATCGATCGTCGGTGTCTTCGTCGACGGCGTCTACCGGCCGCGTGCATCGCAGCAGACGCGGCAGTTCTACGACGTCGAGCGTGTGGAGTTCCTGCGCGGTCCGCAGGGCACGCTGTACGGACGTAACACGCTCGCCGGTGCAATGAACCTGTACACCAACGCGCCCGATCTCGAGAGCATGTCCGGCGGCGTCACGCTCGAGACCGGCAGCTTCAACAAGTTCCGCACGGAAGGCGTCTTCAACCTGCCGGTGAACGATACCTTCGGCCTGCGTTTTGCCGCCTTCAAGCAAACCAGCGACGGCTACGTGAACAACCTTGCCGGCCGCAACCTGGGCGAAGACGACAAGTTTGGTGTGCGCGTATCGGCGCTTTGGGACATCACGGACAGGGTCAGCGCCATTGCCCGTTACAGCCATTCCGACGAGGGCGGAACCTCGCTGGGTGTCTTCTCCTACACCGGTAAATGCCGTCCGGTCGATGTCGACGGGCTTACCGACGTCGCGGGTGGGCAGTTCGACTGCAACAATCCGCGTCGCGGCTCCGCCGGCGCCACTCCCTGGGACGTGCTTGGTCCGTATGACATCGAACACGACTTCGTCAATGAAACGGACCTCAAGGAAGACGTCCTGACGGTTGAAGTCAACGTCGACTTCGACTGGGCATCGCTGAAGTCGATCACGTCTTACACTGACTACACGAGCCTGGTCGGCCTCGACGGCGACGCCAGCCCGGTCGGCTTCGAGCGTTTCTGGTTCGAGGAAAACGCCGAGTCGTTCACGCAGGAATTCGTACTGGCATCGGTCGATGACAGCCGGCTGTCCTGGACCGCCGGCCTGTACTGGTCGACGGACGACGTCTTCTTCAGCTTCAGTGATTTCCGCCACACGATCGATGACGGCTCGGGTGTAGGCTCGGTTACCGCGATCGACGGCGATGGCATGACGATCGACGTCCCGCTGCTGCAGGCTACGCCGCTCGTATCGGGCGACACCAACCTGAACGGTCACTTCGCGGATGCTACGGATGTTGAGAGTGACTACTTCGGCGCCTTCGCGCAGGTCGAGTTCGCGCTCACCGACCAGTTCAGGGTCATCGGTGGGCTTCGCTACAACGACGAAAGCAAATCGACCCGCGGCGGCAGCAACTTCTCCGCCGTGCCGCCGGTCACCATCCGGCCGGGCTTCGAACCGGGAGACTCCCCGGCTCTCATCCCGACCCGACCCGGCGAGGTGTTCATCTACAACCTCGACGCGCCAGGTGTGGCTTCGTCGAGCCGCGACTACGACAACGTAACGTGGCGTCTCGGTGCCGAGTACGATCTGAACGACAGCGTCCTGCTCTACGGCACGGCCTCCACCGGCTTCCTGTCCGGTTCGGTCAACGCCACCCGGCCGGATACCGACGAGCAGGAGTCCGAGGTCATCGAGATCGGTATGAAGGGACTGTTCTTCGATAACACGCTGCAGCTGAACGTCGCTGCGCATGCGACCGACTACACGAACCTGCTGGCGCAGCTGCAGACGGTTGATCCGAACACCGGCAACATCGGCACCACCACCCGTAACGGCGGTGAGATCGAGGCGCGCGGTGTCGAAGTCGAAGCCGTCTGGCTGCCGACCGACGAGTGGACCCTGTCGGCCAACGTCGCGTTTCTGAACTCCGAGTACGGCGAGTTCGGTTTCGGCAACCTTTACCAGGCTTACAGCGGCAACCTGCCGGTCATCGGCGGCACACCGGTCACGATCAACGGCCGTCCAACGGTTCTCGGTGGCGTCATCCAGCTCGATGGTGAGACGACGCCTTGGTCGCCGGACATGACCATTAACTTCAACGCAAGCTACGACTTCGATCTTGGCGAGCGCGGCACGCTGACGCCGGTGCTGCAGACTTTCTGGACGGACTCCTACAACGTTGCGGGTAACCTGCCGATCGACCCTGCTGGCTTCCAGGATTCGTTCTCGAAGACCGACCTGCGCCTGATTTGGAACTCGGTAGATGGCCAGTGGTCCTTCGAGGCATTCATCGAGAACCTCGAAGATGAAGCGGTCAACGCCCGCCTGAACGTCGGTGGCAACGACTTCACGCAGACGTCGTTCCTTGCACCGCGCAACGGGGGCTTCCGGTTCCGCGCCAACTTCTAGGCAACGCATCTTCTGGCGATAAACCAATAAAGGGGCTTCGGCCCCTTTATTTTTGGAGGACCGCTCCGCCACGATGAGCATTACGCGACGCGATTTCCTGAAAGCGAGCGCTACGGCCACGGCCGGCGCGATGGTCGCGCCCGGTGCGGCCGCCGAGTCCATTGCCGTTCGCGACCCCGGTTGGCGACCGCGTACCGGGGTCCGCAAGCCGAACATCATCGTCGTCGTGCTCGACGACGTCGGTTTTGCCGACCTCGGTTGCTACGGGGCAGAGCACCGGACGCCGTGCATTGACGGACTGGCCGCGGGCGGGACGCGGTTTAATAACTTTCACGTGACGGCGCTCTGTGCACCAACGCGCGCCTGCCTCCTGACCGGCCGCAACGCGCACGCTGTCGGCGTCGGCAATATCGCGGAGTGGGGTCGCGACCATCCGGGCTATCGCGGCTGGATTCGGCAAGATGCCATGACGCTGGCGGAAATACTCAAGCCCGGGGGCTACTCGACGATCGCGACAGGCAAGTGGCACCTGTCCTCGCTCGCCGACCAGAACGGCACCGGCCCCTTCGATCACTGGCCGGTGCGTCGCGGCTTCGATCACTGGTACGGCTTTCACGGCAACGCGATCGATCACTGGCACCCGGAGATGTTCGAGAACACGTCCGCGGCGTACCCGGAGAAGACCGAGGACTATCACCTGAGCGCCGACCTGGTCGATCGGTCCATCCACTACGTCGGCGATCACCTCGCCGCCAGTCCCGACAGGCCGTTTTTCCTGTATCTCGCGTTCGGCGCCATGCATTTCCCGCTGCACGCACCGATTGACGACATTCGCCGCTACCGCGGGCGCTACGATGCCGGTTGGGACGTGATCCGCGCGGAGCGTTTCCGGCGCCAGCTCGAGCTCGGCATCGTGCCCGACGGGACAGAGCCGGCACCGCGCAATCCCGACGTGCCGGCATGGACGACCCTGAGCGACGACCAGCGGCTACTTGCGGCGCGCGGTCAGGAGGTTTACGCGGCATTCGTCGAACACACCGACCGCCAGCTTGAACGCCTCGTCGATTTCCTGAAGCGAGAGCAGGCTTTCGATGACACGATCCTGATGGTCCTCTCCGACAACGGTGCCGCATACGGTGGGCCCATCGAAGGTCGGCTCGACGTCCGCCGCGATGCCTACCTCGGTGCCGCGCCGATCGAGGAGTTCCTTAAGGACATCGACCTGTTCGGCAGCGAAGCGTCCTACCCGATGTACTCGCGCGGCTGGGCGCAGGCCGGCAACTCGCCGCTCAAGTGGTATAAGGCGGACACCTACGAGGGCGGAATTCGCTCACCGCTGGTTGTTTCCTGGCCGAACGGCGAGCTTCCAGCTGGGGCGATCAACACCCAGTATCACCATGCCATCGACGTGGTCCCGACGGTCCTGAACATGATTGACGAGTCGATGCCCAAGAGCTTTCGTGGCAAGAGCCCGCTGCCTGTTCAGGGCACGAGCTTTGCCTACACGTTCGACCAGCCGAAGGCACCAACGAAGAAGACCGTGCAGTACTTCGAGACGCTGGGCGACCGGGCTATCTGGGCCGACGGCTGGAAAGCCGTGGCGAGGCACACGCCCGGCACGTTCGAGGACGATACGTGGGAGCTCTATCACGCGGCCGAGGATTTCGCCGAGACGAACAATCTCGCCGACGAGCACCCGCGGCGCCTCGCGGACCTGAAAATGCGCTGGCTCGAGGAAGCCGAGCGCTACGACGTGCTGCCGATGGACGACGATACGCTCAGCCTGTACCAGCAGTCGGTGCCGGCACCGCGCGCCACCTATGTCTTCTATCCGGGCATGACGAGGCTCGACCGGCTGAGTGCGCCGGACATCTACAGTTACGACTCACAATTCAAGGCAAGCGTGTCCGGCGCTCTGGCGAACGGCGTCATCCTCGCGGCCGGCGACTCGAGCTGTGGATACGAATGGTTTCTGAAGGACGGCCACGTGCACTTTGGCTACGTGTTCACACGCAATGCCGTCTACACCGTGCGTTCCGACGAACCGGTGCCAAGCGATACGCGAACGCTCGGTGTCGAGATCAGGAAGACGGGCGAGAGTTCCGGAATGCTGACACTGACCGCCGACGGAACGGCCGTTGCCGAGCTCGAGCTGCCGTCGATGTGGCCGATATACGCGGCAAACGCCGGTATCCGCTGCGGCGAAAACCGGCACGCTCCGGTTACTCGCGATTACGAACAGCCCTTCGTCTTCGACGGCCGGCTCGAACGCGTTGTCGTCGACGTGACGATGCCCTAAAGCGTGCGGCGTGGCTTACCGTTCAGGTGCCTTAGCCGCGCGAATATGTCGACGCCCATCTGCCTCAGGATGTCGGCGATGTCGATCGGCACCCAGTTCTCGATCAGCAGGTCGTCTTCGACGCGATAGAAATCCATGACGCGCATTTCGATGTGGCGACCCGTGGGACCGACGTTGAGCCAGTCCGGCCCCGAGTGCGTCGCGACGACGGACGGCCAGCCGCCGGTCACGACGTAGTCGCCGTCGCCGACATTGGCGATGTGCACGGCGACCCTGCGATCGGGGAACGCACGCAGGAACGGGATCTGGTGGTGCGCTTCGAAACCGGCGAGGCCCCGCGTCGTGCCGATGCCCGACGGCCCGTACCACATGAAGTTCTCGGTCCAGTACTGCGCGTGGTGCATGCTGTCGAAATTCTCGCCGTCGAAGGCGCCAAGACCGGCATGCATCGCCTTGACGATTTTGAGTGATGCGCTGCCGTTTTCCGGGTCCGCCGTATCGAGCTGCACGCCATCATGGCTTGCCGGGGGCTGCCACTGTCCTTCGGCACCGAGACTTGGCGAAATCGGCCAGCAACCCGCCTGGTGCATGAGGTCGAGCACGTCGATCAAAACGTGCGACTCGACGATCAGGCCGTCAGCCATGCGATTGATCTCGCAACAGCGCAGGGTCACGACCGAATCGTTGGCAGGGATGTCGAGCCAGTCATTGGCGAACGTGCCCTGGATGTGGCTGTACAGGCACACGTAGTCTGCGCCCTGGTAATCGCCACCGGCCACGATCAGGTCACGACGTTCGGCATCGGGCAGGGCCTCGCGCAGCGGGCGCCAGAGCTCGGCTTCGATTGCCGCGACGCCGGTCAACTCATTGACCGGGTGGAAGGCCCTCAGCGTTGCGTCGCTGGCATAAGTCGCGGCGACGGCTTTTGCGACGTCGCCAACGGGACCGTTGATAATGCTGCGCAGGCCAATAGCTGCGGCGCGCTTGTTGGCCGCATGCGCGTCTTTGTCAGACATGTCAGGCTGCTTTCGACTTGTACCGCGCTACGCGCAGGTCCGCCTGTGCCTTGTGACCGGCAAAGCCTTCGAGTGCGCAAAGCCTCGAGCAGTATTCGCCAATGGTTGCCGTAGCCTCCGGGGTCACACGCTGGTAGGTGCAGGTCTTGATGAACTTGCCGACCCAGAGGCCGCCAGTATAACGCGCGGCCAGCTTCGTGGGCAGCGTGTGATTGGTGCCAATGACCTTGTCGCCGTACGCGACGTTGGTCTCCGGACCGAGGAACAGCGCGCCGTAGTTGCTCATGTTATCGAGGAAGTAGTTCGGGTCACGGGTCATGACCTGCACGTGCTCGCTGGCAATACGATCCGCCTCCGCGAGCATCTCTTCCTCCGTGTCGCAGAGGATGATCTGGCCGTAGTCGTCCCAGGCTTTGCCGGCAACGTCGGCCGTCTCGAGCGTCTTGAGCTGGCGAACGATCTCGCGCTGCGTGTCCTCGGCGAGCTTCTCCGAGTTGGTCAGCAGTATCGCCGGCGAGTTGGTGCCGTGTTCGGCCTGCCCGAGCAGGTCGGTCGCCGCCATCTCGCCGTCACAGGTATCGTCAGCGATCACGAGCGTCTCGGTCGGGCCCGCGAACAGGTCGATGCCGACTCGGCCGTAAAGCTGTCGTTTTGCTTCTGCAACGTAGGCGTTGCCCGGCCCGACGAGCATGTCGACCGACTCGATGGAGTCCGTGCCGAGTGCCATCGCGCCGACGGCCTGCACGCCGCCAAGGCAGTAGATCTCGTCGGCCCCGGCCATGTGCATCGCGGCAACGATGGCATCATGCGGTCCGCCGTCGTGCGGCGGTGCACAGGCAATGACCCGTTTCACGCCGGCAACCTTCGCGGTCAGTACGCTCATGTGGGCGCTGGCAACCATCGGGTACTTGCCGCCCGGTATGTAGCAGCCGACGCTGTTCACCGGGATGTTCTTGTGGCCAAGCGTCACGCCCGGGAAGGTCTCTTCCTCTACGTCGACGAGGGCGGCTTTCTGGATCTCGGCGAATTTGCGGATCTGCGTTTGTGCAAACTCGATATCCCGGATCGTCTGTTCGGGAAGCCGGTCCACGGCCGCCTGGATTTCTTCGTCGCTGAGCCTGAAGCTCTCCGGCGACCATTTGTCGAACTTCTCCGATAGCTCGCGCACGGCTTCGTCGCCGCGCTTGCCGATGTCGCCGAGTATGCCTTCGACGGTGTTCTTAACCTGGGCTTCGAACTCGGCAGCCGCTTCGTCGCTGATGCCGGACTTGATGACCTTGATCACGTTCTTGTCCTCGATAGGAAATGCTGATTAGTTGATGAGTGTTGGTGCCTGCGGCTGATCGCCGCCGCGCACGAAATAGGCTTCGACCATTTCATTGCCGCGGTTCCAGAAGCTCCGCGGCATGTCGATGGGCACGGTCATGACGTCTCCTGGCGTCATTTCGACGTCGCCGTCGGGCAGTGTCAACCCGAGTGCGCCCTTGTGGAGCATGATGACTTCTTCTTCATGGCGAATGTGCGTCGGCGTCGAAGCGCCGGGAGCCACCGTCACGTAGCGTACGTTAAACCCGTGCGGCCATGCCATTTGCCCGGCGGTGAGGCCCTCGGCTTCGCTCGCAGCACCGATGATCGGGGCTTCCCCGAGACCAGGTAGCGTTTCCGACGGCTCGGCGCCGAGCGCACCGTGTTGAACGACACAGCCAGCCATCTGCCCGGCGGTCAGCCGGTCCAGTCGCGCGACATCTTCCTCGGTGGTCGGCGGCATCGGTCGCTTGCCGTCCGGGATTTCCTCGCCCACCGTCGTGTCGACGAGGCTGCCGTCCTCGAGCAGGATGAGGCCGTATTCCCTCGCGTTATCAAAAACGTACGGTGCCCAGGTCACGTGCCCGGGGTCATCGCCGCCAAGCACGGCGAACAGGAAACCCGTGTCGTTGCCGACGTTTTTGAAGCCGCGGAATACGTGGATCGGAATCGAGATCGTATCGCCGGGTCCCAGCACGACCTCGCCGTCTTCCTTGTTCGGGCCGAGCAGGAACGCCCAGGTGCCCGAGTGAACGACGAACACCTCGGCCGTCTCGTGGCTGTGCTGCGAGTTGATGCACTCCGGAGGCTGTCGGGCGCCGCCGATATTGAAGCCGTGCGGAATCTCGATGTGCACATGCTGGTCGGGGCTTTCTGCAACGCCCGGGCCGATGATCGTGAAGTTCTCTTTCTCGGCGCTGCCGGGCGTGCGCGTATCGATGAACGCGGTGGTGCAGGGCCTTAGATCGGCATAGCGTACGAGCCGCTCACTGAGCAGCGCCGCATGGCGTTGGGCAGGGTCCATGGCCTGAACCATCGTATTCCTCGGGGATTGGGGCGGATATCGCAAGGAATGTACTTCGAATGCAAATTGAATTCAAGACGGAAACCGGGAATACGAGGTTTTCGTTTGGAAAATGCTGGGTTTCAGGCCTGCATTCGAAGTACAATCCGCACCCGCAATGCACGAGAGGGGAGCAAGCGTTATGGCGGCGAGCCAGAAGGGCGCCTACGGCGCTGACGACGACGTCGTCGACTACATCCTGGGTATCACCTTCGAGATCTGGGAGCAGCGTGGGGTCGAACTGATCCACCAGTACTACGGCGAGGACTGCATCGTCTGGGGCCTCGACGGTATTACTCATGGTGCCCAGGAAGTCGTCGACGGGACCTGGAAGACGCTCGAGGCGTTTCCGGACCGCCTGCTGCTGGCCGAGAACGTGATCTGGTCCGGCAGTCGCGAAGACGGCTTCTACAGCTCGCACCGGCTGCTCAGCATGGCGACGAACGAAGGCCCGACCGTGTACGGGCCAGCGACCGGGGTGCGAATTCGCATGACCAATATCGCCGACTGTTTCATCGAGGATGGCGTCATTACGAAAGAATGGCTCGTGCGTGACAACATGACGTTGGCGACGCAGCTCGGCGCCGAGCCCCTGAAGGCCGCCCGCGACATGGCCGAGGGCAGAACGGCCGAACACCAGGCCTGGATCGACGCGGAGGTGGCTCGCGTGCGTGCCGTGGACCTTCCCGATGCGGGCGCGGCCGTGCTTCCGCAGGACGACCCGGAGGCTTTCGCCTGGCGGGTGCTCGCGAGCTGCTGGAACGGCGACAAGGCAACCTTCGATTCGACGCACGCGCCCTACAGCGTGCTGCACCGCTCGCCGCTACGGCATTACTCGGGCCGCGACGCCGTGTTCGGCTACTACCAGTCGCTCAGAGATATCCTCGGCCATGTTCACTTCAGCGTCGATCACATCGCAGCGCAGCCGTTCTCCGACAACGGCGTCGACATCGCCGTGCGCTGGACTGCCACGGGCACTCACGACGGCGACGTCATGGGCATTGCGCCGACCGGCAAGCCGATGTTCATCCTCGGCGTCACGCATTGGCGCTGCATCGCAGGCCGGATCGCCATCGAGATGACGGTGTTCGACGATCTCGCTGTGCTGAGCCAGACCCTGGTCGAGTAGCCCGCATGCGCCGAATCGTCGATGCGCACCATCACCTCTGGGACCTCGAGGCCTGCCACTACCCGTGGCTCATGGCGCGCGGCGTGCGCCGATTCTTCGGTGACCCGACGCCGATCCAGAAAGACTATCTCGTGGCCGACCTGCTCGGGGACGCGGCAAGCTACAGGCTCGAGGCGTCCGTGCATATCCAGGTTGGCGTCGCGCCCGGCGACGAGCTCAGGGAAACGGAGTGGCTGCAGCAGACGGCGGATCGCGACGGTCTGCCCAGCGCGATCGTCGCGTACTGCGAACTCGACAAGGCCGACGCGCCGCGGCAACTGGAAGCACAGCTTGCGCACTCACGCGTTCGGGGCGTCCGTCAGATCGTCGGCCGTTCCGACGAGGAAGATGCGACGACCGGCAGCGCCTCGCTCATCGACGACGCGCGCTGGTCGGAGAATCTCGCGAACCTGGGCGAACTGGGCCTGTCATTCGATCTGCAGCTGACGCCGCGCCAGGTCCCCGCCATCGCCGAGGTACTCGCCCGCGCGCCCGACACGCCCGTCGCGCTGTGCCACTGCGGATCGCCGTGGGATCAGAGTGATGCCGGCCTCGCTGCCTGGCGAGACGGCCTGCGACTGCTCGCGTCCTTGCCGAACGTCGTGATCAAGATCTCGGGGCTCGGCATGTTCGACCACGACTGGTCGGTCGATTCGATACGGCCCATCGTCGAAAGCTGCGTTGAAATTTTTGGCCCCGAGCGGGCGATGTTCGGATCCAATTTTCCCGTCGACAAGCTGCACGGTAGCTATGACCGGGTATGGGGCGCCTTCGAGACGATCGTGGCCGGGCTCGATGGAGACGACCAGGAGCGCCTGTTCGGCGGCACGGCAACCGAGTTCTATCGCATAGCGACCTGAACGGCGTTAACGTTTCAGCGTAGCGGCGAGCTGGTTCGCGCCGGCGAGCAGCATCGTCTGGTCGGAGCTCAGCAGGTAGAGGCTCGTTCCCTTGTCGGTCCAGCCCGGTATCTCGTCGAGATCGGGCGTAAACATGCCAACGGCGGTGCCGGTTGCAGTACAGGTCGCGACGATTCCCTCGACCGCATCGACCACGGCATCGTCGAAGACGCCTTTCTGCATGGCGACTGCAAGATCCACGCGCCCCACGAACAGGCAGTCGACACCCTCGACGGCGGCAATCTCTTCGACGCGTTCGAGCGCGGGGATGTCCTCGATCTGCAGGATGATGGTCGTCTGTCGGGCGCTGTCGGCGAGGTGATCGGACATCGATTTCTGGCCGTAGCCGGCCGCGCGAGGCGAGCCCGCATAGCCGCGACCGCCGTCACCGAAGTGTGCAGCCCTGACGATCGACTCGGCCTGCGCCGCACTTGTCACGTGCGGCACCATGATCCCTGTCGCACCACTGTCGAGTGCATTGCGAATCTGCGTCGCGGAGTCATCGGCCACGCGCACGACGCTCGGCATGTCGGCAGAGCGAAGGGTGCCGAGGCAGAGATCCTGTTCGACGCGGCCGAACGGCGCGTGTTCGGTATCGATGACGACGACATCGAGCGACGACATGCCGAGCACTTCGGCCACAACCGGGAACGGGGTCTTCATAAAGGTGCCGATCAGCGGCTCACGGTCCACGAGTCGGCGACGGAACGAGTCGATTCTGCCGCTCATGCCGTGCCCCAGAGTCTGTCGCTTGCCAGTTTTGCACCCTCAACCATGCTCGAGAGTTTCGCATAAACAATGTCTTCATCGACGGCCCCGAACCCCGCGAACGTCGAAAAGCCGCAGTCGGTCCCGGCGATCACCCGCTCGCGGCCCACGATGTCCGCGAAGCGGCAGATTCGTTCGGCAACGAGTTTCGGGTGTTCGACAAAGTTGGTCGTCGAGTCGAGTACACCGGGAATCAGTACCAGGTCGTCGGGCAGGTCCGCATCCGCAAAGGCCTGCCACTCGTGAGCGTGCCGCGGATTCGACGATTCGAACAGCAGTGCACCGATATTCGCCCCGAGCGCGATCGGCAGCACGAGCTCCATCGGTGCATCGTGATGATGCGGCCCTTCGTAGTTGCCCCAGCAGACGTGCAGCCGAACGCGGTCCTTCGGGATGCCGTCGAGCGCTCGGTTGAGCGCGGCCACGTGCAGTCCCGCCTGCTCGACGTAGTCGCTGTCCGGCCGGCCTTTGAACAGCATGTGGCGGCCGAGACCCAGGTCCGGCGAGTCGAGTTGCAGAATCAGCCCCGCGTCCACGATGGCCCGGTACTCCGCCGACATCGCGTCAGCGAGCGCGTTCAGGTAGGCCTCGTGCGTATCGTAGTGACGGTTGGGCTGGAACAGCGCGATCACGCCTGGCGACGCGGCGTTCATGAAGCCTTCGACCGGCGGATGGGCGTCCATCGCCCTGCGCATGTTGTCGATGTCTTCGGCGACCGGTCCCATGTCCTTGACCTTAATGTCACCGACGCAGCACGGCCGCCGGTAGGTCGGCGTGCCGCCGGACTGCGCCTGGCGCTGCAGGAACTTGGGGAACTCTTCCAGGTCGCTCGGTGGTTGCCGTTCGCTGTCGCCGTCGAAGCCCGAGATACGATCCTTGATGTAGGTCGCATAGCTGATCTTGCTCATCTCGCCGTCCGACACGATGTCGATGCCGGCGGCGACCTGCCGAGCGACGACGTCATCGACCGCGGCACGGATGATCGCTGCCGCATCATCGACTTCCTCGCCCTTCTCCTGCGCGAAGACCGTGTCGGTGACGGCCTTCGATCGCGGCAGGCTGCCGACGTGCGTGGTGAGAATGCGTTCCTGGCTGGTTTTCATGGGTGAGCCTTAGCTGGCGAGCAGCGTTTCGAGTTCATGGGTAACGCGCCCGGGTTGTTCGAGCGTCGACAGGTGACCGCAGTCGGCAACGATGGCCAGGCGTGCGTCGGGTATGCGTTCCGCCATTAGTTCATGGTACGCCGGCGGGCAAAGCCGGTCCTCGCTGCCGCAAAGCACGAGCGTCGGGCAGTGGATGGTCAGCAGCGTGGGGACGCTGTCAACGCGATCGCGCAGCGCAAGCGACTGCCGGCGAAAAACTTCCGGACCGAGATCGAGAGCCATGTCGAGAATCGTATCGAGCAGTTCCTCGTCATCGCGATTCGACTCGGCGAGATAAAGCGGCTTCAGCGATTCGGTGGCGAGTTCGCGGAGGCCGCCGGCGAGGGCGGTGTGAATCTGCTCGAGCCGGGTGGCCTGGCGTTCCGGTTTTTCGGCGTGCGGATTGGTGTCCAGCAGGGCCATGTGGGTCACTCGCTCCGGCGCCTGGCGCCAGATCTCGAACGCGAGGATGCCACCCATCGACAGGCCGGCAAGCGCGAACCGCTCCGGTGCTTCGGCGAGGACGGCACGCGCCATGTCATCGAAATTGTCCGCCGATGTCGTATCGGCATGCGTGATCGCTTGCGGCAGCGCCTCGGCCTGCGGCCCCCAGAGACGTTCGTCGCACATCATCCCGGGCAGGAGAAGCAGGTGTTCGGCGGCCATGGCACGCCGTTACTTCGCGGCCGGCAGGCGTGCCGAACCGCCCCGCACCGGGATGCCGGAGAACGCGCGTTTTTCCGGGGAAAGCTCCGGGTTCTCGATGCGCTCGAGCAGCATGGACGCCGCGGATTCGGTCATGCGCTGTACCGGCTGCCGCACCGTCGTCACGTCATACGCCGCATAGCGCGCCGGACCGACGCCGTCGAAGCCGACGATCGAAATGTCACCGGGGACGGCGAGTCCGAAGACTTCGCGCGCCTCGTCGATGCAGCCGATGGCCATGACGTCGTTGGCAGCGATTACCGCGTCCGGCGGGCTGCCGTGCTTCTGGACGAGTTCGGCGAAGCAGCGCCGGCCGGTTTCGTAACCGAAGTCGCCGCTGACCGTGGTGACGTCGGTGATGCCTTTCTCGGCCAGCTCGTTCAATGCGCCCATCTTGCGCTCGATGCTGACCACGGAGTCGGCGGGGCCCTCGACGATCCCGAACGAGCGATGCCCCGCGGCAACCAGTTCGTCGACCAGCCAGCGTTCGCCCTCTTCCTGGTCACAGCGCACCGAGCTGACGAGCTGGTCCTTCGATGTGCGGTTGTAGAACACGACCGGGATATGTGCGTTCTCGATCGTCCTCAGTTCCTCGGGCGTGAACATCGCCGCGGTCAGGACGCCGTCGACGCGATATTGCAGCATCTGCTCCACAACGAGCCCGGTATCGCTTTCCCGTTCCAGCGCAAACAGCAGTACCCGCACGCCGCGTTCCGAGAATCGCTGCGTGAGCTGAACGAGCACCTCGGGATAATACAGGTTCGTCAGTTTGGAGATGACGACCGCCACCATGTTGGATCGCTGCGTGATCAGGCCGCGCGCAATCGCGTTCGGCCGATACCCCAGCTTGTCGGCCGCGGCCATGACCCGCTCGCGCATGGCCTTGGAGGCGCTGGCGCCGTCCTGGAATACCCGTGACACGGCGGACTGGGACACCCCGGCCAGCGCCGCGACGTCGTAGGACGTAGCGCGCTTGCGCTCGCCCTTGGCGGTTTTCTCCGGGGTTTTTGTCGGCTTGTTCATTCGGCTCTGGCGGCCTGCGACTTCCAATCTGCGTCAATGGTAGGCAGTATTGCATTCGGATGCAATTTGGAGCGAGGGGGGATGTCGCGAGGTTTCGACGGACAGGTGGCGCTCGTCACCGGGGCCGGGCGGGGTATCGGCCGCGCCTGCGCCGAGGGGCTGGCGGCCGCCGGCGCCCACGTCATCGCCGTGGCCCGCTCGGCCGACGAACTGGCGGCGCTCGCGGCCACGTCGGCAAACGTCGAGCCCCTGGCCGCCGACGTCACCGATGACGACTTCGTTGCGCATATCGGGACCATCGAGGGCCTGAGCATCCTGGTCAACAATGCCGGCGGTAACCGCCCGCAGCCTTTCGTCGAGGTTGATATCGAGTCCCTCGATTTTATCATCGATCTCAACGTTCGAGCCGCCTTCCGCGTCGCGCAGGCTGCGACCAGCGCCATGCTGGCCGCGGGTAAGCCGGGCTCGATCATCAACATGTCGTCGCAGATGGGCCACGTCGGTTCACCGAAGCGAAGTGTCTACTGTATGACCAAACACGCGATCGAGGGTCTGACAAAGGCAATGGCGGTCGAGCTGGCGCCGGCCGGTATTCGCGTCAACACGGTAGCCCCGACCTTCGTCGAAACGCCGATGACGAAACCGATGCTTGAAGACGATGCTTTTCGCGAGTTCGTCTACGGCATGATCCCGATGCAACGTCTCGCAACGCTCGACGACGTCGTCGAAGCTGTCCTGTACCTCGCGTCGCCCGCCTCGGGCATGGTCACGGGACACAGCCTCAAGGTCGACGGCGGCTGGACGGCACACTAGAAGAAGGTAATAACAATGGCCGAATTCGGAGCGCTTAACTGGACGATTCTCATCGCCTATGTGCTGTTGAACCTGCTGCTGGGCTGGGTGCTCAGCAAGCGGGTCAGCACGGCGGAAGACTTCTACCTCGGTCGGCGCACGACGCCGTGGTGGGCTATCGGTATCTCGGTCATTGCGACCTACGTCAGCGCGCTGTCGTTTCTGGGCGGCCCTGCGTGGTCGTATTCAGAGAGTCTCGCCGTTGTCGCGATTCACCTGAACTACCCGATCGTGATCTTCTTCGTGATCACGCTGTTCCTGCCGTTCTTCTTCAACTCCGGCGTTGCGTCGATTTACGACTACATGGAACAGCGATTCGGGCCGACGTCGCGCGTCGTTATCTCGGGCGTATTCCTGGTCTCGCAGGCATTGACGTCCGCCGCGATCCTGTACGCGACGTCGCTCGTCATCGAGTTCATCACGGGCATCGACGTGAAGACGGCAATCGTCATAGTGACCATCGTCGCGCTGGTCTACACGATGATGGGCGGCATCACCGCGGTCATCTGGACGGACGTGATCCAGGCCGGCGTGCTGTTCGTCGGCGCCTTCATTATCTTCTTCGCACTGCTTCAGCAGATGCCGATGCCGATCGGCGAACTGCTTACCGACCTGAAGGCTGCCGGCAAAACCAATGCGCTCGACTTTACCCTGGACCTGAAGCTGGAAGCGACGGTCTGGTCCGGCGTTATTGCAATGTCGATCTTTCACATCACCGTCTACGGCGCGAACCAGATGATGGTGCAGCGCACGCTGGCCGCAAAGAACATCGGGGACGCCAAGAAGTCCTTTCTGCTGATGGGCTTCACGGCCTTTTTCATCTACTTCCTGTTCTTTTTCCTCGGCATCCTGTTCTACGGCTACTACGGCGGCCAGGAGTTCGAGAACGGCAACACGATCATCCTGCAGTTCGCGACCGACTACGGCTTGCCCGGCCTGATGGGCATCATCGCGGCTGCCATCGTCGCCGCGTCGATGTCGTCGCTGGATTCCTCGTTCAACTCGCTCGCCACGATCTCGACGATCGATTTCTACGAGAAGTACTACCGTAAAGGGGAGTCGCCCGAGCACTATCTCAAGGTCTCGCGGGGCTTCACGGTATTCTGGGCGGTTCTGATCATCGTTCCGGCCATCATCTATTCGACGAGCGAAGGGTCGATCCTGCAAACGCTGTCGCAAATCGGTTCGTACTTCGTCGGCGCGAAGCTCAGCATGTACGGTCTCGGTTTCTTCTCGAAGCAGACCACGGAGAAGGGTCTCCTCGTTGGCGTTGCCGTGGGCTTTGTCATGATCTTGTATCTCGCCACGCAGACCGAAATCGCCTGGCCCTGGTACTGCGTGATTGGCGGCGGCGTCAACATCGTTGTCTCGCTGCTTGCGAGCCGCGTTATCGACGGTCCTCAGGACGAGTGGTCGGAGTACACGATTCGTGGCCAGCAGCGGAAGTTCCGCGAACAAGGCCTGCCCGAGAAAGAAGGCGGCTGGTATCTCGTTCCCGGCAAGGTCGACAACGTGAGCTACCTGTTGCTCGTGTTCTTCGTCGGCACACTGTTGTTCCTGTATCTGTTTGAGCGACTGATTTGATCCGGGCCGTCAGCTGCCTGGTCACGCTTGCGCTGCTTGCGGGCTGCGCCGAGCGTGACGCCGAGACGGTTGTCGCCGCGACTCTGCCGCCGCCGATGACCGTCGCCGAGCTTCGATCCCACGACTTCGGTATGACGCTTCGGGATGAGGGCCCGCTCCCGGCGGGCGCGAGTTTCGACGCCATCCTGCTGGCCTACGAACACTCGGGGCTGACTCTGCGGGCGATGCTTGCCATACCGAAGGAGCCCGCTCCGGCTGACGGTTTCCCGCTCGTGATCGCGAACCACGGCTACGTGCCCGATCCTCGCAAGTACGGCATTACGCAAGAAGGCGTCGATTCCCGTCCCGGCGACTACTATCGCTCGGTACCGGAACTGTTCGCGTCCCGCGGCTTCCTGGTGGTGGTTCCGGACTATCGTGGCCACAACAGTTCAGACGGCTTCGAGTTCATCGATCCGCAGGACGAGCGATCCGCCAGCTACTATGCCGAGGACGTCGTCGCACTGATGGCAGCGCTCGGCGACCTCGAGAGTGCCGATACCGATAACGTGTTCATGTGGTCGCACTCGATGGGCGGGTCGGTGTCAATGCGGGCCCTGCTCGCCACCGATATCGTCAGGGCATCGTCCTTCTGGTCGACCATGAATGTCGACGAGCTGCTCGATGAAGTCGACGCGCTGGGTCCGGTTATAGTTCAGCACGCCGTCGCTGATGCTTCGACCCCTTACTCGAACTCCGTCTCGCTGGCAGCCGCGCTCGACGCCGCCGGTCGGCTGCACGCGTTCCACAGCTACGACAACGCAGACCATTACTTTACAGGCGCGGACCGTGAGCTTGCCGCGGACCGTGATGCTGCACTGTTTCTTTCCTTGATGCACTGGGAGACCGAACTTGAGTAACGCGCGGCCCGAACAGTCGCCGCTGACGCGCGACAACGACCTCGACAAGACCGACCAGACGCTGGCAACGATCGACGCGATGGTCGACGGCCTCAACGATCACGACATCGACGACATGGGCCGCTTCTTCAGCGAAACGTTCCGCTGGATGGGCAATGCCGGCTGCGGTTTCAAGGCCGGTCTGAAGGAGTTCCAGGACAACTGGCAGCGGCCCTTCCAGGCCGCATTCTCGGAAAAGGTCTGTATCGACGAGGCCCGGATTGCACAGGGCGAGTGGTGCGCCGCGTTCGGCCGCCAGGAAGCGGTGCACAGCGGGGAGTTCATGGGAATCGCTCCGACCGGCAAGCGCGTCGAGATTCGCTACATGGACTTCTGGAAGGTCGTCGACGGCAAGATCGTGGACAACTGGGTCATGGTCGATTTTCCGTACGTCATGCGTCAGCTGGGCGTAGATCCATTCAACGGCCACGGCTGGGAGCGGCTCGACTCGTCCAGCATGCCGGTCCAGAACGGCGAGCCGCAGGAATAGTGACCTGCTGATGTGAGGCTCAAAGCGGCCGTCACGGATTCGTGATACAGATGGCAGCCACAGGTGTGACAACGATCACACGGCAGTTCCACGCAAACACCGCGCCGCGCCGGAAGCCTTTAGTTTCATCAAAAACCTTGAACCGGGTCTCATTCCGGCTCGTTATATATGACTTCTGGCCGCTCGCAGGCGGATAATTCGGGATCACGGACGACCCTGGAGCCCGCAGGAAGCGAGCAATGGCAGACGATTCTTCGAACGATGAATCGCCGGAAGTAACCGGCCCCGTCAACTGTGTCCTGGTCGTCGCCCGCGACGGCTCGATCAAGGCCACGCTGCAATCCGGCGACAACAACACCGGCAAGGACCCCGCTATCGAGAAAGCCGAGCGGATCGATGCGATCTGGGGCGGCGGTATCGGCGTCCGTATCAGCCGCAATATTCGCCGCGTCCTGCGCGACCGCTGCTACTGTTCGGACGAAATTCGTGAAGGCGAGGGCGGCACCAATGCCGAGTTCATCTTCGTCGCCCAGGGCCGCGACAGCGCCCTCGTCGTCGTTCGCGACCTCGCCAACCGTGACGGCGAGCTCACGCGCATGCACAAGCTCGCCTATATCGACGAGACCACGGGGCTGCCAAATCGCGAGCTGTTCCTGATCGAGCTCAAGAACATCATCGAGTTCCAGCAGCTGCGCGAAGGCCGCATCGCCGTGATGACGATTCACATCGACAAGATCGACGAGTCCCGCGGTGCGTTCGGCCCGGCACAGCAGGACGCCGTGTTCGCCGAGCTTGCCCAGCGGCTCAGGAAGGACCTGCGCGGCGCGAACTCGGACGACAAGTCCGACTATGACCGGCGTTCGGTAATCGCGCGCACCGACTTTCGCGATTTCGCCATCATCCTGCCGAGCATCGAAAGCGGCGCAGACGCGGAGGCCGTTGCCGAGCGCGTCATTGCATCGATCGCGAGGCCCGTTCGCGTCGGCAATCGTGACCTGAAGCTGAAGGCGTATGCCGGAATCGCGCTGTATCCACAGGATGGCGCCGAGGCCGAAGCGCTATTCGAGAATGCCGTCGCTGCCATGGAAGACGCGAGCTGCAGCCACGACATCGACGTCAAGTTCCACACCGGCACGGTCAAGCTGCGCACACTGCAGCGCCAGGACCTCGAGCTCGAACTCAAGACCGCGCTCGATACCGAGGAGTTCGACGTCAACTACCAGCCGGTCGTCGACGCAAAGACCGGCAGGATTCGTTCGGTCGAAGCCCTGCTGCGCTGGCCCGAGTCGATACTCGGCACGCAGTCGACGCGCAAGATCGTTTCCATCGCCGAGCGCACGAGCCTGATCGTCGCGATCGGCACCTGGGTGCTGCGGCGCAGCTGCGAGCAACTGAAGACCTGGAAGGACAAGGGCTACGAGTCCCTGCGGCTTTCATTCAATATTTCGCCGCAGGAGTTCTCGCGCAGCGACCTCGCGCAGAGCATCTCCGCGGCCCTGATCCGCGCGGGCCTGCAGCCGTCGGATCTCGACATAGAGATCAACGAGCACATCCTGTTCCGCGACGCGATGAAGAACTACTCGACCTGCCGCGCGCTCAAGCGGCTGGGCGTCGGCCTCGTCGTCGACGACTACGGCATCGGTTCATGTTCGCTGGCGCACCTGTCGCACAGTCCCGTCGACACGATCAAGATCGATAACGCGCTCGTTGCGCACCTCGAGACCAGCGGCCGCGACAACGCCGCCTGCGATGCGGCCATCTCGATGGCGCATGCGCTGGGTCTCGAGGTCATCGCGGAGGGCGTGGAGACCGAGGAGCAGGCACGCCTCCTGACGGACCTCGGCTGCGACATGCTGCAGGGCTATCACTACTACTCGCCGATGTCGGGCGACGAGATAGCGGGCTTCCTGGAGCTGTCCGCGACCGGCCGCCGGACGAGGATCGTTCGCGGTGCCTGACCGGCGCGTACAGCCCGCCGCCAACGACGACGGCATCGAACTCACCCAGACACTCAGGAGCCTGCGCGTCCCGGTCGTTGCCAACGATCCGGAGATTGACGAGATCGCTGCAGGCGGCAAGGTCATGCTGTTTTGCCGCGACAGCGGCTCTCGAAAGTGGGCGCCGCGCTGGCTGTCCCAGGCCGGCCTCGAAGTCCGCACGCCCAGCGATCACCGCAACGCGCTGACGATCGCGCGCGAGGAGCGACCCGACCTCATCATCGTGGAAGCCGGGCTGGATGGCCCTGACGATCAGCTGCTGTACCGGTCATTGCTCGATGCCGCGGATCTCGAGGTTCCCGTCATGGTCATGTGCGCGAGCGCGCGCGAGATCAGCGGCGCCGTCGAGGCAGAGCCCTTCGATATCGTGCGCAAGCCTTACGAATGGCAGGTCATTGCGCGGCGTGCCCGCGCCGCCGTCGATCTACACACAGCCCGCGGGCAGCTCGCCGACAGCAAGCAGACGGTGGAGAAGGCGCTCGAACTGGCCGACGTTGCCCGGATCAAGCTCCGAAGCCGCGAGTCCTTCGAACCGGTGACCGGCCTGCCGAACAAGACCAAGTTCAACGACCTGCTGACGCGCGGCATGGCCGCGGTGGATCGCGATGGCAACAAGCTCGCGGTATTCGTCGTCGGCTTCAACCGCTTCCGTCTCGTCGTCGAGGCGATGGGTCAGGAGCATGCGGACCTGATCCTCGCCGAGGTCGGCAGGGCACTGTCCGACTGCCTCCTCGAAACCGACCGGGCAGAGGAGACGGGGCCGGGTATCAAGGCGGCCGCGGCTGCATCGCTCGACCAGTTCCGCTTTGGGCTGATGTTCAGCTATTCGGGCGACGAGGCCGAGGTTCGCAGCCTGCAGCAGCGCCTGCTCGAACGCCTGTCGCGGCCGATCCAGATCGCCGGCCAGACCATTTACCTGTCGGCCTGCCTCGGCATCGCCGAGTATCCGGGCGACGCCCGCGACGTGCACAGTTTGCTGCAGCGGGCCGATAACGCGATGCGCGACGCCCAGAGCCGAGGCGGCGGGTTCAAGTACTACTGCACGGAGACCGACCAGGCTGCGGCCCGGAAGCTGCGCATCGAGCACATGCTGCACGAGGCACTCGATCAGCGAGATCTCACGCTGGCGTACCAGCCGATCAACCGTGTCAGCGACGGTGCGCCTGTCGCGGCCGAGGCGCTGTTGCGCTGGACGCTGCCGGACGGGACCGCCGTTTCGCCTGGCGTTTTCGTTCCGGTCGCCGAAGAGTCCGGACTCATGGTCCGTGTCGGCGAGTTCGTGTTGGCGGAGGCCTGCCGGCAGCTCGCGGCGTGGCGAACGGCCGGTATCGAGCTGCCCTACGTCAGTGTCAACGTGTCGCGTGTACAGCTCCGGAACGGTGACTTCGTCAACCAGGTGCAAAACGCGCTGACACGGAATTCGCTGGCCCCGGATTCCCTGGAGCTCGAACTCAGCGAACGCGGCGTGCTCGCGGGGGATACGGACCTGCTGGACCAGCTGCGCGCGCTCAAGGCGCTCGGCGTCCGGCTGGCGATCGACGACTTTGGTACCGGCGATTCCGCCATCGCGTACCTGAAGGAACTGCCGGTCGACGTCCTCAAAATCGACCAGTCCTACGTCCGCGGCATCAATGCGGACGGTAAGGATGCCGCCATCGCCTCCGCAATGATCGCGCTGGGCCAGCGACTGGGCCTGTACGTTGTCGCGGAGGGCATCGAAACTGCCGACCAGCTCGAGACGCTCAAAACCCTGGGCTGCGACGCTTTCCAGGGCTTCCTGATCGCCCGTCCGGCGGCCGCCGACGCCATCTCGGGGCTGCTCGAGAGCGCGTCCTGACATAAGCCTGACGGGCGCCGATTTAACCGACCCGTTATGTGATCCAGTTCACACTTTGGCCGGAATGCCCCGGCACCTCATCACCGTATATAAGAGCCCCGTGGCGCCTAATGGGCGAACTGAAAGGGAGGTTCAGCCGGCGCGACCTGGTCGCCCGGGAAGGGGATAAGAACGGTGAATCGGGGCTCAAAAATGCCGAAATCTATGACCTGGCGGCCGCGGGTGGCCGCCGCAGCGCTCGCTCTGCTGGTGTTATTCACCGCAGCTGCCATCGCGGAACCGTCGCATCACCCGATGCGCTTCGACCGCCTTACGCTCGACCAGGGCCTGTCACAGAGCAACGTGCTCGCCGTCCACCAGGACGCTGAGGGCTACATCTGGGTCGGCACTGAGAACGGCCTGAACCGCTACGACGGCTATACCTTCAAACACTATCGGCGCGAACGCGGTAACCCCGAAGCGCTGCCGAACGACTTCATTTTCGACATCGCCGAAGACGCCGACAGCCGCCTCTGGCTGGCGACCAACGGCGGTGGTCTCGCCCGCATGGACCGTGCCACCGGCCGCGTCACGACCTGGCGGCATGACGCCGACAACGCCGCGAGCCTGGGCGGCAACATCGTCCGCAAGGTCTACGTCGACGCCGACGGCAGCGTCTGGGCCGGCACCCGCTACGGCGGCCTGTCGCGCTTCGACGCCAGGACCGAGACGTTCACGACCTGGCGCTTTGCCGAAGGCAACGGCGCAGACAGCGTTTTCGCGATCCTGCGCGACTCGAAGGGCGCGTTCTGGGTCGGCGGCAATCACGGCCTCGTCCAGCTCGACACCGACACGGGCGAGTTCGACACGGTCATCGATTCCGGTCACAGCGTCCGCGCGCTGTTCGAGGACGGCAAGGGCACGCTTTGGGTCGGCACCTACGGCGGCGGCCTGATGGGCATCGACCTCGAAACCGGCGAGCAGTCGAGCTTTGCGCACGATGCCGGCAACGCCGCGTCGATCGCCGGCAATCGCGTCACGTCGATCTTCGAAGATAGTGGCAAGCGCCTCTGGGTCGGCACGACGGCCGGCCTGAACCTGCTCGACCGCGACAGCGGTGAGTTCGCGCGCTACGGCAACGATGCGACGGACGTGAGCAGCCTCTCCGGCGACGGCGTCACGGTCATCTTCGAAGACCGCGGCGGCGTGCTCTGGGTCGGCACCAAGATGCGCGGCCTCAACAAATGGAATTCACGCACCTGGGACTACGGTTTCGAGCCGGCCCGGGCGCTTAGCGTGTCCGGCGAGCAGGCGCCGAGCGTCATGGCATTCACCGAGAGCGCGGGTACGCTCTGGGTGGGCACCTTCGGTGACGGCCTGAACGCCGTCGACCGCGAGTCCGGCACGACGACGAGCTACCGTCACGATCCGTCGAACCCGAACACGATCGGTGACGACCGGGTCATGAGCCTGATGCGCGCCGCCGACGGCCGCATCTGGGTTGGCACGTTCGCGGCAGGTATCGCGATACTCGACGCCGAGACCGGCAAGGTCGAGCGGCTGCAGCACGATCCGGAGAACCCGGCATCGCTGTCTGCGAACGGCGTCATGACCATGGTCACGGACCGCGAAGGCCGCGTCTGGGTGGGCACCTTCGGGGGTGGCATCAGCCTTTACGAAGACGGCGCCTTCACGCGTTTCGCGCACGATCCCGCCGATGCAAACACCGTCAGCGCCAGCCGCGTGACGAGCATCGCCGAGGACGCAAACGGCCGTATGTGGATAGGCACCGACGGCGGTGGCCTGAATCTCTATGATCCGGTCACGAACCAGTTCCACCACTTCCGCCACGATCCCGAGAACCCAACGGCCCTTGCTGACGACACGGTGTACTCGGTCAAGGTCGGCGCAGACGGCAACGTCTGGGTCGGTACGCGCGGCGGCGGTCTCGACCGCGTCGTCGGCAGCGCCGACAACCCGGCCGGCATTCATTTCGAGAACCGTTCGCAGGCGGACGGCCTCTCCAACGACGTTATCTACGGCGTCGAGATCGACCAGGCCGGGCTGCTCTGGCTCAGCACCAACTACGGCCTGAGCCGCTACGCGCCGGCAACGGATTCATTCAAGAACCTGCATCGCAACGACGGGCTGCAGTCGGAGGAATTCAACTTCGGCGCGCACTACGTCAGCGACTCGGGCGAGCTGTTCTTCGGCGGTACGAGCGGCTACAACGCCTTCGACCCCAGTGAGATCACGGTCAACAACGTCGCGCCGAGCATCGTCCTGACGGACTTCACGGACGGCAACGACGGCGTCAAGTCCGACCTGCCGTACACTGAAGACGGCAGCATCGAACTGAGCTACACGCAGGACACCGTGTCCTTCGAATTCTCGGCGCTCGACTTCTCGGCGTCGGCCAAGAACCAGTACATGTACAAGCTCGAGGGCTTCGACAAGGACTGGATCGATCTCGGCAACCGCCGCCGCGTGACCTATACAGACCTCGATGACGGCAGCTACCTGCTGCGCGTCAAGGCCGCCAACGCCGACGGCGTCTGGAACGAGGCCGGCTTTGCCGTCCCGATCCGCGTCTCGCCGGCGCCGTGGGACACCTGGTGGGCGTACCTCGGCTACGTGGCAATGCTCGTGCAGCTCGGCCTGCTGCTCTGGTACGGGCACAAGCAGAAGGTCCGCCGCGAGGAGGAATACAGCCGCCGCCTCGAGAAGGCCGTTGCCGAGCGCACCGACAAGCTCAGCGAACGCAACCAGCAGCTCAAGCAGCTGAACGCGGCGCTGCAGGAGAGCTCGCTGAGCGATCCGCTGACGGGCCTCAGGAACCGACGCTTCGTGTTCGAGGAGATCTCGCGCGACTTCGACCTGATCCGCCGCAAGAACACCGAGGAGATCGACGGCATCGACCAGGGCGATGCGGCAGATCTCGTGTTCATGATGATCGACCTCGACAACTTCAAGCCGATCAACGACACCTATGGGCACGCCGCCGGCGACCAGATGCTGCTCGAGGTACGCAACGTTCTTCTGTCTACCTGCCGCCGTTCCGACTACGTCATTCGCTGGGGTGGCGACGAGTTCGTCGTCATTGCCAAGCAGACCAAGCCGGGCGAGTGCGAGGCGCTGGCCGAGCGCATCCGCAACCGGATCGGCGAGACCAACTTCACGCTGGGTGACGGCCAGATCGTACGCACGACCTGCTCGATCGGCTTCGCTGCCTACCCGCTGTTTAAAGCCAGCCTCGACGAGTCGAACCTCGACCAGGTCATCGGCCTTGCCGACGCGCTCATGTACGAGGCGAAGAAACATCGCAATGCCTGGGCCGGCATGTTCGGTCCGAACGAGGCATCGACGAGCTTCAGCGTCGCCGACGACGAGCTCGAGCCGACGTCGATCCTGTTCCGGGCGCGCCGTGCAGGCACGCTGGCCGTGCACGGTGACGACGATGACATCCTTCGTCTTACGGAGGCAGGCTAATGAATACGCGCAAACGAACTCTTGAGAGGAGCGGCAAACAGGGCGAGCGCTCGCCCGGTTCCGACAACGCTATGAAGATAACGACCAGGCCTATCGCACTCGCAATGGCCGCCGTGTTGCTCGCGGCGTCACCGATTGCGATGCAGTCCGACACGTTCTCTAAGCTGATCGGCAGCAAGTCGTCGACCGTTGACACGGCAACGACCGTCGCGCAAGTTCGCCCGGATCACACGCGCTCTGACGATCCGTTCGCGGTGCCGGCGATCGAGGCGCAAGTTGCCGGCGACGCCACCGTCATGGGTCCGCGCTTCCAGGCGGCGCAGGTCGAGGCGGAGCGCACTCTACGCGCCGATTCGACCGAAGAGGATGCGACCGACGATACGGCAGGCCCGATCCCGGCCGAGGCGCGCGCGAAGATGAGCGCGCCGGTCGCGGCGCTCGCCATGCGCGGCGGCAATACGCCTGCCGAGATCATCGTCAGCTACGCCGACTACCCGGAGCTCTTCGAGGGTGATCGGGTCGAGTCGCTGGGCGGCGAGGTCGTACGTCGCTATTCCAGCTTTGACATGCTGGCCGTTCGGCTGCCGGCCGACGCGCTGGTCGAGCTTGCCATCGAGGACACGGTCGACCGGCTGTCGCTCGACGACCAGATTCGCTCGCTCGGTTCCGAGCTCGAGACGGCCAACGTGCCGACAGCCGGTTCAATCAACGAATACTACAAAGGCTCGAACGTCGGCATCGCCGTTATTGATACGGGCATCGACAAGCACAACGACATCAGCAGCAATGCGATGCAGTACAGCTTCCTGAATGGCAACTACCCGCAGCCGACCGTCAACAATGGCGTCATCACGAGCTATAACGACAGCCAGCGCAAGGACCAGTACGGCCACGGCACGCACGTCGCCGGCATCCTCGCGGGCGACGGCAGTGACTCCGACGACCTGCACCGCGGCACCGCGCAGCAGGCCAAGCTGCTGGCGCTGCAGGTACTCGACAACCACGGTTGGGGCTCGTCCTCAGACGTGATCGCAGCGCTCGACTGGCTCGCCCAGTACGGCAGCTACTTCGACGTCCGGGTCGTCAACCTTTCGCTTGGCCAGGGCATTACCGAGTCGAACGCGACCGACCCGATGGTACTCGCGGCCGAGACGCTGTGGGATCAGGGCATGGTCGTGGTCGTCGCATCGGGCAACTACGGCCATTCCGGCTACGGTACGGTCATGAGCCCGGGCAACTCGCGCAAGGTCATCACGGTCGGTTCGCTGACCGACAATGGCACGGGCAGCGATACGAGCGACGACTACGTGTCCACGTTCTCGTCGAAGGGCCCGACGATCGGCGACTTCGTCGTGAAGCCGGACCTCATCGCGCCGGGCAATCGTCTCGTCGCGGCGATTCCGAAGAACGCCAAGCTCATTAACGACCTGCCGAGCCGCGTAGTCGCATGCACCAGTAACGGCTGCAAGGACAAGTACTTCGAGCTTTCGGGCACGAGTATGGCAACGCCGATGGTTGCAGCGGCCGTCGCCCTGATGCTCGAGAAGGACCCGTCGCTGACCCCGGACACGATCAAGGCGCGGCTGATGCGCTCGGCCCGCAAGATTGACGCAGGGCCGGTCGAGGCCGGTGCCGGCGTCCTCGACGTCGAGGCCGCGCTCAACGACACGGGCGTCATGACAACGCCGGCGCTGTCGCCGCTGCTCGTACCTGACGAGAACAACAACGGCGTCTACATCCAGGATACTGCCATCCTTTGGGGCAGCGAGACCTGGGGCACGGGCTACCTGTGGACGGACGGCGCCACCTGGGCCAGCGGCTATGGCTGGACGGACGGTAACGACGTCAACGCCAACGGCTACGTCTGGACCGATGGCGGCGGCACCACGGCCAGCGGCTACGGCTGGACCGATGGCGTCAACGCGTTCGGCTACGGCTGGACCGACGGCGGCGGTACGACGGCCAGCGGCTACGGCTGGACCGACGGCACCAACGCGCTCGGCTACGGCTGGACGGACGGTGGCGGCGGTGCATCGGCCAACGGCATCGACGGCGGCGGCATCGACGGTATCGATGGCGGCGGCTTTGTCGATGGCCAGGGACTGCTGACCGACGGTGCGAACGGCGTCGAGCTTCGCGACGACGCCAATACCGGCGACTGACACTTACGCACGGACAACAACAACAAATAACAAGAAAGAAGGCCACCCCGATGGGTGGCCTTCTTGTTTCTAAGAACAGCCGGCCGGCCTTGTCGCTCGCGAGCCGTATCCTTCAGTCGTCGGCGGTTACGCCGAGTCGTTCATGCATCAGCGGGCTGGTCGTCGTGTACTGCAGGTGGGCTTTCTTGCCGGGTTCGATGCGTTCCTTGGCCGCGAAGGCCGCGAGCGCGGCCTCGTGGAAGCCCGACAGGATCAACTTCTTCTTGCCCGGGTAGTAGTTGATGTCACCGATCGCGTAGATCCCGGGGATGTTGGTCTCGAAGCGCTCGGTGTCGACGTTGATGGTCTTGCGGTTCAGGTCCAGCGACCAGTCGGCGATCGGCCCGAGCTTCGGCGCGAGGCCCCAGAAGACGAGCAGGCTGTCGCAGTCGACGTCGACCGTGTCGCCGTCGAGCGTCGTGACCGTGATGCCCTGGATGCCGCTATCGTCCGCCCGATAGTCGGTGACCTTGCCGAACAGCTCCTGTATCTGGCCGTCGGCAACCAGCGACTTCATCTTGTCGACCGACGCCGGCGCTGCGCGGTACTCGGTGCGGCGATGCACGAGCGTCATCGACTCGACCATCGGCGCGAGTTCCAGCACCCAGTCGAGCGCGGAGTCGCCGCCGCCGAGTATCGCGACCTTGCGGCCCTCGAAACGCTTCGGCTCGCGAACGCGGTAGTGCAGGCTCTTGTCCTCGTGCGCCTCGATGCCGGCGAGTCGCATGCGGCGCGGCTGGAACGAGCCGACACCGCCGGCGATGAACACCGTTTTGGTCCTGAACTTCGTACCGGCACCGGTTTCGACCTCGAATCCGTCATCGATTGGCTGAACCGTCTGCACCTCTTCGCCCAGGTGGAAGGTCGGCTCGAAGGGCGCGATCTGCTTCATCAGGTTGTCGATCAGCTCCTGCGCCGAGCAGACAGGAATGCCCGGGATGTCGTAGATCGGTTTGTCCGGATAAAGCTCGGCGCACTGGCCGCCGACGTGGCGCATGCTGTCGACGACGTGCGCGTGGATGCCGAGAAGGCCCAGTTCGAAGACCTGGAAGAGCCCGCAGGGGCCTGCGCCGACGATCAATGCGTCGGTGTGGATCGTGTCGGTAGTCATGGCGCGTAGTCTACGGCCGAACGCCCGGGGGTTACATTCTGAGACGAATCTGTCGTATAACTATACAGAACGTTCTGTATAGTTATTCTCATGGGCCGACAACCACAAGCAAAGAAAAAGGTGCTCGACGCTTCCCGCGAAATCGTGATGGAGCGCGGCGCCGGCTGCCTGACGTTCGAGCAGGTCGCGCAGGTCTCCGGCGTCACCCGGGGCGGCATCACTTATCACTTCCCGACCAAGCAGGCGCTGCTGCAGGCGCTGGTGCAGGACGACATCGAGCAGTGGAAGGAGCTCGAGGAGGTGCAGCGACCGGCGGGCGAAGCGCCCGAGACCGCGGAACTGCTGGCTTTCATGCGCTCGTACACGGACGAGAACCCGGACAAGCGGCGCTTTGTCACCGGCATGCTCGGCGCCGCGACGCTCGACCCGCCCATCATCGACCCGGTGCGGGAGTTTGAACGCGAACGCCTGACGGGCGTCGAATGGAACGAACGGAACCTGAAGATCGAGCTGCTGAGGCTCGCCGCACAGGGGCTCTTCTGGGCAAACCTGTTCCACTGCCCCGATATCTCGCCCGAGCTGCGCGGCCGACTGGTCGAGGTGCTGGAATCCCTGGCCCGGGAGTGGTCGGGCGACAGCGACAAGAATTCCGAAGGAAACAACAATGAATGAGCTACTTGTGTTCGCGCGACGCCGGGCCGTGCTCGCGCTTTGCCTGTTCGTCGCCGGCTGCGGCGGCGGTGGTGGCCCGGAGGGCGGCCCGCCGGCCGTCGGCGTCAGTGTCGCCGAGGTCATGACCCGGCCGATCGTCGAGTGGGACGAATTCACCGGCCGTATCCAGGCCGTCAATACGGTGCAGCTGCAGCCGAGGATCACTGGCTACCTGGATGCCGTACACTTCGCCGAGGGCGCCGTCGTCGAGCAGGGCGACCTGCTGTTCACGATCGACGACCGCGAGTATCGCGCCGCCGTCGCATCGCAGCGCGCGGACGTCGTGCGTGCCGAGACCCGCGTGGAACTCGCCCAGCAGGATCTCGACCGCTCCGAGAAACTCGTCGCGGCCAAGGCGGTGTCAATCGAAGAGCTGGAGCAGCGCCGTGGCGAGGTGAAGCAGGCGCAGGCAGATCTCAACAGCGCCCGCGCGGCGCTCGATTCAGCGGAGCTCAACCTCGAGTTCACCCGCGTGACCGCGCCAATCGCGGGCCGCGTCGGTGAAGCGCTGATCAGGCCCGGCAACCTCGTGACGCCGAACGGCTCCGTGCTGACGACGCTCGTGTCGATCGACCCGATTCACGTCGTGTTCGAAGGCGACGAGCGCATCTACCTCAAGTACCAGGCGCGCGCCGCGTCCGGCGAGCGCCCCAGCTCCCGTGACGTCCCGAACCCGGTGCAGGTCGGGCTCGCGTCGGATGCGGACTTCCCGTTTCGCGGCCACATGGACTTCGTCGACAACCAGGTCGACCCGGCGACGGGAACGATCCAGGGCCGCGCGCTGATCGACAACCCGGACGGCTACCTGATTCCCGGGTTGTTCGCGCGCGTTCGCCTGCTCGGCAGCAACGAGTACGACGCGCTGATGATCCACGAGGCGGCGGTCATGACCGACCAGGATCGAAAATACGTCTACGTCGTGACGCCTGACAACGCCGCCGTGCGCCGTGACGTCGAGCTCGGCCGCGAGGCCGACGGCCTGCGCGTCGTGTCGAGCGGGCTCGAGGCCGGCGAGCGCATTGTCGTCAACGGCGTGCGCAAGGTGTTCTTCTCTGGCGCGCCCGTCATCCCGACGATCGTGCCGATGAACGACCCGACGCAGACGGCGCAGGCACCGTCGTCCACCCCGGAAGGCTAGGCCATGAATCCCTCCAGGGTCTTTGTCGATCGCCCGATCTTCGCGGGCGTGCTGTCGATCTTCGTGCTGATCGCGGGCCTGATCGCCATCCCGAACCTGCCGGTCAGCGAGTATCCCGAAGTTGTGCCGCCGACGATCCAGGTCACGGCGACCTACCCGGGCGCGAACCCGCAGACGATCTCCGAGACCGTCGCGGCGCCGCTCGAAGAGGCGATCAACGGCGTCGAGAACATGATCTACATGAAGTCGGTCGCGAGCTCGGACGGCGTGCTGCAGGTGCAGATCACGTTCGCGGGCGGTACTGACATCGATCTCGCCCAGGTGCAGGTGCAGAACCGCGTTGCGATCGCGTTGCCGCGGCTGCCGGAAGCCGTCCGCGCGCTAGGCGTCGCGACGGCGAAGTCGTCGCCGAACCTAACGATGGTCGTGCACCTGACGTCGCCGGAAGGCGATTACGACGGCTTCTATCTCGCGAACTACGTGACGATCAACATCCTCGACGAGATCGCGCGGCTGCCGGGCGTCGGCCAGGCGCTCGTATTCGGTGCCGGCGACTATTCGATGCGGGTCTGGCTGGACCCGGAGAAAGTAGCGTCGCGCGACCTGACCGCGGGCGACGTGATCAACGCGATTCGCGAGCAGAACATCCAGGTCTCGGCGGGCATCATCGGCGGACCCCCGCAGTCGGGCGCCGGCTTCACGCAGTACTCGCTGAGTGCCCGGGGACGTCTGCAGACCGTCGAGGAGTTCGAGAACATCGTGCTCAAGACCGGCGCGGCGCCCGGCTCGGTGACGACGCTCGGCGACGTGGCCCGCGTCGAACTCGGTTCCGAGACCTACTCGCTGCGTTCGCGCCTCAATAGCCAGGAAGCCGCGGCAATCCCGATCTTCCAGAGTCCCGGCGCGAACTCCATCGCGCTGTCGGATGCCGTGCGCGCCAAGATGGACGAGCTGTCGGCCGACTTCCCGCCCGGCGTCAGCTGGGACGTCGCCTACGATCCGACCGTGTTCGTACGCCAGTCGATCAACTCCGTCGTCACGACGCTGCTCGAGGCCGTCCTGCTCGTCGTCATCGTCGTCGTGCTGTTCCTGCAGACCTGGCGGGCATCGATCATCCCGCTGCTCGCGGTGCCGGTATCGATCATCGGCACCTTCGCGGTCCTCTTGCTGCTCGGCTTCTCGATCAACGTACTAACGCTGTTCGGACTCGTGCTGGCGATCGGCATCGTCGTCGACGACGCGATCGTCGTGGTCGAGAACGTGGAACGCCACATCGAGATGGGCAAGTCGCCGCGCGAAGCGGCGCACGTCGCCATGCAGGAAGTGTCGGGTCCGATCATTGCGATTTCGCTCGTGCTCGCGGCCGTGTTCGTGCCGCTCGCGTTCTTAAGCGGCGTCACCGGCGAGTTCTACCGGCAGTTTGCCGTGACGATATCCGCGGCCGTCCTGATCTCGGCTTTCAACTCGCTGACGCTGTCGCCGGCGATGGCCGCCGTGCTGTTGAAGCCGCGCGGCGCCCCGCCGGGCCGCATCGGCAGGACGATCGACTTCCTGTTCGGCTGGATCTTCAGGCCCTTCAACCGCGTGTTCGACCGCGGCGCGAAGGCCTACGGCACCAACACGACGCGCAACCTGAATCGCAGCGGCAGGCTGTCGATCATCTACCTGCTGCTCATCGGTATCGCCATCATGGGCTTCCGTGCAGTGCCGGGCGGCTTCATCCCGGTGCAGGACAAACAGTACCTGTTCGCCGTTGCACTGTTGCCCGAGGGCGCGAACATCCAGCGAACCGACGAGATGCTCGCCGAAATGTCGGAGATAGCGCTCGCGGTACCGGGCATTCGTTCGACCGTCGCGTTTCCGGGCCTGAACGGCGTCCACTTCGTGAATACGCCGAACATCGGCACGATGTTCATCGGCATCGATCCGCAGGGTGAGCGCGAGGCCACTGCGGCCGAACTCGCCGCGCAGCTCTCGGGCGCGTTCTCGATGATCGAGGAAGGCCTTGCGTTCGCGCTGATGCCGCCACCCGTGCTCGGGCTCGGCAACTCCTCCGGCGTCGAGATGTACGTGCAGGATCGCGGCAACCTCGGCTTTGGCGAGCTGAATGCGCAGACGCAGGCGCTGGCCGGCGCACTGCGGCAGACGCCGGGCTTCGATCCCTATTCCGTCCTCAGTTCGTTCCAGTCGAACGTGCCGCAGCTCGAGGCGGTCGTCGACCGGCGCAAGGTCAAGGAGCAGAACCTGCAGCTCAACGAGGTATTCGACGCGCTGCAGGTGTATCTCGGATCCGCGTACGTGAACGACTTCAACCTGTTCGGGCGGACCTATAGCGTCTACGTGCAGGCCGACGCGCCGTATCGCGACGAAGTCAGCGATGTTGCCCGGCTCAAGGTGCGCAACGCGGAGGGCCGTATGATCCCGGTCACGAGCGTACTCGAGGTCGAGGAAAGCTACGGGCCGGACCCGGTCATTCGCTACAACGGCTACCCGGCGGCGGACCTTTCCGCCGGCATCGACCCGGCGCTGATGTCCTCGAGTGAGGCGCTGAATGTCGTGACGGCACTGGCGGGCGCCAGCCTGCCAAAGGGCATGGGCTTCGAGTGGACCGGCCTGACCTTCCAGGAAGCGACCCAGGGCAACACGGCGATCATCGTCTTTCCGCTGTGCATCCTGTTCGTGTTCCTGATTCTTGCGGCGCTGTACGAGAGCTGGTCGCTGCCGCTTGCCGTGATCCTGATCGTGCCGCTCTGCCTGCTGTCGGCGATTGCGGGCATCTGGTCGCTGAACACGATCAAGGGCTTCATTTTCGGCATGCAGATTGCGAGCGGCATGATTCCGCCGCCGCCGGTGTCGGTGCCACCGACGTTCCTCGACAACAACATCTTCACGCAGATCGGACTCGTCGTGCTCATGGGCCTCGCCTGCAAGAATGCGATCCTGATCGTCGAGTTCGCCCGCGACCTCGAGCGCATGGGTCGGTCCATCGCTGAAGCCGCCATCGAGGCCGCGCGGATTCGACTGCGGCCGATCCTGATGACGAGCTTCGCGTTCATCGCGGGCGTCGTCCCGCTCGTCTTTGCGTCGGGCGCGGGCTCCGAGGTGCGCCACGTCATGGGCGTGACCGTGTTCTTCGGCATGCTCGGCGTGACCTTCTTCGGGCTCATTTTCACGCCCGTCATTTACGTGCTGATCCGCAAGCTCGAAACACGCAGCGAGCGGCTCGGGGAGGTGGCTCATGAAGCGGTTTGATCCACGCTGGCTGGTACTTCTGCTGGCCGGTGGCTGCGCCGTCGGTCCGGACTACGAAACGCCGGAATCGGAATTGCCCGAGACGTTCCTGAACACCGAGATCGCGAGTCCGGACGCACCGACGATGGCCGGACTCTGGCAAAGTCTCGGTGACGACGAGCTCAACCGGCTCATCGACGCAGCGCTCGACAACAACACGACGATCGCGCAGTCGCTGGCAACGCTCAACGAGACCCGCGCGCTGTCGAACCTCGCTATCTACAGTTTGCTGCCGACCGTGAACGTGACGGGCAACCTGGAGCGGACCCGGCAGAGTGACGCTGACCCGTTCTCATTCCCCGCCGCCGGCGTCGTCGAGCGCTATCGCGCCGGCTTCGATGCGACCTGGGAAATCGACCTGTTCGGCTCGCTCCGCCGCCAGTCCGAGGAGATCCACTATCTCGTCGAGGCCGACGAAGCGTCGCTCTACGCGGTAGAGCTCGCGATCGTCGCCGAGGTGGCGCAGACCTATTTCCAGTGGCAGGGCGATTCGCTGCGGCTCGAGCTGTTGACGCTCAATCTCGCCAACCAGGCGGAAAGCGTTGCGATCCTGGAAGCCGGGCTCGAGGCCGGCCGCGGCACAGCGCTCGATGTGTCCCGCGCCCGCGCGCAGGAACGGCAGCTGGCGGCGACGCTGCCAACCGCCGAGGCAAACGTGAAGCGTGCCGAGCAGCGGCTCGCGGTGCTGACCCGAATTCCCGCGGCCCAGCTTCGGGAGCAGCTCACGCTGCCGGATCGCATGCTCGCGCTGCCGCCGCTCATCGCCGTCGGTACGCCGGCCGACTGGCTCGTGCGCCGCCCGGACGTACGTGCGGCGGAGCGGCGCCTCGCCGCCGCGACCGCGGACATCGGCGTGCAGACGGCCGAGTTCTACCCGAAGCTCACGCTCGTCGGCGACTTCGGCTGGACCGGCCAGGATTTATCTGATATCGGCAGCTCGGACGCCGACCGCTGGCAGTTCGCACCCGGTATCTCGTGGCGGATCCTCGACTTCGGCCGCGTCCGCCAGCGGGTCAAGGCATCCGAGGCGCGCGCGGCCGGCGCTCTCGCCGCCTTTGACGAAGCCTGGCTGGTCGCCATCGAGGAAACCGAGAACGCGCTTGCGAACTACCGCGCGACAACCGAGCGGGTTGCGCGCCTCGAAGAGGCGCAGCGCGAGGGCGTTGCGGCAGCGGACCTGGCGCAGCTTCGCTTCGACGTTGGTGCGGACGACTACCTGTCGGTGCTGGATGCGGACCGCACGCGCATCACGATCGATGACGAGCTGGCGACGGCGCGGACCGATCGCGCAACGGCGCTGGCCGCGCTTTACAAAGCGCTGGGCGGTGACTTCGCGATGGCGCGCGACGAAAGCCGGGTCGCTACTCGCTGAGCGTTGCCTCGACGCGGACCTCGACCTCGACGTTCTGGCCGATCCAGGTCGTGTCGGTCCAGTCGCCGGTGCCCACGTCGAGCGCAAGCCGATCGACGCTGGCCGTGCCGGTCAATACAACTCCCGTATCGGTCGATTCCACGCTGAAGTCGAGCACGACGGGAGCGCTCTTTCCCTTGATGATCAGCTGACCGTCGGCCGCGTAGCGGCCGTCGTCGAGCGCGCGGAACGCGTCGGCACGGTACATGGCTTCTGCGTGGTTGGCCGTGTCGAACCACTCGGCCTGCTGGAGCGTCGCATCCCGGTCGCTGTCCGCGGTGTCGACCTCGAGCGTGTTCACCGTCACGTCGAAGCGGCTCTCGTCGAGTGCCGAGGCGTCGAACTGCAGCGCCGCCGACCAGGAGGGCCAGCGACCCTCGAACTCGCCGCCCGCCTGGGTTGCACGGAACAGGATGTAGCTCGACGCGTAGTCGATGTTCCAGGTTGGCAGGACAGAGGCCTGCAGCTCACCGACCGGCACGGCGTCGTTTGTTGAGCCGGCCCCGGTTGCGGCATTGCCGCCACCGATGCGGCCGAGCCCGGCGACGCCGAGCACTATGATGCCTGTGAACAGGCCGACGGTGAGCAGCGACGACATGCGCGCCAGCACACCGTCCCGGTCGAAGACGGCGTGCTTCAGCGCCGCGAGGATGTGCACGAGCGCGAACGCAAAGAGCAGTTTCGCGAGTGTCTCGTGCACGGCCTTGAGCCGAAGCTCGAGCGAGTCGCTGGGCGAAACGAGATCCGGGAACTGGAACAGGTTGAACCAGCTGACCGTATAGGCGGACGCAGAGGACATCAGCCAGCCCGACACCGGCATCAGGATCAAAAGGGCGTAGAGGCCCCAGTGACTGACGTGCGAGGCGATCACCTGCCACTGCGCCATTCCGTCCGGTAGTGGCGGCGGCGGATTCCGGTAGCGCCACACCAGCCTGGCGACGGCAAGCGCGAGGATCGTCATGCCGACCGACTTGTGGTTCGCGTACAGCGCGAGCTCGGCGATCGTCGAGTCGGCCGAGTCGGCCAGGTTTGCCAGCACGTACTGCAGCACGATCATGCCGGCGACGAGCCAGTGCAGGATACGCGCGGTACGCGTGTAGCCGATCGTCGCGGACATGATCTGCTCGGTCTCCTACTCTGCCTTGTTGAGCTCGACCTCGATGTGCAGTGTAACCTCGTCGCCGACCGCGGGCGCGTAGTTGCCGAGACCCCACTCGGAGCGCAGCAGCGTTCCGGTGGCGCTGACGCCGACCGTCGGCATGCCCTTGAACGGGTGCTTGGCAGCCTTGTTGATCGTAGCCGCAAGCGTTACCGGTTTGGTCGTGCCCTTGATCGTGAGGTCGCCCGTCACGTCGAAGGTGTTATCGCCAGTCGCCGACACGCTCGTTGACGTGAAGGTGATCTCCGGATGATTCGCGGTATCGAAGTAATTCTCGCCGTTCAGGTGGCCGTTGAACTCTTCGACACGGCTGTCGATGCTCGCGGCGTCGATCGTCACGCTGATCGTGCTGTTCTCGGGATTATCGCTGTCGAGATCGAGCGTCGTGTCGAAGCGGTTGAAGCCGACGTTCGGGTTCGAGAAGCCGAAATGGCTGTAGCTGAATAGTACGTAGCCGTGCGTATCGTCGAGTGCGTAGGTGCCCGACGGTGTGGCCGAGAAGTCGGCTGCCGCGTTCAGCGACACGAAGGCGGTCGCTGCCAGGCCCAGGCGAAGCGCTTGTTTCATAGGAAAATCCTCTGTCAAAAAGACCACCACGATACACGCCGGCAGCATGTCGAAGACACGTGGAATTGTTTCAACTTGCAACCGCGGAGCGGGACGGCCGGCCGGGAATCCAAATATACTGAAGCTCATGAAACGAGTAACCCTGACACTATTGCTACTGACAGCCGTCGCATCGACCAGCTACGCCGACGACTGGGGCGCCATCGAACTGCAGGGACGCACGGTCGAGCCGGGATCCAAAGCGAGGTTTCCGTTCATTCCGGATCAGTCGTTCGAGGCGACCTATCTCAACATGCCCGTGTTCGTCGCCCGCGGCGCGGAGCCGGGGCCGACGCTGTGCATTACGGCCGGCATACACGGCGACGAGCTGAACGGTGTCGAAGTGGCACGCCGCGCCTTCTCAGAGGTGGACACCGAGAGTATGCGCGGCACGCTGATCGCGCTGCCTGCCATCAACGCCGAGGGCGTACGCACCGGCAATCGCTACCTGTCCGATCGGCGCGACCTGAACCGCGCCTTTCCCGGCCGCGCGGGCGGGAGCGTTGCGTCGCTGATTGCGTACTCGGTGTTCGAAGTGGTGCAAAGCTGTGATGCCCTCGTCGACCTGCACACGGCGTCGAACAATCGCACCAACCTGCCGCAGATACGCGCCGATATCTCGGACCCGGAGATTCGCGAACTGGCCGTCCATTTCGGGCTCGGTATCGTCGTCGCCGGCAAAGGCCCCGACGGCAGCCTGCGCCGCGAGGCGGCCAAGGCCGGCATCCCGGCAATCATCTACGAGGCCGGTGAACCCTACCGATTCCAGGAGCACGAGGTGGAGCGCGGCGTCGAGGGTGTCAGGAACGTCATGGCCCACCTGGACATGACCGATCGTGCGGATGTCGAGATTCCAGATACCCGCGTCTACGAGAGAACCCGCTGGATCCGGGCGAGGACGGGACAAGGAGGCTTCTTCTTTCCGTCGGCGGGGCTCGGCGACATCGTCGAGGCCGGCCAGCGCCTGGGACGTATCGTCGACCCGCTGACCGATGAGTCATTCGACGTCGTGTCGACGATTCCGGGTGAGGTCGTCGGCATGGCCGTGCCACAGCCCGTGCTCTCGGGCTACGCGCTCTTTCATGTGGCGTGGCACACCAACGACTGAGGCGCGTTAACGCTTGTAGCGCCTGCCGGTCAGCCACATGATGACGCCGAACACCGACGTTGCGGCGCCGTATCCAATCAGGACGCTACCGTTCTCCGCGGCGTAGACACCGGCGATCATCGAGCCGAT
>JASJBG010000013.1 GCA_030066625.1 Woeseiaceae bacterium
GGCCGAGCCTATCGCACAGGCCCGCATCGAGCGCTCGTCCGATACCGTCTCAATGGGCACGTCTTCGACGGCCGGCCCGATCCCAAAAGGCGCGATCGCGGTAGCCGCAACGCCTGACGAGCATTCGACGCTGACCGTGTGGATCGATATCGACTCAATAAGTCGTCGTGATTTCGATGCGCTGAGAAAACAGCTGATGCGTCTTGACGAGGTCAGAATCGTTTCGGCAGAGAGCGATGGCCAATTACAGGTTCGCCGCGTTAATGGTGGCTACGCAATCGCATCGGGTGACCTCGTACTGCTGAACGAAGGCCTGAGGTCGACGGATGAGGTGGCCGCGAGGATTTACGACTGGGTAGGGTGGTTTGATTTCCTGGAGACCAAAAACCCGCAGAGCCGCTTGTCGCTTAGTGTCGACCTGGGGCCTATGGAAGGCGGTGATGGGCCGATCAGGCCCGGCGACATACTGCAACTAGAGGTGAGAAACCTGTCCCAGGCGCCCGTGTATATCACCACCTGGGTGCTGTCTACGGACGGTTCGGCAGATCTGTTGCCGGATGCGAACAAGCCTCTTTCGCCCGACGAAGAGTACAGGCAGATTTTTGGTACGTTTCTTCCGGACGGCAAGCAGGCAGTAACCGATCACATCAAGGTATTCGCCTCCGCAGAGCCACTGCGCCTTAACGGCAACTCGGGAACGGTGCGCGGTTTCGAGTCGGTTCTCGCGAATACCGATTGGACGACCGCACAGTCAAGCTACGAACTGCGACGCCAGAATACTCGCGTGAGCTCATTTGCTGTACATCTCGAGGACTCGAGTCGCAGCGAGCCTGTGGCCAACGATGAGGGCCGCTATACGATCTGCGCTACGGGGGCACAAAGCGATTGTGTGTTCGGCGACTCGCTGACAGAAGATGGCTCGATTGTCGTTATCGACCGCACACTGGGACGATCCGACCTCGACGACATTGAGCCGCGCGATGCGTTCCAGGAGGCATACGATCTTGGTGACCGCCTCGGCGTCGATCGTGTCGAGCCGCTGTTCGAAGTCGCGTTCGCTGACAACTACAGCAACTTCGGGGCCAGGAGCGGAGGTACCGGCCACGACGAGGAAGCCAGGAAGGACAGGCTCTGGAGCGTGAAGTATGTTCGCGCGCCCGAGGCATGGCAGTATCTGCGCGATAATTTCGGCAAGGTGCAGGGTGAGGAGGCGGACGGCGTTCGCATAGCTCACCTCGACACAGGTTACCGAAGGCACCCCGAGCTGTATCGCGAGAGGCCTAAAAAGACCGTGCTCGAGGAGTACGGCATCGACCTGGTGGATGGCGGCGATCCCTTCGACACACTGGTCACTTCTGGTCTGATTCCGAATCCAGGCCACGGAACGGTAAGCGGCAGCACGATCGTCAGCCCGGCTGGCTGTCAGCTGGCGGACTCCCAGCAATATGAGCCGTGTGTCTCCGGTACCGGTCCGGGCGCGCAGCTGATCCCGATGCGGATTCACACATCTGTCGTCGTCCTCAACCAGCGCCGGCTGGCAAAGGCCATCATGTCGGTTGCCAGGGGCGAGATCGAGGGTGATCCCAGGATCGTGTCGATCGCGATGGGTGGTCCGCCGAGCTGGTCGCTCTGGCAGGCGGTCAAGAAGGCGGAGAAGGCCGGCATTCTCATCATTGCCGCCGCCGGCAACAACGTTAAGGTCGTCGTATGGCCGGCACGGTTCCGATCCACGATTGCTGCCGGTGCGATAGACGTCAGGTGCAACATCTGGCCGGGTTCGTCCGAGGGTCGACGTGTCGATATCAGCGCGCCCGGGCAGTCGGTATGGCACGGCTACATCAACCGGACAAAGAAGGATCCTGAAGACGACATCGGGATGGGCAACGGCACGACGTTCGCGACTGCCACTACGACCGGAGTCGCTGCCCTCTGGATGGCGCGTCACCAGGGTACCGCCGACTATGAGCTGGCGGTGCGCAACGGGACGCTGACAGAGGCGTTCCGCAAGGCTATTACAGGCTCGGCATGGCAACCGGTGGCGGGGAATCCCGGCAGGCCCGATACACACTGTCCCGATCTCGAGAAGTGGAACACCAGGAAGAATGGTGCCGGTATTGTCAACGCGCTTGCGCTTCTGGAAGCACCGCTGGATGCCACTGCAGCCCGATCAGCGGCAAGCGATACCTACGAGGACCTGCCACTCTACACATCGCTGTACCCGGAAGGTGCAGATCCTGCGCAGATCGCTGCCGACTACCGCGGGCTGTTCCTGCGGCCGGACGATACCCGCCCGTCGATATTCGAAGCGGAGATTCTTTACTACTACAGCATGAACGAGACGGTTCGCCGGGCGATTGAGTACACCATCGAGGGCAACAACACGCCTGAGGACTACCGGCGAACCCGCGAAGCGCTGCTGCGGGCCGGTGTGTCGGATCGGCTCCAGGAGCAGCTGCGATGAAGCGCCGCGTGATACTCGGCGTTATTGCCTGCGCGGCGCTGGCCTCGCAGTTCGCGTGCGCACGTACCGTTGCCGACGTCAGTACCGAAGAGCTGGCCGGGTGGGTGCGCGCCGCAAGCCCCCAGCAGGTCAGCACAGTAATGGTTGTCAGCTACGCGACCTGCTTGCCGGATCTAACCGGGGAACGCTGGCTCGACGTCGTCCTGCCGCTGACGTTGACTTACCTACCGGACATGTCCGGGGTCCAGCCGAACGTAAGCGGTGAAGTGCTGAACCTGACGGCTCCACGAATGTCAGTGGCCGCCACCTTTCCGGAGGACGCGAGCGACGAGGGTTCGGAAGCCGGCAAAATGAACCTTGCTGAAGCGAAGTTGCTAATGGCCTCGCTGTCCAGGCAATTCGAGAGTCTTGCCGACTACTATGAAGCGCAGCCGCCGGACTACACGACGACGCAGTCGATACGGCAGAGTATTGTCGATGGTGTGTCGGCAGCCGTTAGTTCAGAAGTCGATGAGGTTCCGGATATCGTCATCGCGGATATTGACTTCGGCGATGAAACGGATATGCCGGAGCTGTCACTTTGTCCCGGGACGGCAGTCGCTGCGCGTGCGACAACGATTGACGACATTCCCCGGTCAGATGGTGCACGAGGCGCATTCCTTTTTTCGACGTCCGAGGTTAAGCCTCGCAGCGTCGAATACCTGAAGGATGGCGACGGCAACGTCATTGCCTACCGGCCGATTCAGCAAGACGCTGCCGTCGATGTCGTAAGTCTGTCCGTACGTGGGGAAGATGATGCCGAAGTGCTTGCGGATGGTCGCGGCAGCAAGATCATCGGCGGCAACCCGGTCACCGCCGGTGAAATGGACTGGTCCGTTGCGTTCACCAATATCAAGGCGGACGGCAAGATGGGCAACTTCTGCGGCGGTACTGTCATATCGGACCGCTGGATTGTGACGGCGGCTCATTGCCGGGTGACGCCGAGATCAACCGTCGTTCTGATACGCAAGGACATAAACGGTGAGGGTGGTCACGAGCGAGAAGTGAAGACCGTCTGGCGGCATATCGACTTCGGCAAGGCGGCAAACTATGACGCTGATATCGCCCTGGTGGAGCTTGCCGACGACGCGGATGCGCCGATCATTGATTTACACGCGAGTCCGCTCGGCGTTGACGAAGTCGTGCGGGTCGTCGGATGGGGTGCACAGGCTGTTGGCGGTGGCAGTGTTGAGACAATGCACGAGGTCGATCTCAAGACGGTGCGCAACTCGACCTGCCAGGACTTCTATCGTGTGGAAACCAACAAGGTGACACTGAACATGGTGTGCGCCCTGGAGCAGGACGCGGACGCCTGCCAGGGCGATAGCGGAAGCGGACTCTTCTACGCGACATCGTCGGACACGTACGAGCTCGCCGGTATCGTCAGTTTCGGCAAAGGCTGCGCCAATCGTCTGTACCCCGGCGTTTACACCGCGATAGACGCGTATCGAGCCTGGATCGAAAAAGTACAGGTGGCTACTGAAGTAAGCGGAGAATTATGATGAAACCTCGCAGTTTGGTCTTCATCGCTGCGTTGATCATCGCTGTCAGCGATGCCAACGCGCAGTGTGCAGACACGTTGCCTACGTTCCTGATGGATACGGATCGATTTCAGTCCGGTGCCGTGGATGTCGAGAACCCGGGCGGAGACCGCCAGAAGCCGATCAGGGGCACTGTCGAGCTGGCGGCAAACGTCATCAGCGCATCGTCACCGGTTGAGTCGGTACAAGTAGTGTACGCGGGGGAGACCCAACAGATCTTCAACGCTGGAGATGAGTCGCTGGTATCGCAAGGCCCCGGGGCCTGGAAACTGAAAACGACGATAGGACCCGTCGGTTCCGAGGCCGACATCGTCATTGATTTTGGGACGGCGCTAATTTCCTTTGTCACGAAGCTCGAGAACGGTTGCGAGCTCGTCTCGCGATATTCGTTGGTTGGCGGCGATTCACGAGTACGTGCAGTCATCGTTGGCGTCAGTGACTATCAGAACGTGCAGCCGCTTGACTACGCTGCGGAGGATGCGCGCGAGTTCAAGGCCTTTCTCGAGTCGTACTTCGAAGAAGACTCGGAGGAGCTCTACGTGGATCTTTTCGTGGAGGACGATGCCAAGCAGGTACCGATCATGAAGAAGATCAAGGACATTTCCAGGAACATTTCGGAGCATGGCACTTTCATCTTCTATTTCTCCGGCCACGGCACAATCGCCGAGAACGAGGACGAGGAGTTAAGCGCCTATCTCGTCTTGCAGGACAGCGAACGGGATAGTGAGGAATGGTCGATGCTGGACAAGCAGAGCATCGTTACCCGCTACATGGCGAATTCCAAGGCGAGAAAGAAGATCTATGTTATCGATTCCTGCCTGAGCGGAGTCCCGATGCCGCCGTCCCAGAACCTCACGCAGGCGGGCAAACAAAAACGACTGGACCTCGCACCAGATATAGTGCGAGCAATATCGGATCCGCAGGTCGCTAACGAAATATTCGATCCGCCTGCCGGCGTTATCGGCTTGGTGTCCTCCGGTGGAGAAGAGCTCAGCTATGAGGTAGATCCACACGGGGGCGTGTTTACGCATTTCCTCAAGGCAAGTGCTGACGAGATGGATCCTGAAAAGACCGGCGAGTTCAATTACGCACAGCTGGTTGAGACGACAAAGCAGAAGATCATCAGTGAAATCGCCCAGCTCGGGCAGAATCCACAGGTTCTCGCCGACCCGGGTTCACTGGAGCGGAACCGGTGGCTCGACGACCAGCCGATACGATGATGCGCCGCAGCGAAATTCTAGTTGTCGTCCTGGTTGTCTGTTCCGCCCTGCTGGGCGGCTGCGCGACCCAGAAAGACCCCATCTGGCTGGATGCGGGTCAGGTCAGGATGGCTGACTACACTGACAAGAAGATCCTCGTATTCCCTGTGGAGACCAGCCCTTCGTACCGCCTCAGTGAAGGGCAACAGCGGGAGATTCAGGACCTCGTTAGCGTCGTCGTCGAAGAGGTTTTCGAGCTAACGGACCTGAATTCGCCAGACAACATTCGTCGTTTTGATACCTACCCATACACTCTCGACGAGGTACAGAACATGCTGAGTGTGTATCGGGCGGACGGGGCGTTCGTGATTAGCGTGTTCAACTATCGCAAACTCAGTCAATACAACCCGGATACTCTCGGTGTGCGGATCGCGTTCGTCGGCAGTGGATTTGACGGCAAGGCGTGGGCGACTACACGTGAGTATATAGATAAAGATCACCACCTGATTGGTTCACCGGCGCTCGAGTCAAGAATAAAGACCGACATGTTCGCCGTCGAACGCGCGCTAAGATCGGGCAACGGGTTCTCGGGCTTTGTTGGATCAGTATTTACCCTGGGACTGTGGCGCCCGCCGCCCAGCGCAGGCCCGAGGCTTAGTGTAAGCACTGAAACGCGTGGTTCGACACAAATCGGTAGTGAGCTTGGCGGTACGATCGACACGAAACAAAGTACCTACTCGATACTCGTTACCGCGGAGGACGAAGACGGTGTTGCTTCTCTCGTGGTATCGAATCTCTCGACGCGGCAGTCCGTTCCGCTGACCATCCGCAAGAGCAAGGATGGCAGCTTCACCCACCTGGAGATCCTTTCGGTAGACCTCGACCTTCGACCGGGCAGAAACAAAATTGAGATTGAGTCGACGAACAGCAAAAAGAAGAGGACGGTTCGCCGGCTTGTCTTGAACCGAATAGAGAACCAGGACGTCTTTGCGCTGGGTGTCGATGGCTCCGCATTCGGCCAGGATAAGAAGTCGGTCGTGCCGAACGAGCGGCTGGCAGAGCAGTTCGACAAGGCTCGGAAGAACGTAGAGGGCGATGTCTATTTCCTGCGGCCGAATGAAGCGTCTTTCCGGCGGATAATGACCGGCCTCGACCAGGTATATCGGCAGACGTCCAGCAATTCCGATAGCGTTGGTGTGTTCTACTACTATGGAGAGCTGCTGGAAGAGGAAGACGAACTATTTCTAAGGGCGTATGACAGTGAGCTCGGCTATGCTGACATCACGAGCATTCCCCTGCGGTTTCTTGAGAAGAGAATGCAGGACCGGAGCGTCGTCATTCTCGATATCTGTGAACATGACGTAGAGCGACAGCAGCATTTGCGCGACGTTTTGCCATACGCGCTCGTGTCGTTCGATAGTTGTGGACCGGACAATGCGAGTCTTGCAGACGATATTTATGCATTGACCGAGGGCGGCATGTCATTGCGCTCGGCAATCAACACGGTTTATGACGCGCGGTCTCAGGAACAACGGCAACGTTTCTGAACCTGTTTGAACCTATCGAGAAAGATCCCGCTGCCGTCCGCGCGCCGGAATCTCGACGACATCGTGCATGGAAAAATACATGGTGACGGCGTCGGATACCTTGCCGGCACTTCGCATCGGTTCCGCCTCTGAGAATGCCGTGTAAAGATCGCCGCCCTCCGCTAGAAAGCCAGGCGCCGCCACGGTGAGCAGATCGGCTTCAGTCAGGGCAGCCCCGTTATGTTGGACCGAGATGAGCCGCTCGCCCTCACGGCGCGAAAGGTCATAGGTGACCTCGAGGCCGGACACCTGCAGCAGTCCGCGTTCCAGCGTGAACGACTGCTCCAGGGCGCGACGAATCTGCTCACCGCTCAGTTCCTTGACGATGACGTCGTCGACAAACGGATAGGTGTCGAGGACGTCCACGACTCGAACATCACCACCCGGGATGTCCTTCCTTAAGCTGCCGCTATGGACAAAGGCTACATCGGTGTCGGCGATGGCCAAAAGGGCATCGGCGACCAGGTGGCCGACGTCCGACTCTTCTATGTAGCGACGGTTCATGCGCGCCGCGGTCCTGCCAACGACGGCACGTATCTCGGGAAATGCGCTGCGATACGCGGCCAGCTTTGCCGCGATCGCGGGATCAGGCTCATGCAGCGCGGGATCTACCGGGATCAGCCGGCCACTGTGCGTCACGATCTCTCCTGTGTCGTCGAGCGTCAGCTGCAGGTAACCAAGGTGCGTAGCCTGGCCGTAGGTCTGCATGATGATTGTCCCGGTCTCCTCGTGGATCACAGGTTCAGGTGTGCCTGCGTCGGCATGCCCTGCAAGCAGCACGTCAACACCTTTCACCGCGCCCGCGAGCGCGATGTCGGCATCGATGTCGCGCTGCAGGCGGGGGTCGCTTTCTGCATCGGTCTGCATCGGTGCTGTCTTTCCCTGGTGCGTCAGCAACACGATCAGATCGACGTCGTCGCGGAGCTCGTCGACGGAGCGCTGGACGGCAACCGCCGGTACCGTCACGTCCAGCGGTTCAATGAACGAGGGGATGATCGCACTGACGGCGTCCTGTCCCATGATGCCGATGACGCCTATGCGTACACCGTTGCGTTCGACGATGGCGTGCGCCTGCGAATAGGGATGCTCGGTGCCCTTATAGAAGAAATTGGCGCCAAGCACCGGGAAGGGCGCACGGTTTTTCTGCCACGCTAAGATCTCGTGACCGTACTCGAACTCATGATTACCAATGGCCATAGCGTCATAGCCCATTGTGATCATGAGTTCGAAGGCCAGCCGGCCCTCGGTCAGTTTTGCAAGGGCACCGGTGAAAATATCCCCGGAATCGAACAGGAACACGTTCGGCTCGGTGCGTCGTATCTGGTTGATCAGCGTCGTCATTTCGGCGATGCCGCCTATCATTTCCTGGTCCTCGAGCCAGAAGGCCGGGATCGGATCGTAGGCGCTTTCGACGTCGTTGGTGAACAGCAGGGTAACGGTTGTCTGCGGAGACTCGTCGGCCAGGCAGCTGCCCGCAACGAGAAGCGCAACAAGGAGACTTAACAGGGTGGTTGGGCGCATTGGTTCTACCCCACGCCGTACCAGTTACCTTCGGAATGAAAACGCAGACTGTCCTCGGCGCTCTCGCCGGTGAATGCCCGCTGGAAGAATTCGCGGACCCTCGCGTTTTTCTGCGCCGGCTCGTTGAAATAAGAGTGGGACTTTCTTACCCAGGACGCGTCCGTGAAGTTGACGTAGTGGGCGTTGTTGGCGTTCAGGTTGCGCAGGAAATGACCGAGGCGCGCTTTTTGTTCGGAGCCCGATTTGGCGCGGGACGCAGCAAGCGCATAGTCGTTTTCGTTGATCGTCACGAAACAACGCTTGCGGAACTGGATTTGCGGAACCCAGTTCTCGTGGTCGAGATTGTTTGTGTCAGCGGCAACGAGCAGGACATTGTCGAAGGTCAGGCCGGTACCCTCGGAAATACTGCTCTTGAGCATCTGCTTCAGCAGGTAGTTGCCCATGCTGTGAAACATGGCGTTCAGCGTGAACGGGCAGTCTTTGTCGAGTAACGCGGTATACAGTTCCTCGCGTGCCTGATGGTTGTTCGGATGCTTGTCGCCGGCCTTCTCCCAAAGCTCCTGGCGCCTTGCCTCGGTCAATCCGCGAAGGTAATCGTGGACCTTCTGGATAGCCCGTTCGAGTGCGCCTGTCGACGCTCGTGCGTCCCGCTTGTCGGACTTGTAGCTCGCCGTTCCCGATATGCCGCCACCATTAGCGGGCCATGAGAAGGGAACGACGATCAGGTTGTAGCGCCTCTGCAGCGAATACGCCTGCTCGATGACGTCCTGCATGTCGTTGTTGTAGCCATGCACGAAGAACAGGATGTGGCGCTTCCTCGACCGCGCTTTATCGGCGAGGCCGCAGGCCACCTTGAGGCTCGCAAAGTGCCTGGCCTTCGGGTCCAGCGGCAAGCGATTGTCGCGGATCAGCTTCGCTGACTCGCTCTTTGGCAATTCATCTTCGAGAAATTTGACGTGCCAGCCGCCGCCCTTGCGCGTGACTTCGGCAAGCCTTAGCTCGTTCGGGCCTTTCCGGTTGGGGCGTTTGCCGAACTGGTCGAGTCCGGTCTTGTTGTCGAGTACTTCACGATTGGTGATTACGTACATGGTTCGCTCCTTTGACGGCCGGTCTTTATCTTCAAGACTAGACCAACGGAGCGATGTGATCGACCGTGACGTCAGTTTCTGTGAGTCAGGAGCGACTCGCCACGTTTCGGCAGAAGATTCTGCCAGTCGCGCGCCGGGATCGAGGTCTGATCGCCGAGCGTCACGGCGGCGCGTATCGAGCGGCTGAGCGCGCTGGCGAAAAGACGCTGGTAGTAGGGCATCCGCCCGACGTAGAAGGGCAGGATCTCTTCGAGCGTAAGGTCCGTGTCCATTGTCTCGGCGAATCCGTCGTAGAAGCGACCGAGCGCATCGACGATGGCCTCGTTTTCCGCGAGGCTCGCGGACGGCGCGATCGTCCAGGTCATGTCGCGCTGCAGCTCGCAGGTACCTACGAATCCCCGCCGGTGCTCTTCCGACCATTCGTCGGGCGCAATCAGGCTCAGCACCCATTGATCATTCACCCGGTAAAGGTAATTCGACACGCCAATAGCCGGCTTGTACTTGAATGACGACGTAAGCACGAGCATGGAGGTGAAAAACTCTGCGAGGATCTGTCGCTGCGGCTTCGCGACGACACCACGCGGTTCGCTCATATACCAGTCGAGCAAGAAACCATTTAGGCCCTTGCCGTCAGGATGGCCGGGCCGCAGCGATAGCGCGGATCGGCGCTCGTTGTAGCGCTCGAGATCACCCATAGCGCGGCGATTATGCCTTGTCCACAGCATCGTCTCCATGTAGCGAGATGCTTTGTTACATGTGCTGGTAGGATTCGGCGGGAGTCCACAGAGGAGAGTCCATCCATGTCGCATCCCAACCGGGCAGCGCTCGAGCAGGCGCTCAGAGATGCCGGCTCCGCGCACCACGACTTCGAGCAGGTAACGCTCAAAGGCGTTAGCGATGATCTCTGGGCAGGCTTCTATTCGGCCTTCGTGCTGGGCCGCGTTGGCGACTTTGCAAAGCCGAGCGAGCTGAATGACTGGCTGACCGACGCGCCCGCAGGTGACGACTGGGCTGCAGCGGCCGCCGCCCACGTAATGTCGAAGCTAGAATCGTGAAGCTGCCGCGACTCCGCTACCTCCTCCTGCTTGCGCCGGTGATCGCGTTCGCGGCGTTTTACGTTACGGGCATGGTTGTCGTTGCGGGACACAAGGAGCCGATCGCGGTTCTGGACACCGCGCCTGCCGGGCACGAGACCATTGTTATCTTCGGCGCCAGCGGCACGGCAGGCGACGGCATTCTCGAGGCTGCTCTCGCGGATCCGGTGGTCGAGACCATTCACGTGATCACCCGTCGCGAGACACCGCGGATCAAGGAGGGCGTCGAGACGGGCAAGGTCGTCATGACGATACACATGGACTACCTGGACTACGCTGCCGTTCACGAGCAGATTGCTGCGGCCGATGCGGTCTTCTGGGCTATCGGCATCAGCGCGTTGAAAGTCGACGAGGAGACCTACGGCCGGATTCACGTCGATTTCCCGGTTCAGTTCGCCACGGAGTGGCTGGCCGTCAGTACCAAGCCGAACGTTACGCTGCACTACATCAGCTCGAGCGATATCTCTGAGGACTCGAGTGCGCACTGGGCACGTGAGAAGGTGCGCGCCGAGAACGCACTGTTCGGCATCGCGGACGGCACAAGGCTCAAGGTGATCGCGTACCGACCTGATTACATCGGGCCCACCGATGCTGAGGCCAATTTCGGCCAGGACCTGCTGTACGGATTTTTCGCGCCGGTTGGCGCCGCGGTGAAGGCAACCGACATCGGCCAGACGATGCTGGAGGCCACGGCGCGCGGCGATGAATTCGACAACGGCGACAAGATCGGCACCTTGGGCATTATTCGCTACGCCGATGCCTACCGGCGCCGCGTTTTCGGCGCGGCCGATGGCGAGTAGCCCAGCGTCCACAGTGTTTCAATTCAAGGAGAGCACCGATGCCCACCTATAAACTGACCTACTTCGACTTCGATGGCGGACGTGGCGAGCCTGTCCGGATCGCGTTTCACGCGGCCGGAATCGCGTTCGAGGACCATCGCATCTCTTTCGAGGAATTCATGCAGACTCGCGACGGCATGCGCTTCCGGTGTTCCCCGACGCTCGAGATCGACGGTGTCGAAGTCACCCAGTCCAACGGCATGCTGCGCTACGTCGGCAAGATGGCGGGGCTTTATCCCGAAGACGCGCTGCAGGCGTTGTACTGCGATGAGGCCATGGGTGCGGTCGAGGACCTGCTGCATCAGGTCGTTGCGACCTTTGGTCTCGAGGGCGACGAACTCAAGGCGGCGCGGGAACAACTGGCGGACGGCTGGATGACGACCTTCGTCGAGGGATTCGGCCAATTGCTCGAACGCGGCGGCGGGAAATACATCGCAGACCAGCGGCTGACGGTCGCGGATCTCAAGGTGTACATGCAGGTCAAGTCGCTGCGCAGCGGCACACTGGACCATGTACCCACCGATCTCGTCGACCGGCTGGCGCCGGGCCTCGTCGAGCACCAGGCTCGCATCGCTAGCGACCCCGTCGTGACGGCGTACTACGCGAGCCGCACGCAGGCCGGCTGAGCAGCTTCCAATAACGTGATCCGGTGGTTTGCATGAGGGCGGATTTGTCGCTATAAGTCATTGAGACCAAGGCATATTCCGAGTGATAATGGCAGTGCAGGCGAAACCGAATCGACCAACAGGCAAGCTACGACGGCGCATATTCGCCGTGCTCGCGGCTGCCTGGGTCGCGCTGGGCATCCAGCCCTGCGCGGTCGCCGCCGTCAGCGAACTCGAATGTCCTCACTGTCCGCCCGAGCATGAATCCGGGGCGGAGCACCACGGTCACCATGCCGATGGCCATGATGCGGGAGATCGCACCTCCGAGGGGATGGGCGCTCATGCCGCGGATTCCGGAGCCGATTGCGACGATTCGGCATCTGCCGACTGCTGCGAAGTCGACGACGGGACCATTGAAAGCCGTTCGGCGACGAGCAAACCGGCTGACGACCTCGAGCAGCCCGCGGCGGTAGCTGCAGCGCTTGTCGACTGCGCAGTCCCATTCGCAAGGACCGAGGGCCGCGCCGACCCACCACCCGACCCTCATGGCCCAAGGGCCCGTCTACACGCATTGCACTGCGTCTACCTGGATTAACTGACTCCGCGCCGTAATCACCGCACCCCGGTCTTACTGCAGGAGTCAGTCTCGTGTTTTTCTTTTTCGGGCGATGGCCCGAACGACAGTTTGTGTGCTCTGCGCAATACCGCAGGAGCCGCACCTTCACAGCGATCGCCGCTATCGTGGTCGCCTCCTTATTCTTGCCCGCCGCCACGGGAGCACAGACGCGCGCGCCGCTGACGGTTGCTGAAGCCGAACGGCTCGCGGTCACGGGCGAGCCCGGCCAGGCCGTGCTGGATGCGCGGGCCGATGCGATTGCTGCCGAGGCCAACGTCGTGGCGAGCTTGCCCGACCCGGTCCTGCGCGTCGGTCTCAACAACTACCCCTTCGAGTCCGGTGGCTTCTCGACCGAGGGCATGACGCATGTTGGCGTCGGCCTGCGGCAGGCCTTTCCGCGCGGCAAGACCCGCGCGCTCCGTCGTGAGCAGCTCGAGTGGCAGTCCAGCGCAGTGCGCGGCCAGGCCGATGCGCGCCAACGTGACGTAACCGAGGCGACGCGAATCGCCTGGCTCGACCTTTTCTACTGGCGGCACGCGCATACCCTTGTCTCGGAGTCACGACCGTTCTTCGCTGACCTTGTCACGATCACCCGCTCGCTGTACTCGGTCGGCCGCCGCAGCCAGCAGGACGTGCTCAGAGCCGAGCTGGAGCTGAGCCGACTCGACGATCGGCTCATCGATATCGAGCGCGAGCGCGAGTCGGCCCGGGCCAGGCTGGCTCAGTGGGTTGGTGATGCAGCAATCAGGCCTCTGCCGCCGGGCCTGCCGGCCTGGACGGAGATGCCGGATATCGAGGAATTCGAGATGTCTATCTCATCTCATCCGCTACTGGCTTCCGCGAATGCGGGTATCGAGGCGAGCCGCGCAGCTGTGGACGTCGCCGACCAGCGGGCGAAGCCGGGCTGGAGCCTGGACGTCGGCTACAGCTACCGCGAGGGACAGTTGCCATCCGGCCAGCCACGCTCTGACTTCGTAAGCGTCGGTGTGACGGTCGATCTGCCGTTCTTCCGCAAGTCCGCGGTCGATGACACGTTGACGTCCGCGCTGCGCAATGCGTCCGCGGCAGAGTCGGAGCGCGAACGGTTGCTGCGCGGCCTGCGTCGCGAGATTCAGATCGAGCATACGCGCTGGCATGACCTGTCGCGGCGGCTCGACCTTTACGAAGACCGACTGCTCGGGCAGGCGCGTGCGCATGCTCGCGCATCGCTCGATGCCTACCAAAGCGACACGGCGGATTTCGCCGACGTCATGCGTGCGTATATCGACGATCTCGATGCGCGCGTCGATCACCTTCGCCTGAAGGTAGAGCGGGCCCAGACGTGGGCCGTGCTCGCGAACCTCGGAGGATTCTGAGATGAACAGGTCACTGATTACCGCGGCCATCGCCGTGACTGTCGGCCTGGTCGTCGGCCTGGTGATCGGCCGAAGCCATGCGCCATCGCATGCTCCTGCGGACGGTTCCACCGAGCGCGAGATTCTCTACTGGGTTGCGCCGATGGATCCCGATTTTCGGCGGGACGGTCCCGGCAAGTCGCCCATGGGCATGGATCTCGTGCCCGTGTACGCCGATGACGTCGATGCTCAGCCGGGCGTCGTAGCGCTGGAGCCGACCATCGTTAACAGACTTGGCGTGCGTGCAGCGACCGCAGAGCGTGGATCGCTGCCGCGGCGCATCGATACCGTGGGCTACGTCAGCTATGACGAAGATACGCTACAACACGTACATACGCGTGTCGAAGGCTGGATAGAGAATCTCGCGGCCACCGCCGAGGGTGACCCTGTGCGCGAGGGTGAGCTGCTGTTCGAGCTGTACTCGCCGACGCTCGTTAACGCGCAGCAGGAATACCTCGCGGCGCTGCGCAGCGGCAACACCGGCCTCGCGTCGGCGTCCAAAGCACGCCTGTCTGCGCTGGGTATGACCGACTCCGAGATCGATAGGCTCGATCGCACGCGGCAGGTCAATGAGCGTGTCAGCTTCGCCGCTGCGCGCGATGGCGTAATAACCAACCTCGGAGTCCGCGACGGAATGTACGTTACGCCGGTCAACGAGGTCATGACGGTCGCGACACTCGACACGCTGTGGGTCATTGCCGAGGTCCTCGAACGGCAGTCGGGGTGGGTCCAGCCAGGCCAGGCAGCACAGGTGGAGTTCGACGGCCTGCCCGGCCGCGTGTTCGAAGGACAGGTCGATTACGTTTACCCTGAGCTTGACCCGGTAACGCGTACGCTCAAGGCACGCCTGCGTTTCGACAACCCGGGTGCCGACCTCCGACCTAACATGGTCGCTCGCGTCACGATCGACGGCACCGCGACAGGACCTATCGTGCACGTGCCCCGCGAGGCCGTTATTCGCGGCGGTCGTGGCAATCGAGTCATCGTTGATCTCGGCGAGGGCCGCTTCCGTGCTACGCCCGTCCTGGTGGGTATCGAGTCCGGCGACCGCGTCGCGATTCGGCATGGCATTCGTGAAGGCGATCTTATCGTGGTGTCCGGCCAGTTCCTGATCGACTCGGAGTCCAGTCTCGACACTTCCGCACGGCGCATGGCACCGGCCGACGATAGGGAGGCTGAGCGGTGATTGCAGCAATCATTCGCTGGTCGATCGCGAATCGCATCCACGTGCTTGCGCTGGCCGTGCTGGTTGCGGCTGCCGGCGTCCTGTCGATCGCCCGCACCCCGGTCGATGCTATCCCCGACCTGTCCGACGTGCAGGTGATCGTCAAGACGTCGTTTCCGGGTCAGGCACCGGAGGTCGTCGAAGAGCAGGTGACCTATCCGCTGACGACAGCGCTGCTGTCGGTGCCGGGTGCGACGACCGTGCGCGGATTCTCGTTCTTCGGTGATTCCTATGTTTACCTGATTTTCGAAGACGGAACGGACCTCTACTGGGCGCGCTCGAGAGTGCTCGAGTATCTGAATCAGGCGGCGAGCCGGCTTCCCGCAACGGCAAAGCCTGCGCTTGGGCCCGACGCCACCGGCGTTGGCTGGGTATTCCAGTACGCGCTAGTGGATCGCTCGGGCGCGCACGATCTTGCGGAGCTGCGCAGCCTTCAGGACTGGTTTCTTCGCTTCGAACTGCAGGCTGTGCCGGGGGTGGCAGAGGTGGCAACCGTCGGTGGAATGGTCCGCCAATACCAGGTTGTAATCGACCCTGACAGGCTGCGCGCATTCGGCTTGTCGCTGGCTGCCGTGAAGCAGGCGATTGTCGACGGCAATCTCGAGACGGGCGGTTCGGTGATCGAGATGGCCGAGGCCGAGTACATGCTGCGGGCCAGCGGTTTCCTCGAGGGCATTGAGGACTTGCGCGAGATCCCGCTCGGCGTCAATGCGCAAGGTACGCCGCTCATGCTTGCGGACGTCGCCGACATCCGCACGGGTCCCGCCATGCGCCGCGGCATCGCGGATCTCGATGGCGAGGGAGAGGTTGTCGGTGGCATCGTGGTCATGCGTTACGGTGAAAACGCCCTCGCAACGATAGACGCCGTGAAGGCCCGACTCGCCGAGCTCGAGTCGGGTCTTCCTGGGGGCGTCGAGATCGTCACGACCTACGACCGTTCCGGCCTGATCGAACGGGCGATCGACACGCTGGCCGACACGCTGGTGAAGGAGCTGCTCGTAGTAGCTCTCGTATGCGCAGTATTTCTTCTGCACCTCCGGTCATCGGCCGTGATCCTGATCAGCCTTCCACTCGGCATTCTCATCGCGTTCGTCGTCATGCGTGCCCAGGGTATCAACGCAAACATCATGTCGCTCGGCGGTATTGCAATTGCTATCGGTGCGATGGTCGACGGCGCTATCGTCATGATCGAGAACGTGCACAAGCGAATCGAAGGTCGGACGCCGGCCGACGACGAGCGTTGGCGCATCGTTGCCGAGTCCGCGTCTCGTGTCGGTCGGCCCGTCTTCTTCTCTCTGTTGATCATCACGCTCAGTTTCGTCCCCGTGTTCACGCTCGAGGCCCAGGAGGGCAGATTGTTCGCGCCGCTCGCGTTCACCAAGACCTACGCGATGGCGGCCGCGGCGGGGCTCGCGGTCACGCTCGTCCCGGTGCTGATCGGCTACTTCGTGCGCGGTCGGATTCCGGCTGAAAACGCAAACCCGGTAAACCGAGGCATCGTTGCGGTGTATCGACCGGTGATCGACCTCGTCCTCGCGTATCCACGCGCAGTACTGGTACTTGCGGCTGTCGTACTCGTGTCCGGTGTCTGGCCGCTGGCGAGGCTCGGCTCCGAATTCATGCCGCCACTTGATGAAGGCGATCTCATGTACATGCCCACGACTTACCCGGGTGTATCGATCGACAAGGCTCGCGAAATACTGCAGCAGACGGACCGCCTGATACGGCAGTTGCCGGAGGTGAAGCGGGTGTTCGGCAAGATCGGCAGGGCTGAAACCGCCACAGATCCTGCGCCGTTGACGATGATCGAGACGATGATCCAGCTAAACCCCCGCAACCAGTGGCGCGAGGGAGTGACGCTCGACGACCTGCGCTCCGAACTCGATCGAATGGTCCGCTATCCCGGGCTGAACAATGCCTGGGTCATGCCCATCCGCACCCGGATCGACATGCTGGCCACCGGCATCAAGACGCCGGTCGGCATCAAGGTCGCCGGCCCCGACCTTGCAATCATCCAGTCAATCGGAGAACAGCTGGAATCCGTCCTCGGTGACGTTGACGGCACGGCGTCGGTGTATTCGGAACGCGTGTCGGGGGGTCGCTATGTCGACGTCGACATCGACCGGCGCGCCGCGGCGCGTTTCGGTCTGAATATCGACGACGTTCAGCATGTCATTGCGTCCGCCGTAGGCGGCATGAACGTGACCGAGATGGTCGAAGGGCGCGAACGATACCCCGTCAATGTTCGCTATCCGCAGCGTGTTCGCGACTCGGTGCAGCAGCTCCGGCTGCTGCCGGTGGTAACGCCGTCGGGGGCGCATGTCGCGCTTGGCGATATTGCTGCCATCGAGGTGGTCGACGGACCCGCGATGATCAAGAGCGAAAACGCACGGCCGAACGGCTGGACCTTCGTCGACATCAGTGGAAGGGACCTCGGCTCCTACGTCGCGGAGGCGAAACGCGTCGTCGCCGAACGGGTCGAACTGCCGAGCGGATATTCGCTCAACTGGTCGGGGCAGTACGAGTACCTGGAGCGCGCTCGCGACCGGCTGGCCATCGTCGCACCGGCGACGTTTGCCATTATCGCGCTGCTTCTGTACCTGAGCTTTCGTCGATTCGCCGAGGTCGCCATCATCCTCGGCACCCTGCCGATGGCGCTGGTCGGTGGCGCCTGGCTGCTATACCTGCTCGGCTATGAGATGTCGGTTGCCGTTGCCGTCGGTTTCATCGCTCTTGCTGGCGTCGCGGTCGAGATCGGCGTCGTCATGCTCGTCTACCTCAACGAGGCCGTCGAGCGACGCCGCGAGTCCGTGGGAGCCTTGAGCGATACCGAACTCGTCGATGCCGTCGTTGAAGGTGCCGTGTTGCGCGTGCGACCGGTGGTCATGACGGTTGCGGCTACGATTGCCGGATTGCTGCCGATCATGTTCAGCAGCGGGACCGGGTCCGAGGTCATGCGCCGCATTGCCGCACCGATGACCGGCGGTATGATCAGCGCGATCCTGCTGACGCTTGTTGTTCTGCCGCCGGTATTCCTGCTGTGGAAGCGGCGGGCGCTCAAGGCGCCTTGAGGGTCACCGGTTCGACAATCATTGACCGAACCACAGACAGGTTTTCCGTTGTGTCCGTCCAGGCAACCACAATGTCCGTACCACGGCGGACAATCTGCGGGAAGCCCGACATGCGTCCCGGTCCGGTGCGGGCGACGATGTGCTGCGGTCCCTTCACGTCGTTCGCGGCGACGGAACGCAGTTTGATTGCGCCTGCGGAATCGAGCCAGCTGACCAGCGCCGTGCCGTCCGGGAACATTGCGAGCCCGACGCGGCCGATCGTGTCGCCGGAGGCGAGTTCGACGGGCGGGCCGAATGTACTGCCGCCATCCGCCGAACGGGCGAAACGTACACGAGGAAGGTCGTCGGCAGCCGTGAACCACGCTATCCCGATCCAATCGCCAGCACTGGCGATCGACGGACCATTGACCGGACAAGCAGCAATCTCCCAGTTGTCGTTCGCTATGGGCTTGCCCGTCTGCCAGCCGTCCGGGCCGAGTTGCGCGACGTAAATGTCGCGGATTTCGTCGCGCGTCCGGTTGCGATAAACAGCAACGGGACCATCCGGCCCGACGGCAACACCTGTCTGACAGCAGTCACACACAAGCTCATCGGCCAATTGTTCGTCGCTTATCGTGAGGTCGGGACCGATGACCGCAGACCGAAGCGTCATGCCGCCGCCCGCGTGCTCATCATGGCCGCCGTCGTGGGACGCATCGGGATCCGTATTTCGACCGTCCAGCCACAAGGCACCGGCGCCGCCGCTGGTCGGGAACAGGCTGACGAAGCCGTGTTCGGTCGGGGTACCGTCACGATGCGGGGCCACGGGATCGCTCCAGCTCTGCCCCGCGTTGCTGGATACCGCAATCGCGACGTCGTAGGAAAACCTGCCGCCCGGTTTCTTCTCGAGCCAGTGGGCTGCCCAGAGGTCACCGTCAATCGGTACGACGGACGGGAAATCCGCCCAGTTCACGAACCAGCTTTGACCGGAAGCGACAGTTCTCGGCGTGCTCCAGGCATCGCCGTCGAGCGTCGAGTATCTCAATGCAACGTCCGCCCCGTGCTTCTCGAGCCAGCTCAGCACGATAGTGCCGTCCGGGCCGGCCGCGAGACGCGCTTCGCTGCTGCCCGGGGCGGCCGTCGTCATGAGCGGCTGCCCGACCGTCGCTGCCGGTGGCGGGCTGCAGGCCGTGGAAATCCCCAGGATCGCTATCGAAGCCATCAGGAGAGTGGACGAACGATATATAAATAGGGGTTTTTCAGGCATAGAACGATCAATCCAGCGGCTATACATTTGCTTCCACTAACCCACCACGGACCCAAGGAGACGACAATGACATTTCGCAACTTCCTGACCGATAACGCGCACTGGCTGCTGCGCTTGAGCATCGTCAGCGTGTTCTTCTACCACGGTGTATTGAAGTTCTCGAACCTCGAGGGATTCGCCAGCATGCTGCCGATCTCCTACGTCGAGGTTGTACTTGTTGCGCTGGCGAATGTCGGCAGCTTGCTCGTCCTGCTCGGCGGTTTCAGCAACAACCAGCTGTCCGACCTGGCGACCCGCGTCGGCGCGGCATTCAACATCCCGGTAATGATCGGCGCGATTGCGCTGGTGCACTGGGGACGCTGGAATTTCGTCCCGACGGAGAGTCACCCGATGGGTGGAATGGAGTTCCAGGTGACGCTGGCCTTGGTGATGCTCTACCTCGTGATCACCGGTAACCAGGGCATCCGCCCGGTTGGAGCTCGCGTAGCCACTGCCTGAGTGCACTCTCCAAAGTACGGGGCAATGGCCCGGCGACCAGGAAGGTCGCCGGGCTTTTTACATTCCTGCCTGACCTTCACCGATGCCGGCGAGATCGACCGCGAACGGTACATCGTGCTCCGCCGACTCGGTTGCGATCACGACCCGTAACGATTCCGGCGCCGAGCGCAGATTACTGATGTGTGCCGCCGGACTACCGAAGCCCACGCTGATGTTATCCGCGCGGCCGATGACGTTGTCGTCGGCATCCAACACTTCGATCGAGAGGATACGTTCCTCGCCGGCCTGGATATCAATTTCGATCGAGCCCGGGCGCCACTCCGCGACCGTGAGTTCGACGCCCTCCTGGTCAAGTCGGCTGCCAGGGAATGCGGCGGTCACTGATGTCTGCGTTTCGACGGGCGCGCGGAAAACGACACGGCCGTTCAGCGTCACCGGCATGTCGTTCTCGTAGTCGCTGAACTGCAGGTTCGCCCCGCCTTTCAGCCACGGGCGATCGGGATCGGGTACGAAGGTCCCGTCCCGCCAGTAACCGCCGTCGGTCGACAGGCCGACCGGGCTGCTGAGCGAGATCGGCACCGTCGATCCGTCCGCGAGCGCAACGGTCTCAAGGTGGACGGCACCGCCGTTCAGGTGATCGGCCAGGGGTATACCATCGGCGACATACAGCTCGAGCTGGGTGTAAAGGCCCATGAAACTCGAGGCCTGGAAGTCCTGCACGGCAACGAATACCGGGCCAGCCTTGGCGGTCGCCACAGGCTGGTTCCAGTCGAAGCTGGGTTCCGGCGCGTCGAGTTGCATCGCGCCGGCAAGCGCCTGCGCATCAGCGACCTCGAAGGCACGCGTCGGAAAGCTGAACTCCGAATCGAATCCGGGGTAGGCCGAGTCGAGTTCGAACGCGTACGTCAGCGTCTCGGTCTGGTCGGCGACGATGAGCTCCACGGTGGCGATAGTGCCGTAGATGTCGATCGACGCATTTTGTCCGCTGCCGAACCAGCTGCCCGTCGACGACGAGCCGCCACTGCGAAGCACCTGACCGGCGGCGTTCAATGCACGTACATCGAGCAGGCGATTGATGTCGCCACTCAGCTGGTAGGAAATCTCGTTTTCGGAGCCGCCGCGGAACACGATGCGAAGATCGTCGGTTTCGACGACCTCACCGTCGACCGGCATGTCAACCCGGATCGAACGCGTCTGCACGGGCAGGTCGAACTCGACCTCGCCTCGAATCGACTCGACGTCAGCAACGCTCGCATCATCTGCCAGCGCGAACTCCTTTTCGAACGATACCATGGGGTAGTAGCGGATGTTGTTGCTGTCATCGAAATAAGAGTTCTTCGTGACGAGCCCGGCGTCGCTCCATTCACGGCTCGACGCGGAGCCACATTCGCGCGCAGGGAGCAGGGAGTTGCCCTGCGTGTCGGCCACGTCGCTGATGCGCATGCGCACGAGCTTTGCCCTTTCGCCCAGGTTCGGTAGTCCGCGAGCCTCACCGCGAATTGTGAGCTGTGCGCTGCCGGCCTCGGCTACTGTAAGTCGCGAAACGCCAACCGCAAACGGGCCGTCCTGCCACTGCGGGGTAAAAAAGGCGTTGGTGCCGAACTGGTCGAAGCTCGGCATGCTCGCGGCAGATGCGCTGCCGAACTGGAAAGGGCCCTCGTCGACCTGGTCCTCCATGGCCATGCCCGGTCCCGACGACGAGACGCCCATCGATTGCTGCATGACGCCATTCAGCAGGGTCTGGATTTCCTCGTCGACATTCGTGTCGAGGCGGATCCCTGCCGTGAACGTGCGTGCTTCGAGCGAAAACGAAACGCGCTCGATGAGGCTGAGAACGTCCGGGTTGTCGGCAGTTTTCGACTTCGCCTCGGCGAGCCAGCTGGTGGCAGCCGTGTTGGTCATATCGAGAAAAGCGGTGTCGTTGCTCGTGATGGCGCCCGTGAAAACGACGCCCGGCGGCATGAGCGCCGGTGCGATACCGAAGTACAGTGCCTCCGCGGGCTGTGCTGCCTGGCCGGCGGCCGCGAGCATCATGCCGGCCATGCCGCTGGCACCGTGCCCCATTCCTGCCGGGTTCATAACGCCAATCGTCAGGAGTTGCTCGCCGGTCATCGCCAGCCAGTCGTCGACTGGGACGTCGGCCGGCGCGGCGGATTCAATGCGTGACCAGAAAGTCTCGATGTGCGCGGCATCGGTTACGAGTACGCGCGTCGGTCCTATGCGCGCCGCGTGCAGCGGAGCCGGCTCGCAGGTCTGCTCATCCAGCCAGCTGAAGTAGATCGTCGCGGTATCCGCGTCGAAGCGATCGACGTCGTAGCGGCCCGCAATCCACTGCCGAACGCTGTCTGCATCGAAGCGCCCGATCAGGGCAGCGGCCCAGTAGGAACCTTCCGCGGACGTATCGTCGGCGTAGAGTGCAGCCACGGCGTCATCGATGTTGCTTCCGGGGTCGATGCCGGCGGCGCTCAGGCTGTCCCAGAAATTCTCGTCCGGTGCCAGCATCGCTTTTGCGTCCGGCGCGCCGAACAGGCGTTCCTGGAGCATAAGGCCGCGGTCGACGTCTACGTGGCCGAGGCCAACCAGGTCGCGACTGGCGAGCGCATTAGTGACGAGCAGCTGTTCGTCGGAGGCCGCGCCCTTCATCCAGACCGGCGAGGTATACCAGGCGCCGCCGCCGACGAGTGCCATGAGCACCAGGGCTGCGGCGGCCAATCCGTAACGCAATCCACTCTTCGGCTTCGAAGCTTCGACCGGCGGCGACTCGTCGGCAACGGGCGCCGATGTGTCGCCGGCGGGCTCCGGCGAGTCGCCGACGGGATCCGGCTGTTCTGCCTCGACGACGGGCCTGGGAACGCGGACCTCCAGCTTCGCCCCAGCTTCCTTGAAGATATCGACATAGCGTCGAGCTTCAGCCTTGGTTGCGACCTTGTCGACCCGTACAGGCTTGCCGATAAATAGCCGCTCCTCGACCTGCGCCGCTGGCCGGCCGAGTTTTTCTCCAATAACGGCGGCTGCCTGAGCCTGAGTGACGTCGGGTTCGAGTTCGCCTCGAAAGACCAGTATGTATTCCATGACCGCACCCCGCGGTGAGCGCCCGTGTCGGGCGATGGGATAAAGGCTTGTTGAACATAGCATTGCGGCCGGGATTTGCTGAGATTCACCTCACGTTTTGCCCGGTAGCGAGCCCGTCAGGGGTATACTCGGCTGCGATGATTCCGGACTATCGAGTGGCGCTCGCTGACCGCCACGACCAATGTCGATGAATGCCATCACGGCATTCTGCAGGGACCTCTACCATGGCAGGTCACAGCGAGCCGTCCGCGCTCGTCTCACATTCCTGGCCCTCGACGTCCTGATCGTCGCCTATTTCGTCGTAACGACCTTTCTCGACCTGCACCGCTGGATCATCATCGTCGACATGATCATCGGTGTCGTGCTGTTGATCGACTTCATTGCCCGAATGCTGGCATCACACGATCGCGGCGCATTCCTCGTTCGTCCGGTCACCATCGTCGACTTCATTGTCATTGCGTCGCTGTTCGTGCCCGCGCTAATCGGCAACTATGCTTTCCTGCGTCTCGTACGTTCGCTGCGACTGCTGCGTTCGTACGCGGTGCTGAAGCAGCTTCGCGAGAATTCCCGGTTCTTCGCTCGAAACGAAGATGTCATCTTTTCGACGCTGAACCTGCTGGTCTTCATTTTCGTCGTGACGGCGCTCGTCTACGAGCTGCAGGTCGAGGCGAACGAGTCGATCAACAATTACATAGATGCGCTGTATTTCACGATTACGACGTTGACGACGACCGGCTTCGGCGACGTCATACTCGTCGGCGGCACAGGACGGCTGCTTGCGGTCGTCGTCATGATCGTCGGCGTGGCGTTGTTCATACGCCTCGTGCAGACGATTTTCAGGCCCAGCCGGGTCCGCCATGAGTGCCCCGACTGCGGCTTGACGCGTCACGAACGCGACGCGGTGCATTGCAAACACTGCGGCCGGCAACTGCACATCCCCACGGAGGGAATGACGAGCTAGGATCTGGCGTCATCCAGGTTCACCGGGTCGATGCGAAACCGGTATGGCAGCGCGGCGTCCTCGCCGGCGTAATCGATGCCGACGCGCGGGCCGACAATCACGTCTTCCCGGTTCACGGACAGGTCGCTGTCCTCGATCCAGATACTGCCGTCGACGAGGCTGGTGCCGGTCAGTGCCGTCGTAATTCCAAGCCCCTGCGCCAGCTTGCCCGGGCCGACCAGCAATGCTCTGTTCACGGCTTCGCGCCTGCGCCGTTCGAGGATGGTCGCGGTACCGGCGAGCGGTTTCCCGGCACGAACGAGAATAGCGAGCGGCTCGTCCTCACGGCCAACGACGACATTGAAGAGATGATGGATGCCGTAGCAAAGGTAGACATACGCCACGCCGCCCGGGCCGAACATTGGTTCTGTCCGATCCGTGCGACGGCCGCCGTACGCATGGCTGGCCCGGTCGCCGACGCCGGCGTACGCTTCCGTCTCGGTGATGATGGCCGACGTACGTACACCGCCGATGCTGGTGGTGAGCACCTTTCCCAGCAGTTCACGGCTCAGGGAGATGACGTCATTGCGGCGGTAGAATTCGAGCGGCAGCTTCACTGCGGCTAACATACAGGATCCGCCGCCGACGTCGAGAATCGTCCATGACCGCCATTGCCGTGATGACAACCACGCCGAGCGCCGATGAAGCGCACGCGATCGCCAGCTCGCTCGTCGAGCGTAAGCTCGCCGCCTGCGTGCATATCGTTCCTATCGAGAGCGTCTACAGTTGGGAAGGCGAGGTCCAGAACGACAGCGAGTATCGCCTGCTCGCCAAGACAACGGAGGCTCGATACGCGGATGTCGAGGCGGCGATCCTGGAGCTACATTCCTATGACCTGCCGGCTGTCGTCGCCTTCCACATTGCCGGCGGCTACACGCCTTATCTGGACTGGGTGGCGGCGAACGCCCCTGGAGAGGCTTTGTCCTGACGAGCGCGCTACCGCTGTCCCGAACAGCTAGGCCGACTCCTTGCCACGAAAGCTCAGCGCGACGATTGCGCCGACCGGCAGCACGGTGAGCGCCGCAAGTATAAAGACCGACGCGCCGAAAGTTTCGTACAGGACACCGCCGAGCACGAGCCCGACGATGCTGGCAACGGCGCCGACACTCCCGCCGGCACCCTGGATCGCACCCTGAGTCCGGCGGTCTCCGGTCTTCGAGAGCAGGGCCATTACTGATGGCCACATGAGTCCGTTGCCGACCGCGATTCCGGCCGCGCCGACGTAAAGCGCGGCCGTCTCGTCGGCGAGAAAGGCAAAGAACCCTGCTGCGAGGATTGCGGTTCCGATCACGGCGAGGCTGGTCTCGCTGAATAGCTTCGACAGCCTGCTCAAAAGGGGGCCCTGTACGAGAACCATGATCAGGCTCATGAATGCGAAGAACGTCCCTGTCTGCGCGACTGACCATTGGAGAACGCCGGCGGCGTGCACGGGAAAACCGATGTAGAAGCAGCTGAAGCCCAGCGTGACGAGGAAGTAGGCGAGCAATAGCGGCATAACGTGTTGAAGTCGCAGGACCTCCGCGAACGGGATATCTGCGTCGTCAATCTCGTAGCACTCGCGGTGCTCCTGGCCGAATACTTTGCGCACGCTGCGCGGCGACGGTGCAGCCTCGATCTGGCAGGGGGAGTATTCCTGCAGTCGGAACACGATGATCGCGAGCGCGACGACCGAGATCAGCAAGGTCGCGGTGACCGGCACGATGTTGCCATACGCCGTTGCACCGAGGACGCCGGCAATCGCGGGACCGATAACGAAACCCAGGTTGCCCGACACGGCCATTTTGCCGAAGTTCGCACTTCGGTCGTCGTCATCGGTGATGTCAGCGAGATAGGCATTGGCGACGGACACGTTGCCGCCCGTCAGACCGTCGAGCGCGCGCGCGAAGAACGCAAGAATCAGCGGCAGCGTCAGGCTGAACTGCCCCAGCGTCGTTGAGTCGACGTCCAGCACCGTCGTCAGCGGAACGAAGAAAGCGACGAGGAAAACGCACCATGAGGCGAGGGTGCCAAGCTGGCTCAGCATCAGCACCTTGCGCCGGCCTATGCGATCCGACCAGCGGCCAAGAACCGGCGCGCCGATCAGCTGGAACGCCGAGTAAGTCGCTCCCATGAGACCCAGTACGAGCGCGTTGCCACCCCAGTCCGTAACGAGGAAGACCAGGAACGGGATGACGATGCTGAAGCCCAGTGTGCCGACGAAGTTGACGGCGAGGATCGGCAGCAGCGATATCCGGCCGCCGGGTGGTGTGCTGGCGTCAGCAGGCATGCCCGCACATTAGCAGATGCGGCGGCAAATCCGTGGGCTAGGATGCGAGGTGAGGCGTAGAGAGGATTTGCGGTTAAACTCGCAGTCCCATGGCCACGCAAAACGACAAACAACGGCCGATCCGTCTACTCCTTGGCCCGCAGCGGCCGATGCTGAACCTCGCCGAGGCGCTCGATGCGTCGGGCCTGCCCGACGGGCCGCTCGCCGTGATTTCCGCCGGCTGGCAGGAGGCGGAGGCCGACATCGACGACGTTCGCGAGGTCACGGGGCGAACGCTCGAAGACCTGCGTCCGTACCAGCGAGCGAACGACGTGTTCAAGGCCGACGAGCGGCTGGCGGACGCGTACCGCGTGCGCCAGGACCGGCTCAAGGAGCAGCAGCAGCTGTACCGGCAACGCCTGAAGCAGCTTGCGCTCGCTGCACTGCAAACGCTCAATGCCGACGGTGACGCGGAGATCGTCGCCGCCGAGCAGCGTCACGCCATCGCGCAGCTGCGCGCGCTCGACCGCCATCACCTGCACCGCACCGAGTCCATCCACGCCGAGTTCGACGCGAGCTTCAATTCGTCGAGCCATTCGCTGCTCGCCGATCAGGCGCGCGAGATGAACGAGATCATTGATCGCTCGGCCGGCGTGCTGATCACTGGCGGCAATATCGTCGTGCTGCTCAACCGCATGCGGCTGTTCGACCTCGAAGCATCGCTTGCGGATACTCACGTCGCCGCGTGGTCCGCGGGCGCGATGGTGCTCGCCGAGCGTATCGTGCTGTTCCACGACCGTATGCCGCTGGGCCGCCGTAATCCCGAGATTCTCGGCGGCGGCCTGGGGCTCGCACCGGGCTACGTGTTCCTTGCCGACGTGGAGCGCCGGCTGCGCCAGCGAGACCGGCTGCACGTCGGCCTGATGTCCCGGCGTTTCTCGCCCGACGTCTGTGTTGCGCTTGATAGCGGCAGCCAGCTGTTGCTCGAGGGCGAGCGCGTCGACCGTGCCGAGGCAACCCGGCGGCTCTCGCACGATGGTCGTCTGACGAAACTCGGGGCGGCGGCGTGAACCTCGCGCTCAGACGCCTGCTGCGCAAGGGAGACCCTTCGAACGAAGAGATCGATGCGTTCATCGCGGAAAGCGAATTTCCGCTCGTCGACGAGAACGACGTTACCTTCGTGTTTCGCGGCGAGGCCGAGGCGGTGTACCTGCGCTGCTGGATATCCGGCCTCGATGCCGCGCAGCCGTTCCAGAAGCTCGGTGAGACGGGCCTGTGGGCGGCAACCATCGAATTGCCGAGAGGCTCGCGCATCGAGTACAAGTTCGACGTGGTTCGGAACGGTCACGGCGAACTGATCCTGGATCCGCTCAACCCGGTCATCGCACGCGACCCGTTCGGTGCGAACTCGGTGTGCCAGGCGTACGGCTACGAGCGCCCGGAGTGGACCGAGATCGATCCGGAGGCGCGGACCGGCACGGTCGAAGCCACCGAGATCGAGAGCGCGATATTCAAGGGCACGCGCGAGGCGAGCGTCTACCTGCCGGCGCGTTTTCGCCGCAACCGCCAGTATCCGCTCCTCATCGTGCACGACGGTCTGGACTATCTGAACTTCGCGGACCTCAAGGTCGTGCTCGACAACCTGATTCACGCACTGGAAATCCCGCAGATGATCGTCGCGATGATCCAGTCACCGGACCGCCTCAAGGAGTACGGGGCGGACGATCGCCACGCCAGCTTCGTCGCGGAGGAACTGTTGCCGCACCTGCTGGACAGGTACCCGCTGGTCGATGAGCCTGACGCGCGCTGCGTCATGGGCGCGAGCTTCGGCGGCGTCGCCTCGCTGCACACTGCCTGGCGGCACCCGGGGGTCTTCGGTCGCCTGTTGCTACAGTCCGGCTCGTTTGCGTTTTCGGACATCGGCCGCCACCAGCGGGGTCCCGTGTTCGACCCCGTCGCGGAGTTCATGAACGAGTTCCGCGAGACACCCGGCTGCCCGGCCGAACGCATCTACATGAGCTGCGGCATCTACGAGTCGTTGATCTATGAAAATCGCTCGCTGGTCCTGAAGCTGCAGGCCCAGGGCATCGACGTGCGTTTCGAGGAAGCGCGGGACGCCCATAACTGGGAGAACTGGCGCGATCGGCTCCGCAGCGGTTTGTCGTGGTTGTTCCCGGGGCCGCAGTGGATGGTGTACGAATAGCCGAATTCCGCTACAGCCAAGCGCCGGAAGTCTGCGATACTATCGGCGTCAGCTGATAAGGATCAGAAAAAGTGGCGACAAAAACACGACACATCGGGCTCTCGCTCGGCGCGGATATCTGCTGGCCGATCTGCTATGAGGCCCTGTTCAGGCAGCTCGACCCGGTTATCTCGGACGGCCAAACCACGCAGAAATTCGAGGTTGAGCGCGTTGCGATCGAGCCTTTCGACCTGCGGCAGCCGGTCAAATACGACGTGGTCATCGACCGCCTGACGCACTGGTATCACACGTCCCGCGAGTGGATTAAGAAGGCGATCCTCACCGACGACCTGTATGTCTTCAACAATCCGTGGTCGCTGCAGTCGATGGAGAAGCACACGTCGTACTGCGCGATGATGCGGCTGGGCTTCCCGGTGCCGGACACCTGGCTCATCCCGCCCAAGGCTTATGTTGAATCGCCAGACCTGAAAGCGACCTTGAGTCGCTATGCGCGGCTGTTCGATCTCGATGCAATCGGCGACGAGATCGGCTACCCGCTGTTCATGAAGCCCTATGACGGCGGCGCGTGGGTCGGCGTGACGGCCATTCACGACAGCGAGATGCTGCACCAGGCCTACAACCAGAGCGGCACGCGCGTCATGCACCTGCAGAAAGGCGTCATTCCGCACGACGCGTTCATCCGCTGCGTCGGGCTGGGGCCGCAGTGGCGATACGTCAACTACGATCCGTCCGCGCCGCTGCACGACCGCTACCAGATTGATTCGAGTTTCCTCAGCGATGCCGACAAGGACACGCTGTCGAAGATGACAATGGTCATCAACGCGTTCTTCGGCTGGGACTTCAACTCCTGCGAAGGCCTGCGCTCCAACGGTGTCTGGTGCCCGATCGACTTCGCGAACGCCTGCCCGGATTCGCAGGTCACGTCGCTGCACTATCATTTTCCGTGGCTGATCAAGGCGAACATTCGCTGGTCGGTCTTTTGCGCGGCAACGGATCGCTCAATGCACGCCAACCTGAACTGGGACCGGTACTTCGCGATCGCGGCCGAAGACAAGCCGTTCGAGGACAAGCTCGACGACTACGCTGCGATCGCCCGTGAGTACTTCGAGTACGACGAGTTTCATGAGTTTTGCGACAAGCACCTGGGCGATCTCGACGAGATCGCGCACGAGTTTTTCGGCTCGGAGATCGTGCTCGATGCAATCCGCCAGAAAGTCGAGGCGCTGTATCCCGAGCACGAGGTCGAGGAATTCACGACGCTGTTCTGGGACCGTATCCAGGCCTGGCGGCAGCAGGAAAGCGCGGCCTGAGCAATGAAAAAGGACGTCGAGCGCTGGTATTCGCCGCGCCTGGAGCAGGACATGACCGTCGTGCGCTGGGGCCACTACGGAACGCCCGTGCTGCTGTTCCCGACGGCAGGCGGCGACGCCGAGGAGGTTGAAAGGTTTCACCTTATCGGCGCTCTCGCACCGCTCATCGACGACGGCCGCATCAAGGTCTATTCGACCGACAGCGTCGCCGGGCGGGCGTGGATGTCCGGACAGCACGCGCCCGACTTCTGCTCGCTCCTGCAGAACCGTTTCGACGACTTCATCTACAGCGAAGTCGCGCCCGCCATTCGCTCGGACTGCAACTCCAACGATATTGAGATCATCACGACCGGTGCTTCAATCGGCGCGTTCAACGCGGTCGCGACCGTATGTCGGCATCCCGATGCGTTTCGCCTCGCGATTGCAATGAGCGGCACCTTCGATCTTTCGAGGTGGCTGCATGGCCAGCCCATGAACGAGGATTTCTATTTCTCGTCGCCGATTCACTATTTGCCGAACCTGGAGGGGCCGCAGCTGGACCAGCTGCGGACGCGGTTCATCGTCATGCCGACGGGCGAGGGCAAGTACGAGAATATCGGTGAATCGTGGCGACTCGCGCACGTCCTGGGCAGCAAGGGCATCCCCAATCGCGTTGATTCGTGGGGGCCGGGCTGGGACCACGATTGGGAAACGTGGCGAGAGATGCTGCCCAAGTATCTTCACGAGTTCGCCTGACGAGGACCTGTCGTGGCCACAAAGCCCCTGAACATATGCCTTGTGTCTTCCGAGTTCGCCTCACTGGCGAAAACCGGTGGGCTCGGCGACGTGTCCAGCGCGCTGTCTTCGTACCTGCACTCGGCGGGACACGACGTTCGGGTGTTGATCCCGCGGTACTCACGAATCGACGCGCTTGGCCTCGAGATTGACCCCGTGCCTGCGCTCGCCGACATGAGCGTGCGGCTCGGCAATCGCGAGGTGCATTTCTCGATCGACCGGCTGACGCTGGAGTCCGGCCTGCCTGTCTACCTGGTGCGCTGCCCCGAGTTCTACGGCCGCGACGCGATCTACACCAACGACGACGACGAGCACCTTCGCTTCGCGTTGTTGTCGAGAGCGGCGCTCGAGATGTGCCAGCGATTCGGTTTCGCGCCTGACATCATGAGCTGCCACGACTGGCAGACTTCGTTGATTCCGCTGTACCTGAAGTCGATCTATTCGTGGGACGAGCTCTTCAGTAATACGAAATCAGTGCTGACGATTCACAACATCGGCTACCAGGGACAGTTCGGCAGCTGGATCATGGATCACCTTAGCCTGAACGGTGCAGAGCACCACCTTCACCAGGACGACTTCAAGAGCGGCGTCATCAACTTCCTGAAGACCGGCGTGATGTATGCGGACCTGGTAACGACGGTGAGTCCCACTTACGCTCGCGAAATCCTCGGCGAGGACTACGGTATGGGCCTCAACGACCTGCTCTGGCAGCGTGTCGACAGCGTCGTCGGGATCCTTAACGGGGTCGACTACGGCGAGTGGGATCCTGCAACCGACCCCCTGATTCCGGCGAACTACTCGCCGAAAGACATGAGCGGCAAGCGGGTCTGCAAAGAGCGCCTGATGCAGGAGATGGGGCTCGAGATCGTGCCGGAACGACCGCTGCTCGGAATCGTCACTCGCCTCGCGGGTCAAAAGGGCATCGAGCTCGTCGATCAGGTCATCCCGCGCATCCTGGATTGTCGCGACTGCGCGATCGTGGTGCTCGGCAGCGGTGAAGAGCGTTACGAGCACTTCTTCGAGTGGCTGTCGCAACGCTTCCCGGGGCGTGCCGCGTTCTATCGCGGCTACAACAACGACCTCGCGCATTGGATCGAAGCCGGTTCAGACGTGTTCCTTATGCCGTCACTCTACGAACCGTCCGGACTGAACCAGATGTACAGCATGAAGTACGGCACCGTACCCGTAGTTCGCGAAACGGGCGGGCTTGCGGACTCCGTTGACCAGATCGATCCGGCAACGGGTGACGGCACGGGCGTCGTGTTTCGACACTACGACGCACCCGGCTTCGAATGGGCCGTGAGCACCGCGCTCAACTACTACGCGAACAAAGACCTCTGGCAAAAGGTGATCGCGAACGGTATGGCGAAAGACTTTTCCTGGGACGAACAAGGTTCGCGTTACGTTGAGCTGTTCGACGAGCTGCGGGGCGCGGCATGAACATCATCTTTATCGAGCCCGCGTTCCCAACCAACCAGCGCGAGTTCGTACGCGGCCTGCATTCCGCCGGCGCCAACGTGATTGGTATCGGGGAGCGTCCACTCGAGTATCTCGATGACGACCTGAAGCACTGGATGGGCGACTACATCCAGATTGGGTCGGTCGTCCACGAGCCATCATTGCTGCAAGCCGTCAAAGCGGTCCAGGGCAAACTCTGGGTCGATCGCCTCGAGGCGACGATCGAGGCGCACATCATGCCCGCCGCGCACGTCCGCGAAGCGACCGGCATTCCGGGCACGTCGACTCGAACTGCTTACCTGTGCCGCGACAAGCCGGCAATGAAGCAGGTGCTCCGCGAGGCCGGCGTGCCGTGCGCACAGTCTACGCGGGCGGAGACCGCACAGGACGCGCGCGACTTCGCGGCGTCGGTCGGCTATCCGCTCATCATCAAGCCGCCCGACGGTGCCGGCGCCTCCGGCACGTATCGGGTCGACGATGATGCAACGCTGGAGCACGTCATTCGCGCATCAGGTCTAGCCGACGGCGTCCCGGTTGCGATCGAAGAGTTCATCGAAGGTCATGAGGGCTACATCGACACGATCTCGATAAACGGCGAGGTTGGCCACGAGTTCATCACGCACTACTACCCGAATGTTCTAGAGGCGATGCGCGAACGCTGGATCTCGCCGCAGATGGTGGCGACGAACAGGATCGATGAACCGGGATACGCGGAAGTGCGGGAGATGACTCGCAAGGTCATCAAGGTCCTCGATATCGGCACGTCAGCAACGCACATGGAATGGTTCTTCGGTCCGAAGGGGCTGAAGTTCTCCGAGATCGGCTGTCGTCCGCCAGGTGTCGGACAGTGGGACGTTTACAACGCCGCCAACGAGTTCGATATCTATTACGAGTGGGCGACCGCGCTTATACATGGGCGCAAGGCTTCGGAGCCGTCACGGCGGTTCGCCGCCGGAATGATCGCACTACGGCCGGAGTGCGACGGTCACATCACCGGCTACTCCGGTCTCGACGAAATCGGCAATCGCTACGGCGACTGCATCGTCACGGCGCACCTGCCTGAGCCCGGCACGCCGACGCAGTCGGTCGAAGCCGGTTACATGGCCAACGCATGGATGCGCGTTCGCCACCCCGACTACGATGCGCTACGTGGAATACTCGACGACATCGGTCGGACGGTAACCGTGCACGCTTCGTAAGTTTTCTCAACAAAAACAAAAATAGAACTTCATGCTTGACAATCTTTTTTCGAAGCGTATAGTTCGCGCCCCTATGAAAACGCAACACAACAACTTGTTCGCGATCGAACCCGGTAACGACCGGCGCAACTCACTTTGCGCGCGTCGACCCCGAGGGATTCGTATGGCTTCGATATATGGAGCCGTCATGCGGTAAGCCTTTCAAGCACATTGCTGGAAGGCTCAAGGTTTTGAACCTTCCAGTGCTGAAAAAGCCCTGGTTGGATTTTCTGATCAGGGCTTTTTTGTTGCCCCGGTCATTGTTCTTTAACAATGCGGATTGTGTGAATGTCGGGGCAGCATCGAAAGATGGCAGTGCTTACAGACCCCTCTGCGCGCCATGCAAGGCGCCTGTCCCGATTTTACTTTGCTGATGTAGCTCAAACGGCAGAGCAGCTCGAGGTTGAGGAAACCCCGGGTCCAAGGCTGCCGAAAGGTATTGAGTTCGACCTGCATATATCACGGTTGAGAGGTCATCCGAGCCGCGCGACGCGCGGCGACAAACGTTGCCGCGGAGCGGTAACGAGGCAGCGAAGCTGCCGGTCGTACTCACCATCAGCACCATTTCGGATGGCGTGACTTTGTCATGTCGTCACCATACGGAGGGGCTTTCACTGGCGAGATTAGCCGGCTGTAACCCGGTGGCCCCAATGGCCTTGCAGGTTCGACTCCTGCCTCCTCCACCAACATGCACTGGTAGCTCAGCGGTAGAGCGGTCGGTTGAAGCCCGGCGCGACGATGGTTCATCCGAGGCGCGCTTTGCGCGCTGACAGACGCACGCAGTGCGCCCGAAGGGCGAGCGCAGCGAGTCTAATCCGTTGCGTCCCGCCAATCACTGATCCGGTCGGCTAACGGCAGGCCGCGAGGCTCTCAACCTCGAAGTGCAAGTTCAACTCTTGTCCGGATCACCAATGACCAGTAGCTCAGTGGCAGAGCCCACGTCTGATACGCGTGAGACGAGCGACGGCCTTCGCAGGTGACGATACGAAGGTTGAGACGACGCTTTCGTTCGCAGGAGCCAGGGCGAACGCTGCCGTCAGGCGGCAAACAATGCTTCCTGGTCGACCACTTTTCTCGGTGTAGCTCAGTGACAGAGCGCCCGGCTTGGACCCGGGAGGTCGTTGGTTTGATTCCAGCCGCCGTGACCAATTATGGAGACGCGCAAGGCAGGCTTTGGAGGATCGAAGTCCCACAACTCCTGGAAGATCGCTTACCGGCTTCAAACTGGACAGGGCGTCTCCTCCAATGGTGAGCATAGCTTAATGGCAAAGCTCCACACTGTGACCGTGGCCGATGCCGGTTCAAGTCCGGCTGTTCACCCCAAACACAAAGCGGATGTAGTTCAAGTGCTAGAACACGGCGTTGCCAGCGTCGAGATATGGATTGGACTTCCATCGTCCGCACCAACGTAAGGGGCCGGCGCCGTGAGCGATTTCATACGCTGCTCGCGCTGGTTCGACTCCAGCCCTTACGTCCATACACGGAGTCGATAGCTCAACAGGCAGAGCATCCGGTTCTTACCCGGTCTTCTCACCTGCGGTCGACTTAGATTCACCTGCACCGTTCCGATAGCACGGTTGCGAGGTCGCTCCGAGCCGCGCGTAGCGCGGCGACAAACGTTGCCACTTTGTGGCAACGAGACAGCGAAGCTGTCGTTCTTACTCGCTCGGTTCACCAAATCTAAAGCCCGGTAGCTCAAACAGGGGAGCGCCGCTCTTACAAAGCGGAGGGCCCTGAATAGATCCACGACGTTCGACAGTAGCCGGACCGGTGCTACAGGACAGTGCAAGTCCGTCCCGGGTGACCACATTCCCATCCATCTCAGACAAGTAAAGGAGGCCTGTTATGGCTAACAGAAAACAGAACGGGTCGCCGACGCTTGCCGGAATCTGGCGGACGTATCGATCCAGAATACTTTCGACAATGAGCTTGCTCACGCTCGAGCGCGTATGCGCCGTTGCCATACCGTTTGTACTCGGTCTGGCCATCAATGACCTGGTCGCCGGTTCGCTCCGGGGCGTCATGGTGCTCGGTGGTCTGCAGCTGGTCGTTCTGACAATCAGCGTTGCACGTCGCCTGTTTGACACGCGCGTCTACGCCGGTATTTACACGGACATTGCCTGGCAGCAAGCGGCCAAGCAGCACCTGCCCGTATCGAAGCGCGCCGCACGTCTGCAACTGGGACGTGAACTGGTGGACTTCTTCGAGTGGGAACTGCCGCAGCTGGTCGCTGCCGTCATTGGTATCGTCGGTGCGCTCGGTATGCTCGTGTACCTGTTGCCGTCCATCGGCCTCGCCTGCATCGGTGTGGCCGTGTTGATCGGCATGCTGTTTTTCGCAAGCAAGCAGCGCATGTTCGGACTCAACAAGCTACTCAACAACGAGCTCGAACGGCAGGTCACCATGCTCGAGTCGCTCGGCGAGCATCGCCGCCGGCTGCATCTCGGCCGCCTCGCACGTTGGCGAATCCACCTCTCGGATCTCGAGGCGCGGAACTTCGCCATCGCCGAGTTGATGCTGGCAATGCTGCTGCTCGTCGTGGTCGTCATCGCGGTTCGTAGTGGCCGGTCGGTCGGCGAGGTCTTCGCCGTGCTGACCTACCTGCTCGATCTCGGTGAGGCGCTCATTGTCCTGCCGTGGACCTATCAGCAGTCCATTCGCATGCAGGAGATCGGTGGCCGCATGGCGGCCACCTGATCTCTTGATGCTGATACGTCCGTTCAACCGAACTTGACGGTCTTTCCGTCATCCCAGGGTCTTCTGCAAGGCTGACATTCAGCGGACCGGGTTCTCGGAATTCCCGGCTGGCGCGCCGACGCTATTGATCGCAACGCGTGTACCGAATGGCTTCCGGGCAGTAAGCCGCCATCCCACGCGAAATTAGCTCAGAGGGAGAGCATACGACTTGTAATCGTAGGGTCGCAGGTTCGACTCCTGCATTTCGACTCAACAATGGCCTGATACGCCATCTAGGTAAAGACGAGAGTCTGCGGTTCGAATCCGCTCCAGGCAGGGAAACCTGTCACCACTGCGACGGCCTCCCGCGCAGCTGCCTGACGTGGCTTGCTTCCGACGGTCGCATGCGCAGCAGGGCGAACGCCGGTCGGCGTGTTGCGCGTCGTGCCCGAATCGCGACCCAGCGCCAGCTCGAAACGTGGCACCTCGGTGTCCGGAGTTCGAGTCGGTGCTGCGTCGCGATTCCGGCCGGCGGGCATCGTCTTCCCGCGCTCGAACTGTGGGGGTCGTCGCTCCAATTTTTCGCTCGCCGGCATCAATCCGGTGTTTCTTTTCAACCCGCAATACAAAGGAGGTGATCCCGTGCGACACGGTATGAGCCGGGTCGCTGACGTCGAACGCCAGATTCGCGCGCGCAAGGCAGGACGTGCCTCCTCGCCCACGCGAACACCGGCTGGCGCACCGACGCAGCTGCCCCTGACACAACACAAAGGAGAACGCATCATGTTTTACAAGAAGTTCATCGTGCGCAAGCACGAACGTGCACTCCTGTTCCGCGACGGCGACTTCGTCAAGTTCCTCGAGCCTGGCGTGTACCGTTACGTAACGGTCCTGCACAACTACACGATCGAGCGCTTTGACATCACGGTGCCGGCTTACGGTCACCGTCTGCAGGACTTCCTGATTGAGAAGTTCCCGCAGGACGTCGAGCGCCACTTCGACATCGTAGCGACCGACGCCGACGAGATCGCGATCGTCTACCACGACGACCGCGTGACCCAGATCATGGCGCCGGCAACGCGTCACCTCTTCACGAAGGGCGTGCGCGCGATCAAGGTCGAGCGCTACGAGATTGTCGGCAACCTCGATGTCGACAAGCGCCTGGCAAAGCGCCTGCTGGCGGGTAACGACGCTCAGCTGAAGGCCATTGCCGACAAGGCGATCTACGCACGCGTCGTACCGGACGGCCACATCGGTCTCCTGTACGTTGACGGTGAGCTGACCCGCTCGCTGGATGCCGGCTTCCACGCGTTCTTCGCAGTGGAGCGTGGCGTTTCGGTCGAGCTGTTCGACACCCGCGTGCAGACGCTGGAGGTTTCGGGCCAGGAGATCCTGACCAAGGACAAGGTTGCCCTGCGCATCAACCTGACCGCGACCTACCAGCTGACCGACGTCGAGAAGGCGGTTCGCGCAGCCAAGGATCCACTGGATCACCTGTACAAGGAGGTGCAGTTCGGTCTGCGTGGCGCCGTTGGTACCCGTACCCTGGACGCGCTGCTGGAGGACAAGACGGTTATCGACACGTCGGTAGCCGATCACCTGAAGGCACGCTTCGAGGCGATGGGTATCACGGTGAAGTCGGTTGGCGTGAAGGACATCATCCTGCCTGGCGAAATGAAGGACCTCCTGGGCAAGGTGGTTGAGGCCGAGAAGGCTGCCCAGGCCAACGTGATTCGCCGCCGTGAGGAGACGAACGCAACGCGTTCGCTGCTCAACACCGCCAAGGTGATGGAGACCAACGCCGTGGCACTGCGTCTCAAGGAGCTGGAGACGCTCGAGAAGATTACCGACAAGATCGGCAACATCTCGGTTTACGGTGGTCTCGACTCGGTACTGAACGACCTGGTTCGCATGAAGCAGTAAGTTCAGTCCGTTGGGAGGGGGATGAGAGCAATTCGAGTCCCCCTCCTTTTCTACGGCTGTAGCTTAAAAGACAGAGTCCGACCTTGCGAAGGTTGAGGATGCAGGTGCAACTCCTGCCAGCCGTACCAATTCTTGAGCGCTGGTCTAATGGCGATGACGCGAGGCTCTGACCCTCGAGATCGTGGTTCCACTCCACGGCGCTCGACCACACACCAACGGCCGTCTGAAGGGAATTGCCATACCTGTCCGGCTCAGACCCGGACGTTTCCCGGTTGGAATCCGGGGGCGGCTACCAACAACGTTCACGCAATCCGCATTTACGTCCTGGCGTCAGAGGGAACCGTCCGTTGAACGTTGAGTATCGTCGACGCGAAGACCGCGATGACCACGTAGGCAATCGTCAGCAGCAATGGCGGTTTAGCCGGCGTACTCGTATACACTGTCCACGTCGCGTAGCAAAGTAACGCCGAGTATCCGGTCGCGACGATGGGTAGCAATCGTCGGTAGGGTCTGAGCTTGCCACGCAGTGCGCCGATGACCATGTAAAGCGTTGCGCAACCTGCCACGAGACTTCCGGCACCGAGTCCTTTGATGAGACCGAGGATCAGGCCCTGCAGGTTCGGTTCGAGCGCATCCCACTCCGTTTGCAGCGCCGCGGCATGATACGGCATGAACCTGTCGGTCACGAGGTACAAGACCCCGCCGACGATGAGGCTGACACCCAGCAGCGCAAACAGCGCGAGTGCCAGCCTCTGCATTGCCATCAGACGGTCGGTTTGATGTTCGAGTTCAGCCGGAACAGGTTCGTCGGGTCATACTCGTTTTTCACGCTGACGAGTCGCTCGTAGTTTTTCTCGAAGTTCGACACCAGGCTGTCGCCCGCGCTGAGCTCCTCGACGTTGATGTAGAACCCCCTGGTGAAAGGCTCGATGGTCGCCCAGTACTCGCGAATGTAGGCGATGTGCGGATCCGGATCGACGCCCTTGTTCCACGAGACGACGACCGTTGGTGCGTTGATCGCGGCCCGGCTGGGAAATGCGGTCGCGTCGACGGGAACCCTGCCGATGGCGCCGCCAGACGCCTGGAAGAAGAAATTTGTTGCCCGGTCGGGGTGCGGCTCGAAGCCGTCGATGATGGCATCGATCTGGCGGTCATCGATATCGTAAACGAAGCCCGACTTGAGATAGTCACCGCCCTGTCGCGGATCCGAGTTGTCCCAGGTTCTTTGCAGGGCGACATAGTCTTTCGCCCCGATCGTATTGGCGATGGGGTTCGCAATCCTGTTGAGCGGCGCGAGCACCCGGTCGGCCTGCCTGGGGTCGCCGGACCAGACCGCGTGGATGATTGCGACGCCCGGCTGCCCCGGGGCCGACGGCATTATGAAATCGAGGGAGAGTTCATCGGGTGCTTCGCGGCTGTAATCGGCGTAGAAGCGCATGAACTCCTTGGCTCGTTCGATGGGCAGGACCACATCACCGGCAATCACGGTACGGTCCATCGGGTGCAGTTGGAACTCGAACGATGTCACGACGCCAAAGTTGCCGCCGCCACCACGAACGCCCCAGTAAAGGTCGGGGTTCTCGTCGGCGCTGGCATGTCGCAGCTGCCCATCGGCCGTCACAATGTCGACGGACCTGACGTTGTCGAGCGCAAGACCGTGCTTCCTGGCCAGCCTGCCGAATCCCCCACCAAGGGTGAGACCACCTACACCCGTATGCGACACGGTGCCTGCCGTCGTAACGAGCCCGTGCGCCATAGCTTCGTGGTCGAGTTCCCCGAGGAGGCAGCCGCCGGCAACGTGGGCCGTTTGCGCGCCGCGATCGATCCGCACGTGGCGCATCGACGACAGGTCGATTTGCAGGCCACCGTCGCAGGTCGATTTTCCGGAGAAGCTGTGGCCGCCGCATTTAACGGCCAGAAGCAGGCCGCGTTCGCGGGCGAACGTAACGGCGTTTTGTACGTCGGCCGCGCCCGAGGGCTGTACGATGAGCGCGGGGAAGCGATCGATGGACGGGTTCAACACGCGTCGGGCTACGTCGTAGCCATCGCTGCCCGGCAGCAGCAGGCGGCCCCGCAGTGCTCCCTTGAGTTCCTCGACCGCAGCCTGTTCGATCTCGACTTCGGCGCCGTCTCCGGTATTGCCGACGATGCTCGACGAAACCGTCGTCATGGAATGCAGCAGTTGCGCGTAGGCGCTCGCTGGCAGGCTCGCGGTAACGGCAGCGGCGAGACTACCGGTAAAGAAGTGTCTCCGGTTCATATTGCACCTCCCCAGGGATTCTTATTATTTGACGCAGTCTACGGGTGACCGCTGATTACACAAGCATAGCCCATATCAGGCATCGTCAACGAATAGCGCATCGAGCTCGCGATAGCCCTCGAGCTCGTTGAGCAGGCGCTCGCGTTCCTCACGTGCGATCTCCGCCCAGTGACGGTCTTCGAGCGCGCCAACCATGGCATACAGAAAGTTGAGACTCGGTGTTGCATCGCCGAGTTCGGCAAGCCGTCTAAATGCCTCGACGGCGCCGACATCTCCGAGCACCGCCGGTGTATCGATACCGACCGCCTTGAGCTGCGACTCGGACTTTGGTCCCAGCCCTTTCATGTCTCGCAGTTTCACCAGTCTCTCAGTCCTCTGCCTCGCCGTCCCAATAGTCAACAGCAGTCTCCTCGCGGGCAAATACCTTGAAGTTATCCGGCGACGCGGGGTCTGCCCAGTCACCGTGCCAAACGCCGTACTTGCCCGAGTCCGGATAGAGCATCACGTCGGTGCCCGGCTGGTTACTCATTGCGATGTAGACAAGTTCTTCATCGGATGTATTGATGATCTGATGCGGCTGCTCCGGGTCCGCCGGTGAGCAGATGAAGTCGCCCGCACGAATTGGGTACTCCGCATCGGCGTGGCGAAGTGTGCCGGTCCCGGACAGGACATAGAACACTTCCTCGATGTTGTGATGTGAATGATAGGGCCACGCTCGCTTGCCGGGCTGCAGCCGTACCACCGCATAGCCGAGCAAGGTCGCGCCGATTCGGGATGCGACCGCCGCGCGCTCCGCGTGAAACTTCTCGCCCTTTCCGAAGCTGTCGAAATCGAGTTCGTCGAGATTGATAACGGGTTTGCTCATCGTCAGCCCCATTGATGTGCGGAGCTAAAGTCTACACCCGGACAGGGCCGCCGACGTGCGTGGTAGCATCAGGCACGATGAGCGAGGAAACCGAAAAGCGAACCGGCTCGTTCCTCCGCGAGCCGCAGATGATTATCGCACTGTCAGCGATCGTGCTCAGCGTATGTGGTCTGTTCGTTGCAGTGTACGAAGCTGCGCTCGAGCGCCAGGCGCACCGCGCATCCGTGTGGCCGAGCGTCGAAGTCTCCGCCTCCCTCAATCCGGGCAGCGTGCGAATCTGGGCCCGAAACACAGGCGTCGGTCCCGCCCAGATCGAGACAGCGGCCGTAATCGCCGCCGGCAGCAAGCGAGAATCCTGGGCGCTTGCGGTCGAGAGTATCATTGGCGACGCCGTTCACGACGTTGGCTATTACCAGTCGATGATTACGGGGCGCGTCCAGGCGGCTGATGCGGAACGCGAGGTCATCTTCGAAATCAAGGGCGACGTCGGCAGCGCCAACGGCGATGCCGCCGAGAAGATACGCCGGGCAATCAACGATCGCGAGTTCGACGTAGCGCTCTGCTACTGCTCGGTTTACGAGACGTGCTGGACTACTCGCCTCCAGGCGCTGGTGGATCGGATGCGCGGATCCGAGCCGGTGGAAAGTGCTGTCGAGGTAGAGAGCTGCGCCAGCGAGCCACGCAGCCGGATCTGATCAGGTCGACTCTTCGGTGAGCCGCTCGAGTTCTTCGAGCAATCGCTTGCGCTCGAGCGCTTCACTATCGCCGCCGCCAAAAATGAACATGCCGGACGAATAGCCGTGACCGAAAGTCTTGACGACATTTACCGTCTGACCCACGCCGAGCAGGAACTCCGAATCGCTGAGCGTACTTAGGGGGCTGATGAAGACGCCCCAGAGCAGGCCGTTCGCGATGGCATATCGTGCGTCCAGCGCGGAGTCGAAGTTGGCCTGCATCAGGCGCACGAGTTCCTCCGGGGGCAGTGCCTCGGCGTCATTGATCGGAATCATGATGCGCATGCGGTCTGCGGATGTGTCGTACACGAGCATCGTCTCCAGCCCGTCGACGACGAACAACCACGACGGTCCCTGCTGCACCGCGTCTTCGTCAATTCGTTGAACGAGCTCGCCCAGGCGCTCCGCCGTCATCACGCCTGACTCCTGCTCAGGCGAGTCATCCTGGGCGCAGGCGACGCCCGCTACCAGCAATGCGAGAATTGCCAGGGCCTTCATTCGAAATCCTCCGTCGCAGGGCAGGCAGCCAAGATAGCGCGACCATCAGCAAAAAGCCCCTGCCGATTGCCCGGCAGGGGCCCCTGTAGCAGACAAATGTCGCGTCTAGTCGGACGTATCGATGCGCGTCTTGACGAGTCTTCGCCCGATTCGGAATCGCGATAGCTCGTCAGGCCGCTGCCTGCTCCGCCGCGAAGTTGTCGTTGGCGAAAGCCCAGTTGACGTATCCGTCCAGGAACACGTCGACATACGCGCCACGGTCGTTCTTGTAGTCGAGGTAGTAGGCATGCTCCCAGACGTCGAGCGTCAGCAGTGGGCGCTGTCCGTGAGCGACCGGCGTGTCGGCATTGCCCGTCTTGACGATCGCGAGTCCGCTGTCGTCCTGGACGAGCCAGGCCCAGCCGCTGCCGAACTGCGTCGTCGCCGCTTGCTTGAAGGCCTTCAGGAAGCCGTCAAGGCTGCCGAAGGCGTCATCGATAGCGGAGGCCAGCTCGGCTGACGGGGCGCTATCGCCCTTCGGCGCCATGCTGTGCCAGAGGAAGGTGTGGTTAAAGGTCTGCGCCGCGTTGTCGAAGACAGCGGTTTCGCCATTCGCCAGCGCCAGGCGAATCACTTCTTCGATGGACTTGCCGGCATACGGTGTGCCTTCGATGGCAGCGTTGAGCTTGTTGATGTACGCCTGGTGATGTTTGCCGTGATGCGTGCGCAGCGTATCGGCCGACAGGAACGGCGCGAGCGCGTCATGATCGTAAGGCAGGGCGGGGAGTTCGAAAGCCATGGCGGTTCCTTGTGCAGAAGTCATTTCGAGGGAAGCGAAGACTACCCAAAGTCAGCGACGACTTCGTGACCGGATACGATTACTTACATTCGTGGTTTTCGAATTTTCCAGTCGCTTCAATCCTCGGCGGGGCCGAGCATGACGCGAAGCGCTCCCCAGATCGGGATTGCAAGAATGGCGACGGCAATGATGA
>JASJBG010000010.1 GCA_030066625.1 Woeseiaceae bacterium
GCGTAAGGGGGGCCGTCCCCTCAATCTCATCAGATATGAAAGATGTCGGCGGATATCGAAACCAACCGGCGTTTTTCAGAATCGATCAGGATTGTCGAAGCTGGGTGACGACATCGGCAGGTTTGAGCTGCTCGCGACGATAGTCGCTCGGCGTCATAGCGGCCGCTTCGCGAAACGCGCGGTTGAACGGCGGCAGCGACGCAAAGCCGGCGTCGAGCGCGATCGTCAGGATCTGTACGCGGGCCTCTTTCGGGTCTGCAAGCCGGCGCCGCGCCTCGTCGATCCGGTAGCCGTTCAGGAACGCGCTGAAATTCTTGAAGCCGAGACGCTGATTGATGAGTGCTCGCAGCTGGTGCTCGGGCCAGCCGAGTTCCTCGGCCAGCTGACGGATCGTGAGACCCGTACGTGCATAGGCACGGTTCTCCATGGCCTCGAGGAGTGCCTTGTGCATCTCCTGTTCCGCGAGATCGAGCCCCGGGTCGTTCGCCGCCTCGGGCGGTGAGCGCTCGTCCGGGAGGAGATCTGCGGGACGGGTTACGAGCGGTACCGATATCGCCAGGTAGACGATCGCGATTAACAAGGTGTTGGTCATCGGCACCCAGCTCGGGGTGGTGTCCTGACCGACGAAGACGAGCTCCATTGCCAGGATATATGCGGCGGCGAGCGCAATGCACGAGACGAAACAGAGGCGAAACAGGCGTCGCCGCTCAGACAGGTCGTCGAGGCTGCCGCGAACGATCGAGTAGATGGCGTGCAGCACGACAAACAGCGAGAAACCGATGGATGCGGTTCGAACCAGTACGGGTGCGCTGCCGAGTACGATCTCGAAAGCGCACATCGCGACGGTCGCAACGGGGAACAGGATCATGACCCATATTGGCGGTCGTTCGAACTCGAACAGGATGTTCGCGCAGGCCCAGACAAGGTAGGGCGCCGCCATCGCAAGCAAGAGGACCGGTGCTTCCACCGCGGGCAAGGCGGCCGTCAGGGTTACCGAGGATTTGACCAGGTAGGCAGCAACGCTCGCCTGCAGCAGCACAAGCGGTATTGATACCGCGCGCGGGCCGCGCGCGGCGAGCACCAGCGAGATCATGAGGATCTGGCCGATGACCATTAGTCGAATTGCCGTATCGAGTGAGTCCATGTCTATTGCAATCAGTGTGACAGATCGGCGGCTTTGTGTGCTGGTCGGATCTGAAAATCGCTGGTCAGATCCGAAAATGCCTGCTCGATTCCTCAATTAACCGCGCATGCGTCTATCATGGGCCGATGGACGACACCGCCACAAACACCGACGCTGCCATCGAGGACCTGATGGCGATGATCAGGACCATGGTCGAGGACGACGACCTGAGCATCGTCGAATTCGCGCAGCTGGATCGCTGGCTGGCTGACCATCCGCAGGTCGCGGAGCATTGGCCGGCGAATCTCATCGGCGAAGGCGTGCGCGCTATCTGCGCCGACAACGTCGTCGACCAGCAGGAACTCGACGCCCTCTGCGGTGCGCTGAAGCGTATCGCCAACGACGAAGCGGAGTGACCATGCAGGGACACTGGCGGTGCTGGTCATTGGTCGCTCTCGTATTCTCTGCGGCGACCGCGCAGGAAGCCGAGCCACCCGGTGCCGGCCCGCACCCGGTCGGGACGACCAACCTGCGGGTGGCCGTCGAACACGATCTCGGCGATGAACGCATGCACGCGATCCTGCTCGGCCAAGGGGGATCCCTGAACGACATTCTCGAGCATCCCGAGGCCGCATTCATCGTCAATGTGCAGGTCCCCGGTGATTCCGCCCTCTACGGTCCTGCAAGCGGCCAGGCGCTGCCCGTCGTGAATTTCATCGCCTACCCATCGGCAGGTAGGGACGAGCCGAATCGCTATCGGTTTCCATACGAGGACGGCCAATACGGCGACTTCGAGGACATGCTCGAGCCCGGCGAGGCGCCCGACTTCGCCGATCCCGCTGCGCGCTATCCGCTCGTGCTGCTGGCGCATGGTGCCTCTGCGCACGGGCTCTACGACGTGCGACATGCACAGGCAATCGCAAGCCACGGCTACATCGTCGCGGTCCTGAACTATGCCGACGATCGCACGGCGCTATCGGGCGAGGCCAACGACCATGTGTCGTTCCTGCGGCCGCTGCTGACGAAGGCCGTCGTCGACGCGCTGCTGGAGAGCGATACCTTCGGCCCTCACATCGACGCCGACAATATCGGTATCACGGGCCACAGCTTCGGCGGCTTCACATCGCTCGCCGTCAGCGGCGGTCGCTTCAAGGGCAACCCGGCGAGCGTTACCGACTAGCGCATCAAGGCCGCGGTGCTAGCGGCGCCCTGGGTCGGCGGCGAATACGACAGCAACGAGGTCTTTGCATTCGGCGACCAGAACCGTGATCTGGCGAACGTGACCGTGCCCGTCCTCTGCGCCTACGGGTCCCGGGACGAGGTCACACTGGCGTCCTATATCCTGCCGGCAATGAAGCAGCTGGGCGGCCCGACCTACGTCATCGAGCTGGTCGACCAGCCGCATGTCTTCGAGGGCGGCTCCTGGCAGGACCGGGACGCGTGGGAGCTGTTGTTTTTCAATGCATACTTGAAGGGCGACAGGCTTGCGCTGGAAACGCTGAAGACCGCCCGCTCGATGCAAGGCGGCAACGCGGATATCCAGCTGTTCGACTACCAGCAGCGGTAGATCCGGAGATACGTTAGCAATGATTCGCAACATCGCATGCATGCTGGTAGGCCTCGTCGCCGCGCTTTCGTCCATCGATATGGCTGCGCTCGAGATCGACAACTTTCGGGCCGGCCTGGTCTGCGACCTCGAGCTCGAACTGCGCGATGGACGCACAATGCCGGTCGGCTGGATTTGCGTCGAGACCGAGACGATCCAGGTGACGGGTCAGGGTCGGTGTATCTGGGCCGGCGAGGAAAAACACTGCACCTGGTACGGCTTCGAGTTCGACTACACCGGTGCCACCGAAGAGGACGAGATTGTCTGCAAACGAACCTCGACCAAGCCGATGACCGAGGGCAACCCTGACGGCATCAACAAGCAAGGCGTTACCGAATCGGAGTACACGATCAGCGTTCCACCCGGCGACGGGCACTTCTTCAACCCTCAGTACTCGCTGCTCAGTTATTTCGGCCCGTCCGGAAGAGAGGCCTCGTCGGAGACAGCCTGCTTCTTCGAGGACGAGGAGGTCTTCCGGTTCCGTTTCAATACGATATTCCCTGGAGTGACCGAGAAGACGATCATGGACTCCGTGCGCCGCACAACCGGCGAGCCGGAGTAAACGCGCATGGCCGAGACCATTCTCTGCACGGGCGCCGTCGTCAGGCACTCTGACAGCATCCTGCTCGTCCGCCAAAGCCCGGGGCATTCACTGGAAGGCCAGTGGACCATGCCCTGGGGCCAGGTCGAAGGCGGCGAGTCGCCGACCGCCGCGGCGCTCCGCGAGATACGGGAAGAGGCGGGAATCATCGCGAAGATGGAGGGCCTGCTCGGCCTGCAGGAGCTACCGGATCCATGGCCGGGTATGGTCGGACTCCTGTTTCTCTGCGCACACGTGGACGGCACGCCGACGCCCGACCGGCGCGAAACAGACGCGGCGCAGTACTTCCGTTCCGACCAGCTCGATGCCATCGCCGACGCCATCGAACCACTGACCGCCTGGATGATTCAGCGCGTCTTCGCGAATGACTTCACCCTGCTGCCAGCGAACGAAGCAGGTCCGTTCGTGCCGAGCCCGACCTACCTGTAACGGCGGCCGACGCATTGGGCATCTTTGACAACATCGCACGGCTCATTCGCGAGCGTCTGTTCAAACCGGACATGGTGCACCCGGTGTTCGGCGAGCTAATGAGCGACGTGGCCGGTGATGATCACGATATGTGGCAAGCCGACAGCATCGTCTTTGCGCCGCTCGATCTCGAGATTGGACTGACGATCTACGCCGGAGAGAATGGGCCCAATGAGGCGCACGTCGAGTTCTACCGGGAGTTCGAACGTCGCTACGAAGACGAGTTTGCGCGAGTAGCGCCGGCACTCCTCCAGACCTTCGAGGAGTGGTTCGGAGAACAGCCCGAATTCGGCGAGGCCTTCAGATTCGCGGCACTCATCATCCCGAGGAACGGCGACCGGCAGAACGAGTGGGGCTTGTCCTTCGAGTGCATCGCGGACCCGGACCAGCACCTTTATACGGCGACGCTCAAGGGCGAATCGGCAATTCACGTAAGTGTCGACGGGTAAGTAGACGCGAATCGCCGTAGTTGCTATTCAATGCGCATCCTCCCCGGAGAGCAACGCAATGGCAAAGCGCATCACGGCTCTGGTCTCTTTCTTCCTGCTCGCCTTCGGCTGCGCGTGGGCATCGCCGGTCGAAGTGCGCATCGTGGCGCCGGACAATTACATTCGCGGCGGCGTGTTCGAGCTGTTCGCAGTTTCGGAAAACGGGGAACGACGACGCGTTGACGACCGCGTACTCGAATCCGCCGACAGCTTCGTCGTCGAGGTCCCCGGGAGGGCCAGCCCGCTCCGCGCGGAGCTGCGGCATCCCAAGTACCGGCCGACTCACGCGGAGATTGCGGCCGGGGCACCGGTCGTGACCTTACGGCCGGCCCGCTGGACGGCACCGGACAAGGAACTCTGGATCGATCCTGCGTATGAAACCTCGCTGGCCGGCCAGGAGCATATTCGCTGGATTCGCGAGGTTTACCTGGAGCGCCCCGAAGAGCTGATCATCACCGAGACCTTTCAAAAGCACTCCCAGCTGGTCTCTCGGCTGGCCTACATGGGGGCCGGCAAGCCTGGCGACTGGGGGAAGCTCCGACAGGCAAACATCGCTGAATGGAAAGCGATCGGCGCAATCGTGGAGGAGCGAACCTATGAGCCCTGCCCTGAAGGCTACGTTCATCAATCGCCGATACGGCCCTGCGGCGCGATAAGGATTACCTATATCGAGCGCGATCCCGCTGCCGAGGCGGAGCGAGCCGCCGAAAAGGACCTGGAGCTCCGCCAGATGGTGTACGCGCGCGAAGATCTTGCGAAGCGTTTACGGGTGGACGTGTCAGAAGTACGTTTCGGCGGACGTGAGAACTGGCTCTATCAGCCAGCTCGCGTCGGCTGTACCGAGGACATGCCGGCAGCGAGCGAGGAGACACCCGGCTACACGCTGGTCTACTCCGCCGGACGCCGCGGCAGCTTCTACTATCACGGCAAGTCGAACGAGATGCCGCACTACTGCAAGCAAAGATAAACCCTAGCGCCGCTGCCAGTTCAACGCAGGAACGGCGATCCGCTTCGCAAATGTCCCGTCCCAGTCCACGGCGAAGCCGACCCGCTGCAGTTCTTCCTTGATGATGTTGCCGACCTCGGGTCCCTTCGTTTCCTCATCCTCGGGATCGACAGGCCCGAACGCCAGGTACAAACCGCCACCGCCGACAGCTCGTTCGAGGTCCTGGCCGTGGTAGAAACAGTAGCCCAGCACCGACGACCGATTGGCGTGGTTCGCGTACGCTTCGCCCACGTCCTCGTAGCCGTCGCTCTGCGTATAACCGGCATTCTGTAGCGCGATGATGCCGCGCTTGTTCAGCGCCGCGAAAGCGGTGTCGAGACGGTCGCAGTCCGTCACCTCCGGCCAGTCCTGCTTCTCTTGCTCCCACGCGGCGAATGCCGCCTCGACGGCCGTATTGACCTCGTCGGGATCGAGTTCGCCGGGCTCGTATCGACCCTCGCGGAACAGGTATGCCACCTCGAATCGATCGTGGAAACCGCCGCGAACGACGGCGGCTATCTCTTCAACGACGTAAGCGGGCAGCATGAGAAGATCGCAGCGGAATGGTTCTTCCGACGCTTGTGCGGCTAATCGTGAAAGTGCGTATCGATGACGTGTTCACCCGAGAACAGGTGACCCGTCAGTCGCGCGTGCAGCGGGCTCGAGCGCGGAATATGCGCCAGCAGGTACTGCATCTGGTCGGCGAGGACACGACGGCCCTTCAGGTAAATGTACTCCGCATAGCTCGGTGTAAACGGCACGGCGATGAGCTGCATCGACGCCTGCTCGGGCGTACGGCCACCCTTGTAATTGTTGCAGCGCCGGCAGGCTGTCGCGACGTTCGACCAGACGTCCCTGCCGCCCTGGGACACCGGCGTGATGTGATCGCGCGTCAGGTCCCGGGTCGGGAATCGCATTCCGCAATACAGGCACAGGTTGGCGTCGCGTTTGAACAGCGTTCGATTGTTGAGCGGTGGGACATACTTGTCGCGATTTCTGGACAGGCTCTGGCTCGTGCCGTGAGTCGCGATGATCGAGTTGACCTCGATAAGGGAGCGGTCGCCGCTTAAGGAACTGTAGCCGCCGAAGACGGTGTAGAGGCGGGTTCCGCAGTCGTAGGCGACCTGTTCAGAGTGATAGAGGCGGACCGCTTCGCGGTAGTCGATCCACTCCAGTGGCATCCCGGCTACATCGGTTCGCAGTACTTGCTGCGATATATCGGAAGCCATTCCAGCGAGCATTGCCACACCTCGATTTCCGTTCGCGCGTAGCCTGCACCAGTTATGTTGCAGGCTCGTGAATCAGAGTGTGCCAACCCTCCCGGAAAAAGCAACAAAGCTCGTCACTTAACCGAACAAGTTCTAAAGCGCCTTGAGCACCTCGTCGAGACTGTCCTTGGCATCGCCGAACAGCATTCGGGTGTTCTCCTTGAAGAACAGCGGGTTCTGCACGCCCGCATAGCCGGTGGCCATGCTGCGCTTGAGCACAATCGTCGTCTTGCCCTTCCAGCACTCGAGCACCGGCATGCCGGCTATCGGGCTATCGGGAACTTCCTGCGCCGACGGGTTGACGATGTCGTTTGCACCGATGACCACCGACACGTCGACGTCGGGAAAATCGTCGTTGATCTCGTCCATCTCGAAAACGATGTCATAAGGCACCTTGGCCTCGGCCAGCAGCACGTTCATGTGGCCCGGCATGCGGCCCGCGACCGGGTGGATACCGAAGCGCACGTTGACGCCCTTCTCGCGCAGCGTCTTGGTGATCTCGAAGACCGTGTGCTGTGCCTGGGCGACGGCCATGCCGTAGCCCGGGATGATCATGACCTCTTTCGCGTTGACCAGCATCTCTGCCGTTTCCGACGCATCGACCGCGACGATCTCACCATCCTCGTCGCCGCCGGCCGCGGCCGTACCGCCGCCGGTACCGAAGCCGCCCGCGATGACGTTCAGGAACTTGCGGTTCATCGCCCGGCACATGATGTAGGACAGGATCGCGCCGCTCGAGCCGACGAGCGCGCCGGTAACGATAAGCAGGTCGTTGGACAGCATGAAGCCCGTCGCCGACGCCGCCCATCCCGAGTAGCTGTTGAGCATCGAGACGACGACCGGCATATCCGCACCGCCAATAGCCATGACCATGTGTATACCGAACAGTAGCGCAACGACGGTCATGATGATGAGCGGCGTCATGCCATCGCCTGCCGCGGACTGGACAACGAACTCACGGCCGAACCAGATTGCCGCGATCAACAGGCCGAGGTTCAGCCAGTGGCGAGCGGGCAGGAGCAGCGGCTTGCCGCCGATTCGGCCGGACAGCTTGCCGAACGCGATGACCGACCCGGAGAAGGTCACGGCGCCGATCAGGATACCGAGATAGGTCTCGATGTCATGGATCGTCAGCTCAACGCCTTCGAAGTGCACGGACGGATCCATGAAGTTCGCGAAGCCGACCGCAACCGCGGCCAGGCCCACGAGGCTGTGCAGGATAGCGACGAGCTCGGGCATCTGCGTCATCTGCACGCGTCGTGCGAGCACGAGGCCAATGCTGCCGCCGATCACCAACGCGATGAGCAGGATCTCGTAGTGGCGCTCGACGACGCCGAGTATCGTAGCTACCAGCGCGATGCCCATGCCGACGATCCCGTACCAGTTGCCGCGGCGGGCGGTCTCCTGGTTGGACAAGCCGCCGAGGGCGAGAATGAACAGGATCGTTGCCGCGATGTAGGCGGCGGTGACTATGCCTTCCGTATTCATCGCGACCTCACTTCCGGAACATGTCGAGCATGCGACGCGTGACGGCAAAGCCGCCAGCGATATTGATACTGGTAATCAGTATCGTGAACGCTGCAATCCACATGATCAGCTTGTCGGTCGAACTGATCTGCAACAGCGCGCCGATCACGATGATGCTCGAGATGGCGTTGGTGACGCTCATCAGCGGCGTATGCAGCGCCGGGGTCACGTTCCAGATGACCATGTAGCCGACGAAGCAGGCGAGCACGAACACCGTGAAGTGCGCCATGAACGACGGCGGTGCGACGGCGCCGAGGCCGAACAGCGCGAGTCCGCCGATGGCCATCGCAGCGATCGGCCCGAACACGCTCGGCTTCTCCTCCTCGACGACCGGAGGCGGTGCAGGTTCCGCCTTCGGCGGCGCCGCCGACAGTTTCGGAGCCGGCGGCGGCCAGGTAGTCTCGCCGTCCTTGCAGACCGTCGCGCCGCGGATGACCTCGTCCTCCATGTCGACGACGATGTTGCCGTCTTTCTCCGGCGTCAGGTCCGTGAGCAGGTGCCGCAGGTTGGTCGCGTACAGCTGGCTCGACTGTGCCGCGAGCCGGCTCGGCAGATCCGTGTAGCCGATGATCGAAACGCCGTTCTTCACGACGACCTGGTTCGGCTCGGTCAGCTCGCAGTTGCCGCCCTGTTCGGCGGCAAGATCAACGATGACGCTGCCGTCGCGCATCGACTCGACCATCTCGGCCGTGATCAAACGCGGCGCCGGCTTGCCCGGGATCAGCGCCGTCGTGATGATGATGTCCACCTCTTTGGCCTGCTCCGCGAACAGCGCCATCTCCGCCTTGATGAACTCCTCGCTCATGACCTTGGCGTAGCCACCCTCGCCCGAGCCGTCCTCGTCTTCCTCGAAGTCGAGCATCAGGAACTCGGCGTCCATGCTCTCGACCTGCTCCTTCACCTCGGGCCGGGTGTCGAAGGCGCGAACGATCGCGCCCATGCTCTTGGCGGCGCCGATGGCGGCGAGCCCGGCAACGCCGGCACCGATGACGAGCACCTTCGCCGGCGGTACCTTGCCGGCCGCCGTGATCTGGCCCGTGAAGAAGCGCCCGAAGTGCTGGGCGGCTTCGACAACGGCGCGGTAGCCGCCGATGTTGGCCATCGACGAGAGGGCATCCATCTTCTGTGCGCGCGAGATTCGCGGCACGCTGTCCATCGCCATGACGGTGGCGCCGGTCTTCGTCAGCGTCTCGAGCAGCTCCGTATTCTGGCCGGGCCACAGGAAGCTGATCAGTGTCTGGTCGGCACGCAGGCCGTCTGCCTCACCGGACTCCGGGCCGCGAACCTTCAGGATGATGTCCGCGCCGCTCCATACATCGCCGGCCGATGCCGCAATGTTGCAGCCGGCGTCCGTAAAGGCCTTGTCCGAGTAGCTCGAGGCGTCCCCGGCACCGGATTCGACCATGACCGAAAAGCCTAGCTTGATGAGTTTTTGGGCGACCTCGGGGGTGGTCGCGACGCGTCGCTCGCCAGCGTGAATCTCTTTGGGAACCCCGATTTTCATAGGTACGCCTCCGTCTGGACCGGCGTACTCTATCAGCTATACAGCGTGACTCACATAGGCCGACAGCCCTAGCGGCGGCGCGCTCCGTCGCGGCGTTGCTGCTGCCGCTGGCGGTCGCGCATCCGGTCGCGCATTTCGCGACGCTGTTCCGGCGTCATGTTGCGGACGCGGTCGCGGAGTTCGCGGCGCTGCTCCGGCGTCAGCCGGCCGAAACGATCACGAAGTTCCTGGCGCTGCTCCGGTGACAGGTTGCGGAAGCGCTGGAAGCTCTCGCGGATACGTTGCTGCTCATCGGGCGGTAGGCTCCGATAGTACTGCCACTGTTCGCGAATGCGCTCGCGACGCTCGGGCGCCAGGTCCCGCCAGCGCGCGAAGCGCGTCTGCGCCTGCTGGCGCTGCTCCGGGCTCATGCCCAGCCAGCGATCGGCACCCGTCGCCAGCCGCTGCTGACGCTCGCCATCAAGACTGTCCCAGTTGTCGGCGAAGCGACCCAGGACCTCCTGCTGCTCGGCGCTCAGGCTCGACCAGGTCACGCCCTCGTCGGCGTGGACCGTCGCGAACGCAAACAGCGCCGCCGCTATCAATGTCCATCTAGCCTTCATCTTTGCTCTCCGTCGATTCTTCACCTTCCGGTACGGGATCGATCCGCTCGTCGGCATCCATGGCGACCTGCTCATCCTCGAAGATCAGCCATTCGTCGTCCGACTCCTCCCACATCCCCAGGTACTCGAGGAAATCCATCTCCGGGCTGTCGCCATCAGCGGCGAGTACGAGACCGCTGATGGCCAGCAGTGTTGCCGGCAGTACTTTGCTAGCCGACATTGTCCAGCACTTCGGCGTCGGCCACGTCGAGCCAGCTGTAGAACTCGAGCTCCTCGATCATCTCGAGGCTGTCCTCGCCAATCAGGATTTCGAAGTCGGTCGCCGCCGCCGCTCCGTTGATCGTCGGCGTATCGACAGGCGCCGGGCCACGCAGCATCACGACCGCGACGAGGGCGGCCGCGGCCAGTCCGGTCGCAGGTGCCCAGCGGACCCATTCGGCGCGGCTGCGCGACGTCGACAGTTCGGCGAGCGCCGCCTGCCGGCCCTGATTGAGCTTGGACAGCGTGGCGGCATCGAGCCGGTCGACGCTGTCGTCGAACAGGGCCTTCGCCTGTTGCTCGAAGCGTTCGTCGTTTGCCTCTGTCATTGCCAGTGTTCTCCCAGTTTTTCCCGCAGGCTGTGTACCGCGCGGGAGTAATGTGTTTTGACGCTGCCCTGGCTGACGCCCATGGCGGTCGCCGTGCCGGCAACGTCCAGGCCTTCGAAGGTACGCAGCATGAACGCTTCTCGCTGCCGCGTCGGCAGCTCGGCAACCGCCAGCTCCAGCTTGTCCATCGCCTGCTCGTTGGCCAGCTCCTCGTCGGGCGTCCGGCCGATCGGGTCGGGCGCGGCAGCAACGGGATCATAGCCGCCGTCATCTGCCGACGTGCGACCGAACCACACCATCACGCGGTTGCGGACGTTCTGCCGGCGATGCCAGTCGCGAACGCCGTTTTGCAGTATCCGGTAGAAGAGCGGCGGCCATTCGTCCGCCGGGCGATCCGCGTAGCGGCGAGCCAGCTTGATCATCGCATCCTGCACGAGATCGAGCGCTTCGTCGCGGTCGCGCACGCCAATCTCCGCGATGCGCAGTGCGCGCCGCTCGACCTCGGCAAAGAACCGGTTCAGCTCCCCTTCGCGTTGCAGCGCTTCCGCCCCCGTCCGTTTCTCGCGGGATGACGATACCGCAAATACACCCACACAAGCGCTCATTGATAGGCCTTCCTTGTCATGGTCCCCTTGACTCCCTGCCGGGGATATCTAACGTGTCTCAGTAACTCATCAACGCCCCGGAACGCCTGCGGTTGACAGTCAGCCGCGCATTTTTTGCTGCTGCTTATGTCAAACAAGGGTACCGACTCCGAGGCAAGCTATTGTTTTTATTGATTTGAGCGAGTCTCCGATCCTGAATGTCGCGATCAACGTGCCGTTGTCGCGACGCTTTGACTACCGTGCGCCGCCGGGCCCTGTGCCGGCCTTGGGATCGCGCGTGCTCGTGCCGTTCGGCCGCCGGACGCTGACCGGGCTCGTCGTCGGCACGAGCGCCGAGTCGTCCTTCGACGAGGGGCGGCTCAAAACCGCGCTCGAAAGCCTCGACGAGGCGCCGCTCCTGGCAGAGGACGACCTGTGGCTGATCCGCTTCACCAGTGACTACTACCACCACCCCATCGGCGAGGTCGCCGCGGCCGCGCTGCCGGCCCTGTTGCGCCAGGGCAAGGGGCTGTACCCGACGCTCGAGTTCATCACGATCACCGATGCCGGCGAGGGCGCCGACGTCGAGGCACTCGCGAAGCGGGCACCGCGCCAGGCCGAGTTGCTCGAGACGCTCATCGACGCGGGCGGTGATGGTCTGGATGCCGACACGCTGACCGCGACGTTGCCGAACTGGCGTCGCGCGGCGAAGCCGCTGTTCGAAAAGGGGCTCGCGAGCCGCAGTGAACGAACGACAGGCCCGCGCGACGAAGCGGACGCGGCGCCGGCTACGCCCGGACCTGAACTCAATGCGGCACAGAGAGAGGCCGTTGCCACCGTGCGAGATGCCGACGGATTTGCCGCGTTCCTGCTTGACGGCGTGACGGGGAGCGGCAAGACCGAGGTCTACCTGCATCTCATCCGCGATGTGCTCGATGCCGGCCGCCAGGCTCTCGTGCTCGTCCCGGAGATCGGCCTCACGCCGCAGCTCATTGACCGGCTGCAGAAGCGGCTCGGTATCCGTCCCGCGCTGCTGCATTCGGGACTCACCGATCTCGAGCGACTCGACGCCTGGCGGCGTGCGCGTTCGGGTGACGCAAAACTCGTGGTCGGCACACGCTCGGCAGTCTTCACGCCGCTGCCGAACGCCGGGCTCATCATCGTCGACGAGGAACACGATCACTCTTTCAAACAGCAGGAAGGCCTGCGCTACTCGGCGCGTGACCTCGCAATTGCCCGGGCGAACCGCGCCGGCGTTCCGATCGTGCTCGGTTCGGCCACTCCGACCCTCGAGCTCATGAAGCACTGCGAGGACTCCAACTACACGCGACTGCCGCTGCCGGAACGCGCCGGCGGCGCCGAGCCGCCCAGCATCCGGCTGGTCGACCTGAATCGCTCGCCGGCCGAGGAGGGGCTGAGCGAGGTTCTCGCATCGTCGGTTTCGGACCATCTCGCCGCGGGCGGCCAGGCGCTCCTGTTCCTGAACCGCCGAGGCTTCGCGCCAACCCTGGTCTGCCCGTCCTGCGGCCACATTGCGGAATGCACGCGCTGCGACTCGCGGATGACGGTGCATGCGCGCGACCAGCGACTCAAGTGCCACCACTGCGGCTCGTCGCGGTCACTCGATGCAGCGTGCAGCGAATGCGGCGCGGAGGTGCGGCCGGTCGGCGCGGGCACGGAGCGGCTCGAGGATGCGCTGCGCAAACGATTCCCGGGAAGGACGATTACCCGCATCGACAGCGATACCACGCAGCACAAGGGCGCGATGGATGCCGCACTCGCCGCCGCTCGCGTCGGCGACGCCGACATCCTCGTCGGCACGCAGATGCTGTCGAAGGGTCATCACTTCCCGAAACTCACGCTCGTCGGCGTCATCAACGCGGACCAGGGCCTGTTCGGCACCGACTTTCGTTCCGACGAGCGCATGGCGCAGTCGATCGTGCAGGTGGCGGGCCGCGCCGGCCGCGAGAATGCAGCCGGCGAAGTCCTGATCCAGACGGCGTTTCCCGAGCACCCCTTCTGGCGCCGGCTGATCGATGCCGGCTATGCCGGTGTGTCCACCGATGCGCTCGAGGAGCGTGCGGCAACGCACTGGCCGCCGTTCTCCCGGCTCGCCCTGATCCGTTCCGCCGCGCACAAGAAGACCGATGCGCATGCATTCCTGGATGCGGCCAGGCGTCGCATTGGCCAGACGGAGGGCGTTCGTGTGCTCGGCCCCGTCGACGCCGTGATGGCGCGGAAGGCCGGTCGCTATCGCGCGCAGCTGCTGCTGCAGGCCTCGGACCGGCGCGCATTGCATGCATTGCTCGGCCGGCTTCGTCCCGAACTCGAGGACGACCCGACCGCGCGGCGCGTCCGCTGGTCCATCGACGTCGACCCGATAGAGCTGTTCTAGCCGACTCTTCGGCTGACTCGACACCCGCGAAGTGGCCGACAGACGCCGGCAATCGCTGTAGAATCCCGGTCCTTCGTTCCGGGCCCCACGACACATGAAGCTCACGGTTGCACAACTCGTTTCGGACGCGCTCGCCGCGCTGCCGGACCTCGCCGAGGCCGCCGCCGGCATCAAGGCCGTCGACACGCTCGAGCGCACCCGCGATCCCTCGCACGGCGACTTTGCATCGAACATCGCGATGCGCCTCGCCAAGCCCGCGAGGAAAAACCCGCGCGAGCTCGCGGCGATTATCGTCGCCGCCCTGCCGGAAACGGACGCGATCGCGAAGACCGACGTCGCCGGACCCGGCTTCATCAATTTCACGCTGAGCCCGACCGCGTTCCACGCGGAGATCGAGACGATCCTCGACCGCGGCCACGAGTACGGGCGGCGCCCGCACCGCAACTCGCCGAAGATCCTGCTCGAGTTCGTGTCGGCAAACCCGACGGGGCCGCTGCATGTCGGTCACGGCCGCCACGCCGCCTACGGCGCGACGGTCGGCAACCTGCTCGAGGCCATGGGCTACCCGGTATCGCGCGAGTACTACGTCAACGACGCGGGCCGGCAGATGGACATCCTGGGCGTCAGCGTCTGGCTGCGCTGGCTGGAGGCACAAGGCACCGCCGTACCGTTTCCGGGTGCAGGTTATCGCGGCGACTACATTCGTGACATCGCGGCGAACATTGACGCGACGGGCATAGCCGTCAGCGAGGCCGACGCCGTGCTCGACGGCGTGGCAGCCGACGGCGGTAAGGATAAGCCCGACGACACCGCGGAGGTACGCGCCGCGAACAAGGCCGCCCGTGAAACCTACGTCGGTGTGCTGGTCGATCGTGCGAAGGCGCTGCTCGGCGACGATGGCTTCGATCGAGTCCGCCAGCAGTCGCTCGAGGCGATTCGCGCCGACATCGAAGACGACCTCGCCGAGTTCGGCGTGGTCTTCGATACCTGGTACTCGGAGCAAAGCCTGACGAAGACCGGCCGCATCGACGACGCGCTTGCCGTTCTTCGCGATCGCCACATGCTCTACGAGCGCGACGGTGCAGAGTGGTTCCCGGCAACGAACTTCGGTGACGAAAAAGATCGCGTCGTCGTCCGCGACAACGGCGTGAAGACCTACTTTGCCTCCGACATCGCGTACCACTTCGACAAGCGCGAACGCGGCTTCGATCACCTGATTGATATCCTCGGCGCCGACCATCACGGCTACGTCGCCCGCGTACGCGGCGGCCTCAAGGCCATGGGCTACGACGGCGACGACCTCGAGGTCGAACTCGTGCAGTTCGTGACCCTGTACCGGGGCGGCGAGAAGATGCAGATGTCCACGCGCAGCGGCGAGTTCGACACGCTCCGCCAGCTGCGCGCCGAGGTCGGCAACGACGCCGCGCGCTTCTACTACGTCATGCGCTCGAACGACCAGCACCTGGACTTCGATCTCGACGTCGCCAAGTCGCAAACCAAGGACAACCCGGTGTACTACCTGCAATACGCGCATGCCCGTATACAGTCGATGCTGAGGAAGGCCGAGGAGGACGGCATTTCCGTAAGCCTCGACAACGGCCTTACGCAGCTCGGCTTGCTCGAGCTGGCCAAGGAACAGGCGCTCATGCGCGAGCTGAGCCGGTACCCGGAGATTATCGAGCTCGCGGCGAACAACCGTGCGCCGCAGACGCTGGTGCACTACCTGCGCGATCTCGCCAGCGAATTCCACAGTTGGTATAACGACCATCGCTTTCTCAAGGATCCCGACGACCTGCGCGATGCGCGTCTCGTGCTCAGCGTCGCGGTACGTAACGTGATTGCGAACGGCCTCGGTATCCTCGGCGTCTCGGCGCCGGAGTCGATGTAATGGCCAAACGTCGCAAGCGCAAAACGAGCCGCAAGAAACAGCCGGAGTACCCGGGCTGGGCCTGGGGCGTCTTCGGCCTCGCCGTCGGTCTCTCCGTTGCCGCGGCCGTATGGGTCAGCGACCGACGGCCGTCGAGCGTCGCAGCGCAGGAGCCGGCCAGTCTCGATAACGCACTCGACGACAACGGCGAAACCACGACCGTGGCGACCGCCGAGCCCGAGCCTCGCCCGGAGAGCCGTTTCGATTTCTACGAAATGCTGCCGAGCGCCGAGCTGATCGTCTCGGACGTCGATCCGGAGATCGCGGCCGACGTCGAACCGCAGGCCGTGGTCGAACCCGGCCGCTACGTGCTGCAGGCCGGTTCGTTCACCGAGTTCGCTGATGCCGAGCGTCGCCGCGCGGAGCTCGCGCTGCAGGGCATCGAGGCCAAGATCCAGCGCGTTACGATCGACGACAGGACCTTTCACCGCGTCCGTATCGGCCCGACCTCCGATCTGGACGAGCTGAACATGCTGCGCAGCCGGCTGCGGGCTGCGAAGATCGACGTCCTGAGAATTCGCTTTGTCGAATAGCTGGCGCTGGCTCGTTACGGCCCCCGCGATGTTGCTCGCGGCCTGCGCGACGACGCCCGAACCCGAACCGCCCCCGCCCGAGCCGCCCGTCGAGGTAATCGTCGAACCGCCACCCGAGCCTGCGCCGCCGCCGGAACCCGACAAGCGCGACCTGCGGATCACGATCGCCTCGGTCGGCGACATGATGCTCGGTACGGACTACCCCGATAATCGCCTGCCGGATGACGACGGTGTCGGCTTTCTCGCGGACGTTACGCCCTACCTCGCCGCCGCAGACCTCGCGTTCGGCAACCTCGAGGGTGTGCTCGTCGACGGTGGCGAACCCGGCAAGCGCTGCTCGAATCCGGCGGCCTGTTATCGCTTCCGGTCGCCGACTCGCTATGTCGACCATTTCGTCAACGCGGGCTTCGACGTCCTGAGCCTCGCGAACAACCACGCGCGGGACTTCGGTGAGTCGGGCCGCTCGATGACCATGCGGGTTCTTGCCGACGCGGGCATCGAACACTCCGGTCGCGTCGGCGATTTCGCGAGTCTCGAGGTGGGTGACCTCAAGGTCGCCGTGCTCGCCTACGCCGTGACGCGCAATTCGAACATGGTGCTCGACTACGCGTACGCGAAGGAGACCGTCGCGCGCTTCGATGCCAGCCACGATATCGTCATCGTATCCTTCCACGGCGGCGCCGAGGGCCGCGATGTCACGCGCGTACCGTTCGCCGAGGAGGAGTACTACGGTGAGCGTCGCGGCGACGTCGTCCGCTTCGCGCGCGGCGTCGTGGACGCGGGCGCCGACCTCGTCATCGGCCACGGTCCGCATGTCGTTCGCGCCATGGAGCGCTACAACGACCGCCTGATCGCCTACAGTCTCGGCAACTTCGCGACCTACTACGGCATCAGCGTTGCGGGCATCAAGGGTGTCGCCCCGATTCTCACGACGACGCTGGACGGCGAAGGCCGCTTCGTCGACGGCAGCGTCGTATCGACCGTGCAGATACGACCGGCCGGTCCGTCGATCGACCCGACGCAGCGGGCGTTTCGGCTGCTGCGCGACCTGTCCGGCGAGGATTTCGGTACGCCAGGCATCGAGTTTGTTACCGGTGGGCAGCTGCTGCCCGCCGAGCGACCGCCTCTAGAGCCCATCGTCTACGACCCCGAACTCGAAGGCGACGGCGGCCCCGTCTCCTGCACGGAGCCCTGGTTCTGGGAGCTCGAAACACGCTTCGGCACCGGCGATGGCATGGGGCACGGCCCGGACATGGGTTCGGACGAGTGGAAGTCCGTGATCGAGTTCAAACTCGGCATTCGCGACGACCCTGCCGTCCCCGACGTTACTTCGGCACGCTGGTGCAGCTGGGTCGATCGCTATGTGGACACGCTGCCGCGCTGAGCATACCGCCTAGACGTCGTCGATCTCCGCAAGGACGCAGTCATCGGGGGCAGACTTGCAGACCTCGATCTCGGCGTTGATTTCCCGCTGCATGCGTTCGATGTCCTCGTCAACGAACCTGCGAATCTCCTGGTACCGCGGATCGTCGCCGAGCAGGCGATCGTGAACCCAGAAGATCGAGAAGCCGTAGACATTTCTCGAACCGCCTTCGAACGCCGACCGAATTGCCTCGATGGCTTCGTCGATCTGTCCGCGCGTCGCGTGGTAAACAGCCTCATGCTCATAAAGCCAGGACTGGTTGTGCCCCTGGTCTCGAAGCTCTTGGAGGATCTCAAACGCCCTGTCCGTCGTTCTCTCCACGGCGTCGCCGAGGCCCAGTTCGTGCTCCGCCAGTGCCGTCTGGTTCAACACGAACAGGTAGCGGGCCGGGCCGACCTGCTCGAGAGCGACGCCCCTGAGAACCTCTAGCGCGGCCTCCGGGTTGCCGAGGCGAATCTCGGCCGCCGCGATACTCATGTCGATGAACGGCCGGATCTGTGGAATGACTTGCGAGCGCCGCTGCTGCAGGTAGTCGATCGCCGCGGCCATTTCATTGCGTGATTCCATCAGTGTGAAGCGGAGCCATGTCTGCTCCGGATGATCGGGAGCCGCTTCGACGAAACGCTCGATCCATCTTTCAGCCCTGTCGAGATTGCCGACGTCCATCTCAGCGTAGGTCATCGACTGGATCGCAAGCGGCGATGACGGATCGAGTGCGTACGATCTTCGCGAATATCGGTAGGCCTCGTCGAACCGGCCACGATTGAACTCCATCACCGAGCGGGTGAACAGAATGACAACAACATCAGGGTTATCGGCAATCGCCTGATCGAAGTGTTCGGCTGCCTCGTCGTAACGGCCGAGCACCGACAGCATGTTGCCGATGTTCTCCGCGATCAGCGGGTGCAGCGGATCGACCCGCTCAGCGTCGCGAAACAGTTCCAGCGCCTCGAGCGGACGGTTCCACAAGGTCGTACCGAGCCACATGAGCGCCATCGAATAGTCCGGATTAATCTCGATGGCGCGGCGGTAGTGCTCCCGCGCCTCGGGAACGAGCTGCTGTGTCGCCAGGCTGAGGCCGAGAGATGCGTGGGCTTCGGCAAGGTCCGGAGCAAGCTCGATCGCCTTGCGTGCGTTCTTTTCTGCCCTTTCGAAAGCAACTAGCGGATCGAAATCGCCGTACTGAAATATCAGGCTGTAGGTATCCGCCAGACCCGAGTACGCGAGTGCGTACTCCGGGTCCTTTTCGATGGCTTCCTCGAACAGGCCGATCGCGCGACTCAGGGACTCGGGCGTTCGTTTATGAAATTCGAAGCGGCCCAGCAGGTAGAGATCGTGTGCCTCGATATCCTCAGTACGGCGGCCGGCTCCCTCGCCGAGTAGCGTCAACTCCAGCGCGTCCGCTATCGACTGTGCGATCTCGTCCTGTATCGCGAAGATGTCGCTGAGCTCACGCGTATACGACTCCGACCACAGCTGGCGGTCGGAGCTCACATCTACCAGCTGCGCCGTTATGCGTACCTGCGACCCTGCACGGCGGACGCTGCCGTCAACGATATGATCGACGTTCAGGCGTGACGCAATCGTCGGAATGTCGACATCCTGGTTCTTGAATGAAAACGCAGACGTCCGCGACGCTACCTGCAGACCGTCGATGCGCACCAGGGTATTCAGGAGTTCCTCGGAGATACCGTCGGAGAAGTACTCGTTGTCCTCGTCGGCGCTCATGTTGACGAACGGCAAGACGGCGATGGTCTCGCCATCGGATGCCGAGTCGCCGGCGGCGACCGGGGCTCGATAGTGCTCGGGCTGCCGAACTGCTGCCACAGGAACATCCCGGCCACGCAGACGGCGGCAGCGATCGTCAGGTAGTCGAGGCGACGAGCAGTGACGTGCTTGATCGAGTCGTCACCTTCGATCTCGCTCTCGCGCTTCAGCCCTTCGGGCGTCAGCTCGTACGCCCACGAGAACACCAGCGCGAACACGAAGCCTATGCTCAAGACCAGGAAGAGCGTCCGGATGACCCAGGGCGGCGCCCCGACATTGCCGAGAATGAGATCCGCTATCTGGACGATGAGCCACGCGATGACGACGTAGGCGGCCGCTACGCGAAACACATTCCGGCGCTTTAGCTCCTCGAACGTTCCCACCCGCGGGTCTCCAGCTGGCTCGACAACTGCGCCATTCTAAGCCAAATACCGGCCGAAACCGACGCAGAAGCCCCGGAACTTGAGCGCCCGGAAACGTATGTAGGCACCAATACGAATATCGGCGTCAGACGGCTATCTCTACGATAGCTCCTATCTGCCGCGCGTGCGTTCGCACGATAACCGCGGCACACACATTGGAGAAATTACATGGCTAAACTGTCCAGCCTGGTTGTCGTTTGCGTCTTTCTCGCGTTGAGTTCAGCGAGCGCGCTTGCCGACTGCCAGAACGTAAAAGGTCGCGTGATTTCGACCGCGGTAACGACGTACTCGGATGGGACTCCCTGTCCCAGCCTGCTCTGCACAGAGGGCCGGTTCACCGGATCGCTGAAGGGCAAGATCCGCTACTTCGCAACGGGGTCGGTTCCTTACAACAACGCGGTAATGCCGCCGGCAGAGTTGCCGGCGCCCCCGAACGTCGATGCGTCAACGGGCGTCATCACTTTGACGCCGAAGCGTTTCTGCGAAGGTGCGCTTATTCTGGCGGATACGTCGGCGTTCTCGTTCGACGGTCCTCGCCCCACGATGCCCGGCGCCTCGGTCGAAGGGCTCGTGAGTGCCATCGAGACGGTCGTCGCCGGATCCGGATCCTGTGAGGGAATTACGGGTCGGCTGACACTGCAGGGTGTCTTCGAAAACGGCTGTGTCGACTGCTCGTATCGCGGACAGCTTTGCGGCATCCCGGCCGATGACGACGATGACGATGATGACGACGACGATGATGACTACGATGACGAGGGCGACGACTGACCCTCTCACCGTGAGGTAAGCAACTGACACCATTGCCGGTCGGATACGGCCGGCAATGATCCAGGTGTTTGGCGTCCGATTCTGGCTGGTCCGAGCTCGTAAGTCGGCTAAAGTGCTCGCATGAAGATGTCGACCGCCGACTGGGTCATGCTCGCTGCCCTGTCGTTTCTCTGGGGCCTGTCCTATTTCCTGATCGAGATCGCGCTCGAGGGTCTGCCCGTGCTCGTCATCGTCAGCCTGCGGATCGCGCTGGCTGCGGTTGTGCTGTGGGCTTTCGTGCTGTTCACGCGGGCGGAAGTGCCGCGGCAAGCGAGCGTCTGGACTGCCTTTCTCGTCATGGGCCTCCTGAACAACATTGCCCCGTTCACGCTGATCGTCTGGGGGCAAACCGAGATTACCTCCAGCCTCGCATCGATCCTGAACGCGACGACGCCGATCTTCGCCGTCATCGTCGCGGCCGTGTTCCTCAGTGACGAACCGCCGACGCGCAACAAGATTGTCGGCGTGCTGATCGGCTTCGCCGGCGTCGTGGTCATGATTGGCCCCGAAGCCTTTGGCCAGGTTGGAGACGCCGTGCTACCGCAACTCGCGGTCGTCGGTGCAGCATTGTCGTACGCCTTCGCCGGCGTCTTCGGCCGCCGTTTCCACAGGCTTGGCATCAAACCGGTCGTCAGTGCAGCGGGGCAGGTCACGATGTCAGCGCTCGTCATGGGTGTGTTCATGCTCGCGACGAGCGGCTTCGGTGCGGTCGCCGATGCAGGGACCAGCGCATTGCTCGCCGTCGTCATCCTCGCGGTGTTCTGCACCGCGGTCGCCTACATTCTCTACTTTCGTATCCTCGCAGCCGCCGGCGCAACCAACCTGATGCTGGTAACGTTCCTGATACCGGTGACGGCCGTGCTGCTCGGCGTGTTGATTCTCGATGAGCGGCTGCAGCCTGGCGAACTCATCGGCATGGCGCTCATCGCCGCTTCGCTCGTCGCGATCGATGGGCGCTTGCTGAAGCTACGTCGCTAGGATTCGTTCAGTCGCAGACGACCAGCGGCACGAGATAGTGCTGGTACAAACCCATGGAACCGAGTGAGAGCACCGTTACGATGCCGAGACCGGGGAAGCCTGCCTCCGCCAACGCGAGTATTGCGAGCACCGGATAGGCAAACCCCATCATGAGGGCCGGCACCGCGTGAAGCTTGCTCAGCGACACACGTGCACCGCAATGCTCGCAGAGCATGGTGCGACCCGGGCCGATGAGCTGTTTGCGCCATGCGCTGAAGCTCGGCTTGTTGCAGTTGGGACACGTCAGTTTCATCGTGCGTGCCATTCTACCCGAGCAAAAGTGTCGCCATAGAACGACAGTTTTGCGTTACGTCAAGCAACTGGTTCCTGAAATTCCGCTCGCGAATTCATTTTTGTGACGCGTGTACCGTTTTGCCTCGGAGTCTTGCCGCACTCTCGACGCACACGAACAAATAAGAGTGCCCGTCATGCGGAAATGGCACCACGGATGGTTCCTGATTTTTTTGTTTCTGTCGGCCTGCGGGGGCGGCGGAGGCGAAGCGACTTCTGCACCCATCGATGACGACACTCCCCCTCCCGTCGCGGCTGATGTCGATCTCGATTGGGACGAGGGCAACTGGGACGAGGAAGAATGGCAATGACACGAATCGCATGGATAGCGGTGTGGGGCCTCCTGTCAGCATCGATCGCCGATGCGCAGGTAATTAGTGTTCCGAACACCTTTGAGGCAGGACAGCCGGCTCGTGCCGCCGACGTCAACGCTAACTTCACGACGCTCGAAACCGGCGTCAATGACAACGCGACGGCGATCAGCGAGAACGCTGCGGCCGTCGGCGAGAACACGACGGCAATCGAAGACAACGCACGCCGCATCGACGGCCTGAGCCAGATCTCCGGCGTTACCTGGCGCGGCGAATGGCAAGCCGACATCGACTACCAGCGTCTCGACCTCGTCGAGTACCAGGGATCGACCTACGTCGCACTCGAGAATACCGACGACGACGATCCGCCCTCCGGCGATGACGGCTGGGCACTGTTTGCCGCCGGCGGCGGTACCGGGCCCGTCGGACCGCAGGGACCCGCCGGACCTGCCGGACCTGCCGGACCCCAAGGAAACCAGGGCGTGCAAGGAACCGTTGGACCGGTCGGACCGCAGGGGCCGATGGGGCCGGTCGGACCAATGGGAGTTGCCGGCCCAGAGGGTCCCGCCGGACCCCAAGGCGCGCAAGGGTCGGTCGGACCGGCAGGTCCGGAAGGACCGATGGGACCCGTGGGTGCAGAGGGCCCCCAGGGCGCTGCCGGGCCAGCAGGACCTTCAGGTCCCGCGGGACCGCAGGGTCCGATGGGTGTTCCGGGAACCAGCGTATACGTTCATGCCAATGGCGCCACGGTCGGTATCTTCCTGTCAGCCGCGGTCCTGGGCAGCGCCAGCGAAACGAATGCGCCGCTGATCTTCAATACCAACTGGTGGTATGTCCTGAGCGACACGGGCTACGTGTTCGCGATAACGCCCGCCGACCGGTCGAGTTTCTTCAACGGTCGCGACGTGCCGGGCGAACAGTCGGCATTCGATGAACTCTGGTTCGACGGTCCGGACTGCTCGGGCCAGGCGTATGTGTTCGTCGATGACGGCCCGAGACAGGCGATGGCTTACCAGGGCTGGGTTGCAACGTCGCTCGATGTGAACGACCCGATTCCGCTCTACTACGTTGCCAAGGGCAGCACACCGGTTACCGGTATCGTCGCACCGTCACGGCGCGAGGCAGGTGGCTGCGAGCCCGTGCCGCTCGACTCGACGCTGTACCCGGTAGTACCGGCCTACCCGAACGACCAACTGATCACGGGCGTCCCGGACGGGCGCGTACTCGCCGCACCGGTTTCGCTGAGCCCATACCAATAGGCGAAGCTACTCTCGAATCTCGATGGGCGTGGGGACCGACACGAGGTCCCAGATCTCGTCCATCTCGCGGTTCGTTACCGCGATGCAGCCGTCCGTCCAGTCGAAACGCTGGGCAATCAGGGAAAGCCAGCCAAAACCGTTTCGCTGTCCATGGATCATGATCGCGCCGCCGGGGTCGACTCCGCGTTCCGCCGCCGCAGCCCTGTCAGCTTCGTTCGGATAGGAGATGTGGATCGCCTTGTAGTAGGAACTATCGGCGAGCTTGTAGTCGAGAACGTACTCGCCCTCGGGTGTTCGCTCGTCCCCCTGTTCCTGCTTGTGTCCGTCGGGGCTGGCGCCGAGCGCGACTGAGTACTCCGCAATCACCTCGCCATCGCTGAGAAGGTAGAGTTTCTCGTCGGACTTGTCGACGAGAACGCTGTCGACGGAGTCGGCCACTACGGCCGCCGGCAGGAGCCACAGCAGGGCAACAAGCCTCCGCGTCCAGCTCATCGCCTCACTCGTACTCCACCCAGAACACGCCGCGCAGGTCGCCCTCGGCGAAGCCCGTGGCCTGGTCTTCGGGGTACAGCGCCGCAATGCGCTCGGCAATGTCGGGCGCGAGGACCTCACCGTGGCAGGTCAGGCACATTGGCTGTGCGATGATCGGTTCGACGTAGCCGCTGCGGCCGTCGTCCAGCGTTACGGTTACCGGCGAGCGATTACTTGTATCCGCGAGGTACGCGTCGAGTAGCGGCGTCACCCAGTCCGGTCCGCCGTTCGCCGGGTTTCTGAGCTTGTGGCTCGATCGACCCACCCGCACACCGTTGACCGATAGCTCTGCGGCGATACCGGGCGCTTCGACATTGCAGGCACTGATAGCGGCGGCGGGTCCCTCGGCCAAGCCGGCGACGAGCGCCGCTTTCAGGTCCTGCTTGAAGGGTACGAGGATCTCCGCCCCACGTTCGGGCGGCCGTTCTGCCTCGACAGCAGCCGGCGGGCTCCCCTGGCTGCAGCCAGCAAGTACGCCGGCGAGCAGCGCGAGTATCAATAGGTTCTTCATAGTCACAGCTTCAGCTTGGGTGCGAACAGGGAAACGAAGCTCTCACTCGTTTCCAGGTGGTCCGGGTTGACGTGGATGCCGCAGGACCGATACCACTGCAATGACGCGTGCGCGGCAAGTCTCTCGGGCTCGCGCAGCAGCGCGAGCGCCGGATCGCGGTTCTGGAACATCGGCGGCAGCGCGAGCTTGCGCGCCGCTGCAATGCGTTCGCGGTCAGGCGGGTGCGTGTCCCACGGCGACGTATTCACCTGTTCGATGCCGGCGATGATCTGTTTACGGGTTTCCTCGTCGAGGCTTCTTGCTACGGCGCGGGTGATCTTCGGAAGGTTGTCGGGAAGCCGGCCGGCCTTCAGCCCGGCATTGGCAGTGTCGAAGGCGCCCTGCTGTGCCGCACCGAGGATACGCAGCATTTTGGCAACCGTTTCGTAGGATCGGCTGCCGCACAGCGTGATCATGTAGCGATCGGCATCGAACTCCGCCTGCCTCGAATAGCTCATGTTCGCGCGCGTACCGAGCTGCGCGAGACCCCTGAAGATCAGGCGTGCGAGACGCGAGCCGATTCCGGCGACGATTGCGCCGAGGCTCACAATCGCCTGGTCCGATTGCGACCACTCCTCGATCTTGTCGTCCCAGCTGTCTTCCTCGTAGGCCTTGTTGTACAGCCAGCGATTGACGTAGTTGATCATCACGTAGATGCGCATACCGCCGCGTTGCGCGAAGTGCCCGAGTTCGTGCGCGATGACCGCCGCCAGCTGCTCGATGCGAAGTCCATACATCAACGGCACGCCGATGATGAGCCTGAGTTCCTTCGAGAAGATGCCGTGCCTGAGCGATGCGGATGCGCTGACGTCGGCGTCGACCTCTATCGTTGCGGGCGTCGGCGCGTTCAGGCACTCCGCGATCATCGCGACGAAATGATGCACGGCGGCCTCACGGTCCGGATCCACGGTGACGGGTTGCATCTTGTGATGCGACTCCTTCGCGACCAGCGGCTTGAACATGAACGCGGTCAACAGGATGCCGCCGAACAGCAGCGCAGCCCAGACGATGAACAGGTAACGGATGCGGTACTCGGTAAACCAGCTGATGTTCTCGGTCGCGTGCCACCATGTCGCGTAAGCGACGACGGCCACGATCGCGACGTAACAGAGCGGCAGCAGGATCATCAGCATACCGACGCCGACGAGGTTCGCGGAGTAACCGGTGGACACACCCGAGACGCTCAGTTCTTCCGTTGTGAAGCTGTCGTCGATCTTGGCCAGCGAGTACGGCGGCTTCGGCTTCAGTTCCTCCGCGCTGCGCTTTTGCCGCTGCCTTGGGTCACGTACCTCGTCGTCAGCCGCAGGCTTGCCCGCGGCGGCCGTCGGGCGCTTGATCGGCGCGGACTTGTGCTCCTCGGCGAGGCTCAAATCGCCTTCGGGTGCCTTGGTCATGTTGAGCCGGGTCACGAGACCGAGGCCGTAGAGCTGTTTTTGCGCCTTCTCGGCCTCCTCGCGGCCGGCATCTTTCTTCAGCACGAGCCGGTCGGCCGCAAGGATCTGCTTCGCAACCTCGGCGCCATAGTGCTCGGCCAGCGCGGCGCTGACGTCGTACTTGCTTTTCCCCGTTACGAGGCTGCCCTCGAAGACAACCTCGAACAATCCTTGCTTGGCGTCGCTCATCGTGCGTCGATCGGTAATACCTATTCGTCAGACGTCACGGACTTGAAGTCCACTCCCAGTGATCGCAGCTTGCGGTAAAGGTGCGTTCGCTCCATCCCCACGCGTTTGGCGAGCTGGCCTACCTTGCCGTGGCAAAGCACCAGCTGCTGCTGCAGGTACGCGCGTTCGAACTGTTCCCGGGCTTCCCTGAGCGGCAGCGCCAGCAGGTCCTGCTTGACGAGCGGCTCGTCCGCCGGCGCCGTGCCCGCGATCTCGGCTTCGACTTCCTCGAGCGAGATGTCGTCACTCGAGCCGGTCAGCAGCAGCCGTCGTACCAGGTTCTTGAGCTCGCGGACGTTGTCCGGCCACGGGTAATTGCGCAGCCGGTTCTGCGCGGCCACGCTGAAGCGGCGGAACGTCAACCCTTCCGAGTCGACGAGTTTGTCGACGTAGTAGGTCAGGAGTTCCGGCACGTCCTCGGCGTATTCCCTGAGCGGCGGTACGCGCAGGCTGAGTATCTGCAGGTGCGCAAGCAGGTCGCGGCGCAGTTCGCCCGCTTCGACGCGCTGTTCGTAGTCGGCGGCAACAGTGGCGACGACGCGCGACTCGATCCGGACGGGCTCGCTGCCGCCGACACGCGTGAATCGACCGTCCTCCAGCGCGCCGAGCAGGATCTTCTGGCCCGCAGCGTTGAGATCCGCAAGCTCATCGATCACGAGCGTACCGCGACCGGCTCGCTCGAATGCGCCCGCGCGTATCTCGCCATCCCTCTCGGCGCCGAGCAGCTGCTCCTCGACGTTTGACTCGGTCAGCGACGCGGCCGTCACGCTGACGAGCGGTTCGTCGGCGCGCCGGCTTAGCGCATGCATGTAGCGCGCGAACGCACTGCGCCCGGTGCCCGGCTCGCCGGAGAGCAGCACGCTGGCGTCGTGGCGCGCGTATTGCTGTACCTTCTCGCGCAGCGACTGCATAAGCTCGGAGCGCCCCACCGGCGCCAGCAGCGACGGCAGCATGCTGCGCGCCTTCGTCGCCTGCGTACCCGCGGATTCCAACGCACCCTCGACGGTCCTTAACAGCTTCGCGAGCGACAGCGGCTTCTCGACGAAGTCATAGGCACCGAGCCGTGTCGCCTCAACCGCCGTGTCGACCGTGCCGTGCCCGGACATGACGACGACCGGGCAATTCAGGTCGCCCGCCTCCGACCACTCCCGAAGCAGTGTGATGCCGTCCGTGTCGGGCATCCAGATATCCAGCAATATCAGGTCGAAACGCGACGCTCCCCGTTCGCTGCGCGCTTCCTCGGCGTTAGCTGCTACCGTTACGCCGTAACCTTCGTCGCTCAAGATCTCCGAGATCAGTGCCCGAATATCAGCCTCGTCATCGACGACGAGGACCTGTGATCCTGTCACGCTCTTTCCCTCCTTTGTTCGGCGCGTCGCGTCCCCCTCGCGATCATGTCCTCACGCGCCGCCTCATTGATGGGCAGGCGAATGCTGATACGCGCGCCGCCCTCCGCCCTGTTGTCGGCACGGATCGTGCCCATGTGTTCCTCGACCAGCTTCTTGACGATGGCCAGTCCAAGCCCCGTACCCTTCGGCTTGGTCGTTACGTACGGATCGAAGACCTGGCTGACCGAGCCCGTATCGAAGCCCGGGCCGTTGTCCTCGACCACGATCTGCGCGATGTCGATGCCATCGAGTTCCGCGGCGCAGATCTGCACGTCGATCCTGCCGTCCTTCGTGCCCTCGAGGGCCTCGGTCGCGTTGCGAATCAGGTTGTGCAGGATCTGCCGGATGCGACCGATATCCGCCTCGATGCGCGGCAGGGTCGGATCGGAATGCACGACGATCTTCACCTCCCGCTCCTGCGCGCGATACAGGTCGACCACCTCGTGCACGAGCTTGTCGAGGTCGAAGCGGTCGATGTCCATGTCCGGCGCGCGCGCGTAGTCGCTGAATGCGTTGACCATTTCTTTCATCGCCTCGACCTGCTGCACGATCGTGTGCGTTGCGCGATCGAGCACTTGCGCGTCGTCGGGCTGCATCTGGTCGAGGTACTTGCGGCGCATTCGTTCAGCCGACAGCTGGATTGGCGTCAGTGGGTTCTTGATCTCGTGAGCGAGACGTCGAGCGACCTCGCCCCATGCCGCGTCGCGCTGCGCCTGCAACAGCGCCGTGATGTCGTCGAAGACGACAACGTAGCCCGGCGGATTGTCCTCGTCCGACGGCAGCGTCGTGCACGCGCAGGTGAGCACGCGCCGGCCGACTTCGCCGCGCAGCACGATCTGCTCGCGCCACTCGGTCTCGCCGGCGTCGAGGTGAACGCGCGCGACATCGACGAACTGCGACAGGAGCGGCTCGTTGACCGCAACGTCGGGCAGGTACTCGCCGACGCGATTCTCCAGATCGACATTGAGGATCGCACCGGATGCCTGGTTCGCCGTGCGTACCTTGAGATCGGCATCGAGTGCGACGACGCCGGTCGACAGACGCGCGAGGATGATCTCGAGGTTCGCGCGCTCGGCCTCGACCAGGGCCTGGCTGAGGCTTGCCTCGCGGCGCGCCGTTGCCAGCCGCTGGGTCATGTCGTTGAACGAGTTGATCAGGAAGCCGATCTCGTCACGCGACGGCGTCGGCAGCCGGGTATCGAAGTCACCTTTCGCGACCGCTCGTGTACCCGCGACGAGGTCCTGGATCGGCGCAACAAGTCGCCGCGACAGCACGAAGGCGCCGTAGATGGCCGCGAGCAGGCTGATCATGAGCACGACCGTCAGGGTCAGGGTCAGCGTGCTCTTCAACGGCTCGCGCAGCAGGACCAGCGACTGGTATTCCCGGAGCGAGGTCTCGACGCTGTTGGTCATGCGACCCAGGCGCTCCGTTACCGGGAAGTAGGCCTGTATGACGCCGACGGGCTCCGCGCGGCCGCGGATCGTGAACAGCACGGCCGTGCGAATCTCGTAGTTGCCGCTTTCGAGCGGGTCGAGGCTCACGAACGGCCGGTTCTGCTGCATCTGCAGGATGACCTCTTCGGTCAGCGGTTTCGGCAGTCTTGCGGCGGAGCTGTCGGAGCTCGTCGCCACGATGCGGCCGTTCTCGCCGAAGAGCGTCATCTCACTGGCGCCGGTCTCGCGGCGCAGCGTCGACAGCTCGAAGATGAGCTGGCGCTCGCTGACCGTACTGAGTCGCTGCGCGACCTGCTGCGTCGCATAGAGATGCTCGCGTTTCTGGATCTCGAGCACCGCGCGGCTCAGCTTCAGCGCATTGTCGAGGCCTGCTTCGACCTCGACGTTGAACCAGGTGTCGATGCCGCGATTGATGAACTGGTAGGAGAAGTAGAACACGACCAGCAGCGGCAGCACGGCGAGGCCGACGAACATGCCGACGATTCGCGCCTTGAGCTTCGCTCCCGGAACGTTAGTCCGGTATTCGCGTAGCAGCCGTGCCAGGTTGCCGACCAGCAGCATGAACAGCAGCAGCACGCCCATGATGTTGATCGACAGGATGACGATGTGCAGACGGTCGAACTCGTCGGAGTTTTGTGCCGTGCGGCTGAGCAGGAACAGGGCAATCAATGCGAGCCCGACGCCGATCAGCGCCAGCGTAGAGACGAACGCACGTTTTACCGTTCTAGCGTCCATTCCAACCATTCACTCTGCAGTTGCCACTGGCTGCGCCAGAAGAAGACCAGTCGTAGCGGTGCGGGATACTGCTGCGTCTGCAGCATGGCGCGGACGCGCACCCGGTAGTCCTTGCCGGGCGAGAGCAGCGCGTCATCGATGAGCGGCAGCCCTGTAATCCGACCGAGGTTGTTGAGCGCCGAGTACAGCGTGGCGAAGGAATCCTGGTCGCCGCTGTTCAGGTTCCTGACGATGTAGCGCTGCGACAGCGGCCGGTACTCGAGCTCGAAGCGCACCGCCAGTTCCGCGTCGAGCGCGTCCATGTAGAAGCGCCGCTTGCGGATCATCTGGACCTGCACCTCGATGGTCAGCGGTACGCCGGCATTGAGCGCTTCCAGCGCTTCGCTGGACAGCACGAGCTGCAGCCGCGCGTCGAGCAGGTGGACGCCCTCATCCAGGCTCGTGGACGCGGACCGCACTTCAAAATAGCCTTCGCGCTCGATGTCATCCTGCGCGACGGCGCCTGCCGGGACGAGCAGCAACGCGGCGAGCGCGGCGAGCGTTTGAATGCGGATGGATGTCAGCATCGTCAAGCGGAGACCTTTTCGAGGCACGCGAAATAGAAACCGTCCACACCGGCCGTGCCGGGCAGAACCTGGTATCCGCAGGCCTTGCGACGCATTACATCGCGGATGTTGTTATTTGGCAACATGTCGTTCTCCCGGGCATCGGGGGTCCGGTCGACGAACGCGCTCGTGACCGCGTCATTCTCGGCGCTCTGCACCGAGCAGGTCACGTACAGCAGGCGACCGCCCGGAGTGAGCAGCGGCCAAAGGGCATCGAGAATCTGCCCCTGCAGTTCCTTGAGCCGCCCGATGTCCGAGGCACGCCGATTGAGCTTGATATCGGGATGCCGGCGGATCACGCCGCTGGCCGAGCACGGCGCATCGAGCAGGATGCCGGCGAACGGCGCGCCGTCCCACCAGCTCTCCGGTTTCGATGCGTCGCCGGCCAGAACGGTTGCAGACAATTTCAGCCGGGCAAGGTTCGCATCGACCGCGGACAGCCGTTCGGGATCGATGTCGACCGCCACGAGCTCGCTCCCTGGTTCCGCCAGCTCGAGCAGATGCGCGGTCTTGCCGCCCGGTGCCGCACAGGCGTCGAGCAGACGGCCCGGCTCCGCCCCTTCGAGCAGCCAGGGCGCGGCAAGCTGTGCAGCGGCATCCTGAACGGAGACGTCACCGGCGTCGAAGCCCGGCAGGTCGCCAACGCTGACAGGGGTCTTCAGCCTGAGCGCACCTGTAACGCCCTGCTCGCTCTCCAATCCGGCCGCCTCGAGCGCGTCGCGGTAAGCATCGACGCCCATGCGCCGCGCGTTGACGCGCAGCCACATGGGAGCGCGCTCATTGTTTGCATCGAGGATCGCCTGCCAGTCGTCCGGCCAGTCCTCGCGCAGCGAATCGATGAGCCAGTCGGGATGGTTGTAGCGTGCCGCCTCGCTCCCCGGCGGCAGCTCCGCCAGCGACTCGCGCATGAATCGGCGCAGCAAGGCATTGAGCAGGCCCGCGTGCCGCGGTCGACGCAGCTGGCGGGCGGCCTCGACGGTACCCGAGACGGCTGCGTGGTCAGGGATGCGGGTCTCGGTGAGCTGGTACAGGCCGACGGCAAGCAGCGCGGCGACCACCGAATCCTTGCGCTTCAGGGGGCGGTCGAGCAGCTTCCGCGACCATTCGTCGAGCTGGAAATAGTGACGGATCGTGCCGAAGCACAGCATCCTGAGCAGCGCGACATCGTTCGCCGGCACCTCGGCTTCGTGCTGCTCGAGGGCGGCGTCGAGGGAACGACCGCCCGTGACCGTTGCGTCGACAACCTGTGCCGCCACGGCCCGGACGCGTGCCCCCGTCTTCGACACGTCAGCCCAGCCGTTTGCCGTCGAGGTCCAGCTGCGTGCTGAACTCGCGCGCCGAAACCGGTTTCTTGCCGGGTCGCTGCACTTCGTCGAGCGACAGGGCGCAGTCGCCGCAGGCAACGACCACACCATCGTCGACGCTCAGTGTTCCGGGGGGCTGCCCGGTCGCTGGCCGGATCGCCGCACGCCAGCACTTGATACGCTCGTCGCCGAGCATGAACCAGGCGCCCGGGGCCGGGTTGTAGGCACGCACGCGCCGATGCAGTTCCATGGCAGGCAGCTGCCAGTCGAGCTCCGCGTCGGCGGTAGCGATCTTGCCCGCGTAGCTCGCCTCGTCGTCGTCCTGCTCACTGGCCGCGATGCTGCCGTCGAGAATGCCGGGCAGGTGGCGAACGAGCATGTCGCCGCCGAGCGCGGCGAGCCGGTCGTGCAGTTCACCCGCCGTTTCGTCAGCGCCGATGTCGAACGCCTCGCTAACGTAGACCGGACCGCAGTCGAGCCCCGCGGTCATGGCCATCAGGCTGATGCCGGTTTGCTCGTCGCCCGCGAGGATCGCCGCCTGGATCGGCGCCGCGCCGCGCCACGCCGGCAGCACCGAGCCGTGCACGTTGAGGCAGCCCTTCGCGGGTATGTCGAGCACGGACTGCGGCAGTATCAGCCCGTAGGCCGCTACGATCATCAGGTCGGGCTTCAGCGCCTCGAGCTCGGCGCCAATCGCCGGGTCCCTCAGCGTCGTTGGCTGCAGGACCGGTATCGATTGCTCGAGTGCGTAGGTCTTTACCGGGCTTGGGGTGAGCTTCTTGCCGCGGCCGGCGGGACGATCAGGCTGGGTCAGAACTGCGACGGGACGATAGCCACCGTCGACGAGCGCCTCCAGGGAAGCGAGCGCGAACGCCGGCGTGCCGGCAAAAAGCACACGTGGGTCGTTCATCGGTTTGTCTCGGACGGAGTGCCCGACAAGTCAGGCGACGTTGGCAGCCTGGTGGCGACGATCGCGCTCCAGCCGCTTGCGGATCCGGCTGCGCTTGGCCTCGGACAGGTAGTCGACAAACAGCTTGCCTTCGAGATGATCCATCTCGTGCTGGATGCATACGGCGAGCAAACCTTCCGCCTCCATCTCGACCTCGTCGCCATTGCGATCGAGGAAACGTACGCGGATATGATCGGCGCGTTCGACCTCTTCGTAGTAACCCGGTACCGACAGGCAACCTTCCTCGGTGACCGCAATGCCGTCCTTTTCGATGATGACCGGGTTGATGAGCACGTGCGGGTCGCTCTTGTCCGACGAAACGTCGGTGACGAGAAAACGCTTGTGGACGTCCACCTGCGTTGCGGCGAGGCCGATGCCGGGCGCTGCGTACATCGTTTCGAACATGTCGTCGATCAGCGTGCGCAATTGGTCGTCGACAGCCTCGACAGGTGCCGCCTTGGTCCGCAGCCGCGGATCGGGAAACTCCAGAATCGTCAGTTTTGCCATAATATCCGTATCGATCGTTTCGGCCGGTTTCCGTCAAGATAGGGCCGATGCCACATAATTAAACCGTCGAGCGGGCCGCCGTTTCTCGCGCACTTTGCCACAAAAACGAGCTAAATGTTTGACTTTATTGAATAAGATGTCAGACAATGCCGCCACGATTTCGCGCCTGAGGGGCGTCTCGGGGCCTCGAAATGTGACGTACTTAGCAGCCTCGAGGGGCCACGGCCGACATATTATAGCAACGCCGAATTCGCTCGGTTTGAATCTAGTAAAGGGAGCGTCCCGGACATCATGTTTGCGCACAGATCTGGCCTGAATACCTGCCTGCGGCTTGGTGCCGTCGTGCTGACCATCACCCTTAGTGGATGCTCGGCGTTTGGTGGCAAAGACGACGAAGCCGTCGTAGCGCCCGTCCCGGCGAGCCCGCCGCCGGCGCAGAGCGCCGCGCGCTCGGAACCGCAGACGCAGGGACCGACGCTGGTCCGCGTCGCCGAGCCGACGCCGATCTCGCCGTCCGCGCCGAACGAGTACGTCGTCCAGGTCGGCGACACGCTCTGGGACATCGCGGACGCGTTCCTGAACGATCCGTGGTTCTGGCCGGAGATCTGGTTCGTCAATCCGGAGATCGAAAATCCGCACCTTATTTACCCCGGTGACGTCCTCGGCCTGGTGGTCATCGACGGCCGCGAGCGCATCACCAACATTCGCGCGTCCACCTACCGGCTCTCGCCGCAGGCACGTGTTACGCCGCTGACCGAAGCGGTAACCAGCATTCCTTACGAAGCGATTGCATCATTCCTGACGACGGGCGTCGTGCTCGAGAAAGGGCAGGCGGAGTCGCTGCCGTATCTCGTTGCATCGCGGGGTGACCACCTCGTTGCCGCTGCCGGCAATGATGTCTACGTCCGCGGCGTCGACGGCGCTGCACCTGCGGGAACCCGCTTCAGCGTCGTCAAGATCGGCGACCAGCTTGTCGACCCTGACGACAACAAGGTCGTCGGCTACCAGGGCATCTGGGTCGGCGAAGGTACGATGCGTCGTGCGGGCGATCCGGCGACGGTATCGCTGACTTCGACGGCGCGGGAAGCGAGCCAGGGCGATCGCCTGATCCCCGAGTCGGTCGACGTACCGCTCAACTTCTTCCCGAAAGCGCCGAACGGCTCCATCGACGGCCGCATCATCTCGGTCGTGGGCGGCGTGACGCAGATCGGCCAGTACCAGGTCGTCGTCATCAACCGCGGCGCCAACGACGGTCTCATGGTCGGCGACGTACTGACGGTGTACCAGACCGGTCGCACGGTTCGCGATCGCATCGGCGGCGGCAACGTTCGCCTGCCCGACGAGGAAGCCGGCACGGTCATGGTCTTCAAGGTCTATGACGGCATCGGCTACGGCCTCGTCATGGAAGCCACGCAGGCACTGCACACACTCGACATCGTGCGCAACCCGAGCTGAGCCTTTAACAGAATCCGATCAAGCGGCGCCTTCGGGCGCCGTTTTCGTTTGGATCGACGAACTTTGCGATCGGCACGCCGGCCCGCGCAGCCGGTATCATGGGTGGCGTGTCCGAATCGTCCGACCCGAATATTCCCGACGAGTGGCTCGCCGCGCCCGACCAGTCCGTGGTCAAACTCGAGTCTGGCGGCTATCCGGAACTGCTCAGCCAGATCGATAGCGCGCCACACCTCTTATATGTGAAAGGCGACGCACAGGTACTCGATATGCCGGCGATCGCGATCGTCGGTAGCCGCAACCCGACAAGCACTGGTCGCAGGAATGCCTTCGAGTTCGCCCGCTACCTGGCGTCCAGCGGCTTCCTGATCGTAAGCGGCCTCGCCGAGGGCATCGACGCTGCCGCCCACCGCGGCGCACTCGAGGCCGGCATGCCGACCGTCGCCGTGCTCGGGACAGGCGTCGACGTGGTGTATCCCGCGAAGAATCACGAACTTGCCCATGCCATCGCCGCCAACGGCGCACTGCTCAGCGAATACGCGCTCGGCACCGGCCCGCGCCGCTGGCATTTCCCGGAACGCAACCGGGTCATTTCCGGGCTCGCGCTCGGTACGCTCGTTGTCGAAGCCGCCCGCCAGAGCGGTTCACTCATCACGGCGCGGCTTGCGGCGGAACAGGGCCGCGAGGTCTTCGCGCTGCCGGGCTCTATCCATAACCCGCTCGCCCGTGGCTGCCACCGCCTGATTCGTGACGGCGCCAAGCTCGTCGAGTCGGCCGACGACATCTTCGCAGAGCTCGCACCGCTCGCCGGCCATGTCCTCGAAACGTCGGCGGGAGCGGCCGGGGAGCCGGCCGCGAGTGGGGTCATCGGCCCGGATACAGGCGATGACGAGGAGTATGTAAAACTCCGCGAGCACCTGGGCTTCGATCCGGTTAGCATCGACATCCTCGCCGATCGATCCGGATTGACGATCGACCAGGTTTCCTCCATGCTTCTGATCCTGGAGCTAGACGGAATCGTCGAAAAACTGTCCGGTGGTCGCTTCGCGCTTTTAAAACCATCGGATTGAACCGGCCACGCTGCTCAAGGGTCTTAGGGCAAAGGCCACACGGAAAGGGAGCCGCTCCAGGCATGAAAGAAAACGTACTCGACGTACTCATGTATCTCTTCGAGACCTACGTCGACGCTGAGGAAGACCCCGAACCCGACCAGAACGAACTGCGACTCGAGCTCTCGAAAGCCGGCTTCGGCGACGTCGAGATCGACCGCGCGCTCGACTGGCTGGATGGTCTGACCGATCACCAGGACAGCCTCACCTTCAACACGCAGACGGCGCACGGCACGCGCATCTACAACGACGTCGAGACCGAGCGTCTGGATGTCGCCTGCCGCGGCTACATCGCCTACCTGGAGCAGATCGGCATCCTGTCGCCGCCGCAGCGCGAGATCCTCGTAGACCGCCTGTTGGCACTCGAGACGCACGACATCGATGTCGAGCAGATCAAGTGGGTCGTGCTCATGGTTTTGTTCAGCCAGCCGGGACAGGAATCGGCGTACGCCCGCATGGAAGATCTCGTGTTCGAGGAGAACACCGGCCTCGTTCATTAGGCGGGTTTAAGGATTTTTCGATTGCTCGATTCTTGACAGGACGAGAGCGAGCATGTAATTGAACCGCGGCACCGTCCGCGGTTTTCATTTTTTAAGGCATATGTCACAGAACCTGGTCATCGTCGAATCGCCCGCAAAGGCGAAAACCATCAGCAAGTACCTCGGCAAGGATTTCGAGGTCATGGCCTCCTATGGCCATGTCCGCGATCTCGTGCCGAAGGAAGGCGCCGTCGATCCGGCCAACGGCTTCGCAATGAAGTACCAGGTCATCGAGCGCAACGAGAAGCACGTCAACGCGATCATTCGCGCGCTGAAGAAAGCGAATGCGCTCTATCTCGCGACTGACCCGGACCGCGAGGGTGAGGCCATTTCCTGGCACCTGATCGAGCTCCTGCGGGAAAAAGAGGCGCTCAACGACAAGCCGGTGCATCGCGTCGTGTTCCACGAGATCACGAAGAACGCGGTCAAGGAAGCCATCGAACATCCGCGCGAACTCTCTGGCGATCTCGTCGGCGCGCAGCAGGCGCGGCGCGCACTGGATTACCTCGTCGGCTTCAACCTCTCGCCGCTGCTGTGGAAAAAAGTGCAGCGCGGACTGTCGGCGGGACGCGTGCAGAGTCCGGCGCTCAGGATGATCGTCGAGCGGGAGCTCGAGATCGAGGCGTTCAAGGCGCGCGAATACTGGTCCATCGAGGCCGACGTCAGCAAGGAGGAGCAGCCGTTCCTCGCACGGCTGGTCGCGTACAAGGGCGACAAGGTCGAGCAGTTCAGTTTCGAGACCGAGGCGGCGGCAAAGGATGCGCACGGCCTGGTTATTGGTGCGGCGGGTGGCCGCGTCACGGACGTCGAACCTGCAGATGCGGAAGCCGACGTACCGGCGCGCGGCCAGCTGCTCGGCGACGGCGGCGAACTCAAGGTTCTGACGGTCACCAAGCGGCAGCGCCGCCGCAACCCGGCCGCTCCGTTTACGACCTCGACCCTGCAGCAGGAAGCCTCGCGCAAGCTCGGCTTCAGTGCGCAGAAAACGATGAGCCTTGCGCAACGGCTGTACGAGGGCATCGAGTTGCCTGGCGAAGGTAACGTCGGCCTCATCACGTACATGCGTACGGACTCGGTAACGCTGGCGCAGGTGGCCGTCGACGAGATTCGCGAGTTCATCGCGGAGCGCTACGGCAAGGAAAACGTTCCCGACGAGGTCCGGGAGTTCAAGAACAAATCGAAGAATGCGCAGGAAGCGCACGAGGCTGTGCGACCAACATCGGTCAAGTACACGCCCGAGTCGATCAAGGGTGCGCTCGACGCCGACCAGCACAAGCTGTACGGCCTTATCTGGAAGCGCACGATGGCTTGCCAGATGGTACCCGCCGTCTTCGACACGGTTGCCATCGAACTCGCGGCAGGTCCCACGGACGACGGCCACCGCTTCCGGGCGAACGGCTCCGTGCTGGTCGAGCCGGGCTTCATGGCCGTCTACCAGGAAGGCCGGGATGACAAGGCCGATGACGACGGCGATCGCCTGCTGCCGGAAATCTCGGAAGGCGACGTCATTAATATCGAGCAGCTGCGCGCCGAGCAGCACTTCACCGACCCGCCGCCTCGCTTTACTGAGGCCAGCCTCGTCAAAACCCTCGAGGAGTACGGCATCGGCCGGCCTTCGACCTACGCGAGCATCATCAAGACGCTCAAGGACCGTGAGTACGTCGAGATGGATGCCAAGCGCTTTATCCCGACCGACATCGGTCGCATCGTCAACGGCTTCTTGACCGACCATTTCACGCAGTACGTCGATTACGACTTCACGGCGCGCCTCGAAGACGACCTCGACGCCGTCTCGCTCGGCGAGAAGGACTGGGTGCCGCTGCTCGACCAGTTCTGGCAGCCCTTCCACGAGCTCTGCGAGGAGAAGGAAACGTCGGTCACCCGCGAGCAGGTCGCGCAGGCACGTGAACTCGGCACCGATCCCAAGAGCGGCAAACCCGTCACCGTCCGCATGGGGCGCTACGGGCCCTTCGTGCAAATCGGCACCAAGGATGACGAGGAGAAGCCGAAGTTCGCGGGCCTAAGGCCGGGTCAGAAGATGAACGACATCGACCTCGAAACCGCGATGGAACTCTTCAAGCTGCCGCGCAAGCTCGGCGAGACGCCGGACGGCCTGCCGGTGTCGGCGAGTATCGGCCGCTTCGGCCCCTACGTGCGCTACGGCGACAAATACGTGTCCATCCGCGGCGACGACGATCCGTATACGATCGAGCTGCCGCGCGCGCTCGAACTCATCGAGCAGAAGAAGATCGAGGATGCGAATCGCATCATCCTCGACTTCGAAGACGAGGGCATCCAGGTTCTCAACGGACGTTACGGTCCCTACATCACCAACAAGGCGAAAAACGCCAAGGTGCCGAAAGACCGTGAGCCGAAGTCGTTGACGCTCGAAGAATGTCAGGCGCTGCTCGAGGCGGCACCCGAGCGCGGTCGGCGCGGCAAGAAAAAGGCCGCCAAGAAGAAAACCGCGGCCAAGAAAAAGGTCACAAAGAAAAAGACCAAGAAGAAAGCCGCCAAGAAAAAAACCAAAAAGAAAACCAAGAAAAAGACGGCCGCCAGGAAGAAGGCCGGCCCGGCCGAATAACGCGTGAAAGCGGCGATCCGTCAGGCCGCCGACGCGCTGCTGGCAGGTGGCGTCATCGCGTACCCGACCGAGGGCGTCTTCGGCCTCGGCTGCCTCGCGGATAACGTCGCCGCGATCGAGAGAATCCTGCGCATCAAACGCCGGGACCCTTCCAAGGGCCTGATTCTTATTGCCTCGCGACGTGACCAGCTCGAGGGCTGGGTGGTCGCTGACGATCTCGAGCAGATCCCGGAGCCGGACCCGGCCCAGCCGACGACCTGGATCGTTCGCCCCGGTGAGGCCGTACCCGAGCTCGTCCGCGGCGAGCACCCGGGCGTCGCGGTAAGGCTGACCGGCAACCCGACCGCGCGCGCCATCTGCGAGACCGTCGACATGCCGATCACGTCGACCAGCGCGAACTTCTCCGGCCGGCCGGTGGCGCGGAACGGGCTCGTCCTGCGACGGCAGTTCGGCGCTCTAGTAGACTACATTGTGCCGGGTGCCTGCGGACCCGCCCGCGGGCCGTCCGCGATCAAGGTGCTCGGCAGCGAACAAACGATAAGAAGCAGCAGCGAATGAAACAACTGAACGACGTTAAGGACTACCTGCTCTCCCTGCAGAACCGCATTGTCGCCGAACTCGAACACCTCGACGGCAAGGCAGAGTTTCGGGAGGACGCCTGGGAACGCGAGGCAGGTGGCGGCGGTCGCAGCCGTGTGCTGCGCGACGGCGGCGTGTTCGAGCAGGCGGGCGTGAACTTCTCCCACGTGTTCGGCAAGCAGTTGCCACCGTCGGCTACCAAGACCCGCCCGGATCTTGCGGGCCAGGGATTCCAGGCGGTCGGCGTATCACTCGTCCTGCATCCGAACAACCCCTACGTGCCGACGACGCACGCCAATTTCCGACTGTTTACCGCGGGCGACGAGGACTCGAACCCGGTCTGGTGGTTCGGCGGCGGCTTCGACCTGACGCCATACTATCCGTTCGCCGAGGACGTCGTGGAGTGGCATGAAACGGCGCGGGCCGCCTGCGAAGTGCTCGGCGGCGACACCTACGATCGTTACAAGAAATGGTGCGACGAGTACTTCTTCCTGAAACACCGCAACGAGACGCGCGGCGTCGGCGGTCTGTTCTTCGACGATCTCAATGAGCCCGGCTTCGACAAGAGCTTCGAGTTCGTGCGTTCGGTCGGCGACAGTTTCATGCGCGCGTATGCGCCGATCGTCAAGCGCCGCCACAAACACCCCTATGGCGATCGCCAGCGTGACTTCCAGCTGTACCGGCGCGGCCGCTATGTCGAATTCAACCTGATTTACGATCGCGGCACCGTGTTCGGCCTGCAGTCGGGCGGGCGCACGGAGTCGATCCTCATGTCGCTGCCGCCGCAGGTGCGCTGGGAGTACGACTGGCACCCGGAACCCGGCTCGGCAGAGGAGCAGCTGTACCGCGACTTCCTCCGGCCGCGCGACTGGCTTGCCGAATCGAGCGCCGCGTGAGCGTTCTGAACCCGTTTCACCTCGCGCTGCCCGTGCATGACCTGGATGCCGCCGCGGATTTCTATTGCGGTGCGTTGGGCTGCGGCACCGGCCGTACGGCCGAGCGCTGGATCGACCTGGACTTCTTCGGCCACCAGGTCTCGCTGCACCTGGTCGAGGATCACGACGGTGGCGCGGCGACCAATCCCGTTGACGGCGACGCCGTGCCCGCACGGCACTTCGGCGTGGTACTCCACATGGGCGACTGGCAGGCGCTTGCAGAGCGCCTGCAGACGGCCGGCACCGATTTTCTGATCGAGCCGAAGGTGCGTTTCGAGGGCGAGGTCGGCGAGCAGGCGACGATGTTCCTGCGCGACCCGTCGGGCAATGCGCTCGAGTTCAAGAGCTTCAAGGATCCCGCGCTGCTGTTTGCGAGCTGACGCGCGGGTTCGGGGGTTAGATCATGGCGTGGATCGAGCAAATCGACACAGACGACGCCGAGGGCAAGCTGGCCGAGATGTATGCGCAGCTCGTCCGTCAGCGCGGCAAGGTCTCCAACATCCTCAAGGTACACAGCCTCAACCCTGAGGCGATGGGGAATCACCTCGACCTTTACATGACGATCATGTTCGGCCGCTCGGGCCTGAGTCGCGGTGAGCGTGAAGCTATCGCGGTTGTCGTTTCCGCGAACAACGACTGCGCGTACTGCGTCAATCATCACGCAGAGGCACTCCGGCGATACATCAAGGACGAGGAGACGCTGTCGATGCTGTCGACGGCCGACGGCCTCGAGACCCTGGAGCCGCGGCTCAGCAACATCGTGCGGCACGCCGAGAAGCTCACCAACGCGCCGGAAGCCATGACGGAGAGCGACCTCGGCGAACTTCGCGCCGTCGGTCTGTCGGATCGTGACATCCTCGACCTCACGCTCATTACGGCCTACTTCAACTTCGTCAATCGCATTGCCCTGGGGCTCGGCGTCGAGTTTTCGGACGAAGAAATGAGCGGCTATAAGGACGATTGATATGCCCTGGGCCGGCTTTTCGCCGTAAAGACCTGTGTGGTAACTTGACGCAAAAACCACGCTACGTGGTGGAGCGTTGAACCTCATCCGAACATTGCTTGCGACCGTCGCCCTTTTCGCGACAGGCCTCGCCGTCGGCGACGAGACGTCCGTGCTTCGTGACGCCGGTCCGGGCGTCGGCATCCGCCTAGCCGGCGGCGACGATCCGGCTGCGCGCAAGACCTACATCGTACGCCTGCGCGAACCCGCGGCGGCGGCGGCATTCTCGAGACTCGCAGTCGCGGCGCCGAAGCCGGCCGGAGAACGCGCAACCCGCTTCGACAAATCGAGCGCCTTCGCGCAGGGCTATACCGAGAAGCTCCGCGAGGAGCAGGAGCGCGTGCTCGCCATCGCCGGGCCCGACGCCGAAAAGATCTACAGCTATACCTACGGTCTCAACGGGTTCGCGGCGCGGATGACGCCGGCGGAGGCCCACAAGCTCGAGGCACGTGACGAGGTCCTTGGCATCTGGGAAGACGAGATCCGACCGCTGACAACGAATTTCTCGGCCGAGTTTCTCGACCTGTTCGACAACACCAACGGCATCCGCGGTGACTACACGGGCGAGGACGTGATCATTGCGTTCATCGACTCGGGAATCTATCCCGAGCATCCGGCGCTGACCGACACGCAGGAGGCCGACCGGCCGCGCACCTGCCGCAGCAGCTGGGGCAGGAGCTCACTGCTCGGCCGCTGGCTGTGTCGTCGTTACAACCGTGCCGAGGACAAGCTCGTCTACGAGCCGCCCGAGGAGTGGAACGGCATCTGCGAGGCCGGCGAACAGTTCGAGGAGACGGCCTGCAACAACAAGCTTGTCGGCGCACGCTGGTTCATCGCTGGTGCCGAGGCCGGCGGCGCGATCGACGCCGGCGAGTTCCGTTCGGCGCGTGACGTCGATGGTCATGGCACGCATACGGCAACCACGGCAGCCGGCAATCGCGTCGATGCGTCGATCTTCGGAACGCGCATCGGCACCGTCGAAGGCATCGCGCCGCGCGCCCGGGTGGCCGCTTACAAGGCCTGCTGGCTGCGTCCCGGCGAACAGCGTGCGTCGTGCAATACGTCTGATCTTGCAGCGGCCGTCGATGCGGCGGTCGCCGACGGTGTCGACATCATCAACTATTCCGTCGGCAGCAGCCTGACGACGGTCACGGCGCCGGACGATATCGCGCTGCTTGCGGCGACCAAGGCGGGCGTGCTGTCGATCGTGTCCGCCGGCAACGACGGCCCGAACCTGACCACGATCGGCTCGCCGGCCGGCGGGCCATGGTCGATGACGGTCGGCGCATCGTCACGCGACGGCGAGACCTCTCTGGAGGCCATGCAGATCAACTCGCCGCCCGACATTGCCGGCAAGTACGCGAGCCGCGAAGCCAGCTTCACGCCGGCGCTTGCCGACCGCGACCCGATCGAAGCGTCCCTGGTACTCGCGGACGACGACGACACGTCGTTGACCGACGGCGGTGACGGCACGACGTCGGACGCCTGCCAGGCGCTTGTGAATACGACCGAGATGGACGGCAACATCGCGCTCATCCAGCGCGGTGGCTGCGACTTCGATATCAAGGTCGCCAACGCGGAGGACGCAGGGGCAGTTGCAGCGGTTGTCTACAACATCGCGGGCGAGCCCTTCGTCATGAACGGTGCCACGGACCTGTCGGACATTCCCGCGATCATGGTGGGCGGCGCCGACGGCGAGCTGTTCATCGAGGAGCTCGATGCCGGCAATGACGTCGAGGCCGTGCTCGACAAGGGTTTCTTCCTGAACGAGCCCGAGGACGGCAACCTGATGGCGACGTTTTCGTCCCGCGGACCGGGCCCCGTCCGCTCGATCCTGAAGCCGGATGTCACCGCACCGGGCGTCAGGATTCTCGCCGGCATCACGCCGGACGCCGTCAACTCCACGCCGGGCGAACAATTCGGCTACCTGAGCGGCACGTCGATGTCGGCGCCACACGTAGCAGGCTCCGCGGCGCTGCTGCGCCAGGCGCATCCCGGCTGGAGCCCCGCGGCGATCAAGTCGGCGCTCATGACCACGGCACGCCAGTCGATCACCAGGGACGACGGTGAGACGGATGCGAACCCGTTCGACTTCGGCGCCGGACACATCGTGCCGAACGCGGCCGTATCGCCGGGGCTGGTCTACGATGCCAGCGACGACGACTACGACGCATTCGCCTGCGGTGCCGGTATCGATTCGATCGTCTCTGCCGAGCGCTGTGACGAGCTCGAGACGGGCGGCGCGTCCTTCCTGGCGCGCGATCTCAACCAGCCATCGATCGCCGTTGCGCGACTGTCGAGCAGCGAGACCGTTTCGCGCCGCGTCACGAACGTGAGCGACGACGCGGCAAACTACTCCGTGGGCATCGAGCCGCCGATCGGTATTGCCGTCGCCGTCAACCCGCCCGCGCTTTCGCTCGGCCCCGGCGAGTCCGCGAGCTACGACGTGACGTTTACGTACCAGTCGGGGCAGCTGGACACGTGGCGGTTCGGCGCGGTGACCTGGTCGGATGACGAGACGGATGTCCGCAGCCCGCTGGCGATCAAGCCCGTGACGCTAACGGCGCCGCTCGAGATCACGAGCTTTGGCGGGACCGGCAGCGTCGACTTTTCGGTCGAGTTCGGCTACTCGGGTACCTACGCCGCGCGCGTCCACGGATTGAGACTGCCGTCGATCATCGACGGCTTCGTCGACAACGATCCCACCAAGACCTTTTCCTTCCGCGCCGTGGATGGCGTGACTTCACACTTGGTCGACGTGCCGGCTGACCAGCTTTACCTTCGCTTCGCTACCTTCGACGCGCTGACCGACGGCGACGACGACCTCGACATGTACGTCTACTTCTGCGCCGACAACGTCAACTGCACGCTGGTGGACCAGAGCGGCGGCCCGACCGCGCAGGAAAGAGTCGACCTGTTCCGGCCGGCCGCGGGACGTTATGCCGTACTGATTCACGGTTTCGAGACGGACGAGGTCGCCGGCGGGCCGGGGTCGAACTACCAGCTTCTGGCGTGGTCTTTCGGCGAGCTCGACGATCAGGGCAACATGAGCGTGTCCGGTCCGGCATTCGTCAATCCCGGCACGACGGAAACGGTCACGGTGAACTGGACCGACCTGTTATCGAACGCGATCTACTTCGGCGGCATATCCCACAACACGCCGTTCGGCCTTTCCGCACTGACGCTCATCACGATCGGCAACTAGGGTTGTCGCTCAGGTCAGCTCGCCCTTTTTGTCCAGGTTCTTCGTGTACAGGAACAGCGCGACCTGGATCAGGAAGACAGCGCCCTGCAGTACCGCCGGGAAGGCACCGAACAGTGCGACGGCGTTGTTCAGCACGAAAGCGTGTACGTCCATGACGACGAGACCGGCAATCGATACCAGGAACGCCGTGGCGGCGAGCGCTCGCTTCGCCAGCAGCAGTCCGCAGGCGAGGACGCCGGCCGTTACGGCGAGCGCATTCGCGGCGGTCGCCCAGACCGGAATGCTGAGAACATAGTCGACCTTTGCATCGTCGCCGCCGTAGGCGGTCAGCAGCGCTTCCGGCGTCGCGCTGACGGTCATTGCATAGAGCGCGAGGCCGATCAGGTTCCACAGGAGGCCGCCGCCGGCGATGAGCCAGTGCATGATGGGCAGGTTCCTGGCAGTCGAGTCGTTCATTGCCGCCTCACTCTTGTTGTTGTGTCGTGTCGTCGACGGGACACCGATCATCCGCCCGGCCATGCGCGAATGCAAGTTGAGGCGTCCCGCGAGGAGCGGTACATTGCGACCTTAAGCTGCTGAAAAGAAAACAAAATATGGGCGTATTCGAATACATCGGGGTGCTGGTGTCGGTCATCATGGGCTTAGGGATAACCCATCTCGCGGTGGGTGCGAGCAAGCTCATCCAGAACCGCGCAACGACCAAGGCCTGTGTGCCGCATGCGCTCTGGACCTTCAACATACTGCTCTACATCCTCGTGATCTGGTGGAGCATGTTCTGGTGGAGCGGGCTCGAGGACTGGACGGCGTTTCACTATCTCGGCATTACCTTGTATGCCATCGTGTTGTTCCTGCTGTCGGCGATGCTGTACCCCTACGACATGCCGAGCGATATCGATATCGAAGCGTATTTCTTCCGCAATCGGCGCTGGTTCTTCTCGCTGATGATTGCCGCGTGGCTGCTGGATATACCGGAAACGCTCGGCAAGGAGATCGAAGGCTTACGGCCAGTGCCGCCTCAGTATTACGTGTTCGTGAGCTCGATGATCGTTCTGGCCATCGTAGGCATGCTGACCTCCAACCGCAGGGTGCACACGGCGCTGCCCCTCGCCTGGCTGATGCTGCTCGGAAGTTTCCTGAGCATGTCGGTCGTCAGCGTTATCGACTCGCCCTGATCCGACAAGATTCGGGACCGACTACTTCCCGAGCGCGGCGCAGGGCTTGTAGCGAAAGCAGCTCGTCACGTGATCGTTGACGAGACCCGTTGCCTGCATGTGCGCGTACATGATCGTCGAGCCGACGAAGCGGAAGCCGCGCTTCTTCAGGTCTTTCGACAGCGCATCGGACTCGGCTGAGGTGGCCGGCACCTCGCTATCTTTCTTGAAACGATTCTGGATCGGCTTGCCGTCGACGAAACCCCAGATGTAATCGCTGAAGGTACCGAACTCCTTCTGGACCGCGAGGAATGCCTTCGCGTTGCTGACGGTCGATTCCACCTTGAGGCGGTTGCGCACGATCGACGGATCAGTCAGCAGTTTTTCGACACGCTTCTTCGTGAATCGCGCCACCTTCTCCGGATCGAATTCGGCAAACGCCTTTCGGTAGCCTTCGCGCTTGTTCAGGATCGTCGACCAGCTCAAGCCCGCCTGGGCGCCTTCGAGAATCAGGAACTCGAACTGCACCCGGTCGTCATGCACGGGCACGCCCCATTCCTTGTCGTGGTATTCGATGTAGTCGAGGCTGACGCCCTCGGCCCATTTGCAACGGGTGACCGCTTTCGGCATGTCTCAAGTACCGTTCGATTCCGGGAGCGAAATCCTAGCAGCGGAGGGCATGTGCAGACAGCCCCGTTTCCGGTGTCCGCATACAAAAAGGCCCGCGCAGTTTGCGCGGGCCCTTTGTTCGAAGGCTGTGAAGCCTGCGTCAGTTTGCTCTGCTAATTAAGCTGCACCGCCGCAAGAACCTTCACCGCACTTGCCTTCGGCGTCTTTGTCACCGCCGCAAGAGCCTTCACCTTCCTTCTTGTCACCGCCGCAGGAACCTTCACCGCAAGCGCCTTCGCCGCCCTTGCCTTCGGTGTCACCGCCACAGGAACCTTCGCCACAAGAGCCTTCGCCGCCCTTGCCTTTGCCTTCCTTGTCGCCGCCACAAGAGCCTTCGCCGTGACCGCCCAGCATGTAGCCGGCCGACAGAGCGGACATCTCGAACGGGTTATCAGCGCCTTCAGCGCTTGCAACACTGCCGATCGCAAACGAGCTAGCGAGTGCAGCACCAACAGCCAGAGCAACAGGCTTTACAACTTTCTTTGACATCGTTTTCTCTCCTACAGGTTTTTCCCCGTTAACCAGGGATCAATTGATCAGTGCGCTTGTAATTAGGTACTCCACGCGACTGAATCTACTACTTTCTCTTCAATCCTTTGCAGGTTTTCCCCTTCCTCGCCGATGATGGCGATGCTGCCGTCCCCGACCGGCAGGAGAATACCGTTGATCGAGTCGCCGCTAATCGACTGCGGCCCCTCGATGGGCTGTTCCGGCATTAGCAAGATCGTAACCGGACCGCGCTCCCCCTGTATGACAAGATGCGGGACTTCCGTGCCGTTTATCACACAGGTCTGAGCATAAGTGATGAGACCCGCGCTGTGGTCAAGGGTTGCAATTGACGCGGGCATTACGCGCGCCAGGCGGCGATCGGGGACCGGCTTGTCAGTCACGCGCAGCGCGTAAGGCTCATGATCGAGGTGAGCAATGATCTGCTCCGCAAGCGGCGCATCCGAAACCTCGCTCGACAGCATGTTGAATCCGATGACCGCTGCAAACGTCGCTGCGGCAGCCATGGCCAGCCAGCCAGGCACACCGAGCCGTCGACTCGCGAGCGTCGTTACATTGCTGGAATCGATCTCGGGCAGCTCAGGCATGTTCAGCTCGGGCACGCTCAGACTCATGGCCGAGGCGATCTGGCGATCGAATGCCTGCATCTCGGCGCGGTAGGCCTGGCACTCGCTGCAGGTCGCAAGCAGCTCGCCGCCGCCTTCGTAGGACGGGTCTGCCGTTATTGCCTTTTTGTATTCGTCACGCGTCATCATGTTCTTTGTCACCGTCGCTACCCGGCCTCCTCGGCCTGGACCGACTCCTTGAGCTTCAACCGGGCCCGGTGCAGGCGCGTCAGCACCGCACCCTGCTTGAGCCCCATCAGCTCGGCAATCTCGTTCGTGCTGTAGCCCATCAGGACCTGGAGCACGAGCGGTTCTCTGTAATCGTCATCGAGCTCGTAGATCGACTCCCGCAAGGCTTCGAGCTGCTCGTCCGGAGCCTCGGCCAACAACGCCTCCTGCGAAGGAGTGAGGTTGTCGACGTCGACGGTCTCCAGTCGGCGGCGCTCGAAATACCGAGCGTTTTCGCGTCTGACGATCGTCAGCAGCCATTGCTTGGCGGCTGCATCCTCGCGTAACGCATCGAGCGATTTCCATGCCCGGAGCAGCGCCTCCTGAACGACGTCCTCGGCGATCGCCTTGTCGCGACTCAGCCACGCTGCGTAGCGATACATATCCTGGTGATACACGCCTACCAGCTGGTCGAATCGTCGCCGCCGGTCAGAGCCGACACTGCTGCTGTTCATTCGAGATGACCCGCCCCATGTGATTTTTATTACCCCGATTGTCAGGTTTCGGCGCTAAGGCATGGAAACCCTACCTAAATACAGGGAAAATCGGAAATTATCGGTGTTATTGTCTGCCTGTATGAGTACTGCCAACCCGGGACAGTTCCCGCAAATTCGCCTCCGCCGCGCCCGCCGCACCGCCGCACTTCGACGGCTCGTCGCCGAAACCCACCTGTCCAGTGCCGACTTCATCTACCCGGTGTTCGTCCTCGAGGGCGAGGGCCGCGAGGAGCCGGTTCCGTCGATGCCCGGCATCTTCCGCCGCAGCGTCGACGGGCTGCTTGCCGAACTTCGCGAAGCGGCGGATCTGGGCATCCCGGCCGTCGCCCTGTTCCCCGTCATCGACGAGGGCCTGAAGACTCCGGACGGCGACGAGTGTGCGAATCCCGACGGACTCGTCCAGACCACGGTGCGAACCATCAAGGAGACCTTGCCGGACCTCGCCGTTATTACCGACGTCGCGCTCGACCCGTACACGACCCACGGCCAGGACGGCATCATCGACGACGCCGGTTATGTGCTCAACGACGAGACGGTCGAGATGCTCGTGCGCCAGGCGAGTTCGCACGCAGACGCCGGCGCTGACGTTGTCGCGCCGTCGGACATGATGGACGGGCGCATTGGTGCACTGCGCGACGCACTCGAAGCGGCCGGCCACCGCAACACGGTCATCCTGAGTTATGCGGCCAAGTACGCATCGAGTTTCTACGGTCCGTTCCGCGACGCGGTCGGCTCGGCGGAGAACCTCGCTGGCGGCGACAAGTACACCTACCAGATGTACCCGGCCAACACGGACGAGGCACTGCGCGAAGTCGAGGTCGATCTCGCTGAAGGTGCCGACATCATCATGGTCAAGCCGGCGCTGCCTTACCTCGACATCGTGCGGCGCGTGCACGACACCTTCGGTGTGCCGACCTTCGCGTATCACGTAAGCGGCGAATACGCGATGCTCAAGGCCGCAGCCCAGAACGGCTGGCTCGATGAGCGACAGACCGTGCTCGAGGCATTGCTGTCGATTCGCCGGGCCGGCGCCGCCGCCATCCTGACTTACTACGCGATCGATGCGGCGCGGTGGCTACGAGAAGGCAGCTAGTCATAAGGACGCAGTGGGTATACTGCGGCGAATGGCGGTACAGCCGCCATCGAACAACAAGCATTGCCGGCTTGAACCGCCGCAGCACAGGCAAGGCCCGGGTATCCGCAGCAAGGGGCACCAAGCAGCATGGCCACTAATCCCAACGCCATCGATCGCTACGGCGTGATCGGCTACCCCATCTCCCACAGCCGCTCGCCCGTGATCCACAAGCTGTTTGCCTACCAGACCGGGCAGAACATGCGCTACGAAATGCTCCAGGTCGCGCCCAAGAAGCTCGAGACCATGGTCCGACAGTTCCAGCGCACCGGCGGCAAGGGACTCAATGTCACGGCACCGCACAAAGTCGAGGTCGCGAAGCTCACCGACGCGATGAGCGAACGCGCCCGGGAGGCCGGCGCTGTCAACACGCTCGTGTTCCGGGACAAGGAAATCTATGGTGACAACACCGACGGCATCGGCCTCGTTCGCGACCTGGTCACCAACCTGGGCCTGTCACTCAAGGGCGCGGCGATCCTGATCCTGGGCGCCGGTGGCGCCACGCGCGGGATCGTCGGCCCGCTACTCGACCTCGAGCCGAAGCGTCTCGTCGTGGCGAACCGCACGGAGAGCAAGGCGGAGATCATCGCCGATCACTTCGCCCGGCACGGGCCGGTCGAGAGCTGTGGCTTCGACGCCATCGACGAAGAAGAAGAGTGGCAGCTAGTGATTAACTCCACGTCGGCTGGCTACAAGGGCGAGGCAGTGCCGTTCCCGCCCTCGATCGTCTCGAAGGACTCGTTTTGCTACGACCTTGCCTACGGTCTCAAGCTCACGCCGTTTTGTGCCTGGGCGCGTGAGCAGGGCGCGGGTCGCGTTGCGATGGGCTGGGGCATGCTCGTCGAACAGGCTGCCGAATC
>JASJBG010000095.1 GCA_030066625.1 Woeseiaceae bacterium
CCGCTGTAGTTCGCTATGGAGGAAAGTCCGGGCTCCTTCGGACAGGGCGCCAGGTAACGCCTGGGGGGCGTGAGCCCACGGAAAGTGCCACAGAAAACAGACCGCCGGGTCTTTCGGGGCTCGGTAAGGGTGAAAAGGTGCGGTAAGAGCGCACCGCGCGACGGGTAACCGGTCGCGGCACGGTAAACCCCGCCCGGAGCAAGACCAAATAGGGGAGCAGAGGGCTTCGCGCCCGACCGCCGGTACCGAGCGGGCTCCCGGGTAGGTTGCTACAGGCCGCCGGTGACGGCGGTCGCAGATGAATGATTGCCCTCGACAGAACCCGGCTTACGGCCGGCTTCGGTATTTCCGGGCTCTCCCCAAACCCCCGTTGCGCGCACGGGCCGCAAAGCGCCCGTTCGAGCCGCGCTGTCGCCATTTACCGACGCGATTTTCAGCTGTCTTCGAGGAAGCAAGCGTAAGCAATTGATATTGCTTGCGCAGCTGTCGCCACTTTTTGCCCGATTTGGGCCACTAAACCGCCCCTAAGTACCTGTAGAACAAGAACTATTCGAGAGCGTCTGTTGACGCTTACAGGGGCCGCACCTATAGTGTCGAAAAGTGGAAAAAAGTGGGAGGAAATGGGCATCGTGCCCGGATATCGCGCCAGAAGAGCGGTTCCCGGCCAGTCCTTACCACCGTGTTTCGAGGGGCCACCAAAGTCACGCTCGACGCCAAGGGGCGTATGGCTATGCCGACCCGGTACCGGGAGCGGCTCGCCGCCCGTTGTGATGGCCAGATTATCGTCACCGTGGACAAGGACCATTGCCTCCTCGTTTATCCGCTGCCCGACTGGGAAGAGCTCGAGCGCAAGCTCGTGCGCCTGCCCAGCATGAACAAGGTCGCACGTCGCATCGTCCGAATTATGGTCGGTTACGCGACCGAGGTCGACATGGATGCGAACGGGCGAATTCTCGTGTCGCGCGAGCTTCGCGATTTCGCGGGCCTCGAGAAGAACGCGATGCTGATCGGGCAGGGCAACAAATTCGAACTTTGGGATGAAGCGACCTGGAATGAGAAACGCGACGCGTGGCTCGACGACGACGACGACGGTGAAATGCCGGCCGATCTCGAGTCGATCGCGTTCTAGGGCGATAGCCGGGCACGCGTTGCCCGGTGGCGAAGATCAATGAGCAGCGACGGGCACGTACCGGTGCTGTTGGGGCCGGTCCTTGAGGGACTGAGGATTAAGACGGACGGCAATTACGTCGATGCAACGTTCGGTCGTGGGGGACACAGCAGCGCGATTCTCGGTGAACTCGGACCGGGTGGCCGGTTGATCGCGATCGACCGCGACCCGGATGCCATACGTTCGGCACCGGACGCGCTGACAAACGACCCGCGCTTCGAACTCGTACGGGGGCGCTATGCGGAACTCGAGGCACTCATGGAAGAACGGGAACTCAATGGAAAGATCGACGGCATTCTTCTCGACCTCGGCGTTTCCTCACCACAGCTGGATGACGCCGGTCGTGGATTCAGCTTCCTTCGCGACGGTCCGCTCGACATGCGCATGGACCCCGACGCGGGCGTCAGCGCCGCGGAATGGCTACGAACGGTGGACGAGCAGGAATTGAAACGGATTCTTCGACGCTACGGCGAGGAGCCGCAGGCGGCACGCATCGCGCGCGCCATCGTCGATGCCCGCCAGGCGCAGCCGATCACGCGAACGCTGGAACTCGCCGACATCGTCGAACGGGCCGCGCCGGCGCGCGGCCAGAAGAAGCACCCCGCGACCCGGACCTTCCAGGCGATTCGAATCGCGATCAACGACGAACTCGAGGAAGTCGAGCAGGTGCTCGACCAGGCCCTGCGCGTCCTGGCCACCGGCGGTCGCCTGTGTGTGATTGCGTTTCATTCGCTCGAAGACCGACTGGTCAAGCGCTTCATGCGGGATCGCTCGCGTGAGCCGGAGCAGTATCGCGGGCTGCCGGACATCCCGGCCGAGTTTCGACCGCCGCTCAAGACGATCGGCAAGGCGGTTGCGGCGAATGACGCGGAGATTGCGGCGAACGTGCGTGCCCGCAGCGCGCACCTTCGGATCGCGGAGCGAATCGCATGATCCTGACGAACAAGCCTCAGCCGGTACTGCTCGTGTTCGTGTTCGCCGTGGTCTGCGTGGTCAGCGCGATGGCGCTCGTCTACACCAAGCACGAGTCGCGCAAGCTGTTCGTCGAACTCGAACAGCTCACGCGCGAGCGTGACGAACTGAACATTGAATGGGGCCAGCTGCAGATCGAACAGAGCACCTGGGCGACGCATGCACGCATCGAGAAGGTTGCCGCTGACGACCTGCAGCTCAAGCGGCCCAAGACCGAAGAAATCTACGTAATCGAGCAGGAATGACCCGAGGCGCTGAAACGAAGTCACAGACGGCCCGGCGATTCGTCGCCAGGTCATCGCTCGTGCTCGTCTTCTTCGCCGCGGTGGCGACGTCGCTGGTCGCGCGTGCCGTACACCTGCAGGTGCTCGACAAGGAGTTCCTGAACGAGCAGGCCGAGTCGCGTCACCTGCGCACCGAAAAGATCATTGCGCACCGCGGCACGATCACCGATCGCAACGGCGAGCCGCTTGCGATATCGACGCCTGTCGACAGCATCTGGGCAAATCCCGGTGAGCTTGCGCCTGCCGTCGAGCGTGTACCGGAACTGGCTCGTGTGCTCGGGTTGGATGCGGACCTGCTGATTCGCCGCATCACGCGCAGCATGGACAAGGAGTTCGTGTACCTGAAGCGGCACCTGAATCCCGAGAAGGCCAACGAGGTACTCGCGCTGAAGCTGCCGGGGGTCAACGTGCAGCGTGAGTATCGCCGCTACTACCCGGCGGGCGAGGTCACGGGTCACCTCGTCGGCTTCACGAACATCGACGACGAGGGCCAGGAAGGCCTGGAGCTTGCCTTCAATCACTGGCTTGCCGGTGAGTCCGGCGCGAAGCGCGTCCTGAAGGACCGGCTCGGCCGGCCCGTGGAGAACGTCGAGAGCATACGCCCGCCGCACCATGGCAAGGAACTCAGGACGAGCATTGACCTGCGCGTCCAGTACCTCGCTTACCGCAGCCTCAAGTCAGCGATTCGTCGCTACGATGCAGAATCCGGCTCGATCGTCGTGCTCGATGTCCAGACCGGCGAAGTGCTCGCGGTCGTCAACCAGCCGAGCTACAACCCGAACGATCGCTCGCAGCTTGCGGCAGATCGCTATCGGAATCGTGCGATCACCGACATTTTCGAGCCCGGCTCGAGCATCAAGCCGCTCGTCGTTGCCGCGGCGCTCGAGAGCGGCCAGTACCGGCCGTCGAGCATTATCGACACGGCGCCGGGCTCGGTCACCGTTGGTGCGAAGACGATCGAGGACAGCCGCAATCTCGGCCGCGTGAGCCTGACGACCATACTCGCGCGCTCATCGAACGTCGGCGTCACGAAACTGGCGATGTCCCTGCCGCCGGAGCAGCTCTGGAACACGATGACGCGCTTCGGTTTCGGCGCCCTGACGACGAGCGGATTCCCCGGCGAATCGGCGGGTCTCCTGAACCACTACGATCACTGGAAGGAAATCAACCAGGCGACGCTCGGCTACGGCTACGGCGTGTCGGTCACGCCGCTGCAGCTCGCGCAGGCGTACGCGACGCTCGGCACCGACGGGCGCATGTATCCGATTTCCCTGGTGGCGCTCGACAAGCCCGGCAAGCCGGAGCGGGCGATCAGTTCGGACTCGGCTGCCGCGGTCAAGCGCATGCTTGAAGAAGTCGTTCGCCCCGGCGGCACCGGCACCAAGGCGGCCGTCGCCGGCTACCGGATCGCCGGCAAGACCGGCACGGCCTGGAAGTCCGGCATCGGCGGTTATTCACAGGACGAGTACTTCTCGATCTTCGCGGGCCTGGCGCCGGCCAGCGATCCGCGGCTCGCCGCGGTCGTCGTGATCGACGAGCCCAGCGGCGAGCTCTACTACGGCAGCGACGTGGCCGCGCCCGTGTTCGCGGGCGTCATGGCCGAATCCCTGCGGCTGCTTGCCGTACCGCCCGACGCGCTCCCGGCGCGCGATGCCGGCAGCGTCATGCAGGCGATGGCCGACAAAAAATCGAGCCAGCAGGCGGGAAGTCAATGAGCATGCCGGCCGAACACCTGACTCACCTGCCGACTCTCGACCAACTGCTCGATGGCATCGCCGAGGCGCCGGCACTGGACGTCGAAGGCATTGCCTGCGACAGCCGTCGTGTGGGACCGGGCTACGTGTTCCTTGCCGTCGCCGGGCTCACTCATCACGGCATCGACTTCTGGTCGCGCGCCGTCGAGGCCGGTTGCATCGCCATGGTTTATGACTCGACAACCGCGCCGGCACTGCCCGACGAGCCGGGCGTGCCGATGATCGCGGCGCCGGGGCTCGGCGAGCAGCTGGGCGAGATCGCCAATCGCTTTTACGACCGGCCGTCGGAATCGCTGGGCGTCATCGGCGTCACCGGCACGAACGGCAAGTCGACGGTGGCCTGGATGCTGGCGGCGGCGCTTTCGCACCTGGGTGCGCGTGCCGGCTACAACGGTACCCTCGGCTACGGCGTCGACGACATCGTCAACGACGACGAGATGACGTCACCGGACGTCATAGAGCTGCACCGGCGACTTGCAGACTTCCGCGACGCGGGCGCAACGTACGCCGCGATCGAGGTGTCGTCGCACGCGCTCGACCAGCGACGCGTCGACGGCGTACGGTTCGATGCGACGCTGTTCACCAACCTGAGCCGCGATCACCTGGACTATCACGGCAGCATGCGCGACTACGGCGAGGCGAAGGCGAAGCTGTTCACCGAGCATCGAGCGCGCCGCCGGGTGATCAACCTGGATTCCGAGTTCGGTACCGAGCTGGCATCGCGCTGCCGCGGTGACGTCATCACGGTGTCGACGAAATTCGATCGCGTTGCCAATGGCAGGCCGTACGTCTTCGTACGCTCGGTCGTGGCCCGCGAGCGTGGCTCCGAGATCTGCGTGCAGTCGAGCTACGGCGATATCTGTTTCGAGCTCGCGATGCCCGGTGAATTCAACGTGGCCAACGCCGTGCTCGTGCTCGGCTACCTTTGCGCGTCCGGCATCGAACTGGGTGACGCGGCCAGCGCACTGGCGGCAATCAGTGCGCCGCCGGGCAGGATGCAGCGCGTCAACGCTCCGGGACCGGGCGTGTACGTCGACTATGCGCATACGCCGGGCGCCCTCGAGGTGGTGCTGCGCGCGCTGCGCTCGCACTGCCGCGGCAAGCTCTGGTGCGTATTCGGCTGCGGCGGCGATCGCGACGCCGGCAAGCGGCCGCTCATGGGCCGGATCGCAGAGCGGCTGGCGGACCAGCTGGTGATCACCAATGACAACCCGCGCAGCGAAGACCCGGCCGCGATCGTCGAGGCCATCGTTGCCGGCATGAAGAAGCCGGACCGCGCAACGGTGATCGAAGACCGCGGCGCAGCGATCGCCTGGGCGATTGCCTACGCAAACGACAAGGACGTGGTCCTCGTCGCGGGCAAGGGACACGAGAACTACCAGCTGATCGACGGTGTGCGCCTCGACTTTTCGGACTACGGCGCGGCGCTCGCCAATCTCGAGGCCCGCGATTCGCGGGGCGACGCATGATGGCGACGCTGGCGGTGGCCGCAGAATCGATGTCCGGTCGACTGTCGGGCGACGACCGGCTGTTCGAGGGCGTCAGCACGGACTCGCGTACGATCCGGACCGGCGAACTCTTCGTCGCACTCGAGGGCCCCAACTTCGACGGTCGCGACTACGTCGCAGAGGTCCATGAAAAAGGTGCCGCCGGTGCCGTCGTTTCCGCGTCCGTCAACGACTCTCTTGCGCAGATCGAGGTTAACGATACGCGGCTCGCGCTTGGCCAGCTCGGTGCGGCATGGCGCCGCAACCAGTCGGCGGTGATCATCGGGATTACGGGGTCGAACGGCAAGACCACGCTCAAGGAACTGACCGCGGCGTGCCTGTCACAGGCGGCGCCTACGATTGCGACCGCCGGCAACCTGAACAACGATATCGGCATGCCGCTCATGCTGACGCGTATCGAGGACAAGCATCGATTCGCGGTGATCGAGATGGGCGCGAATCACATCGGCGAGATCGGTTACCTCACGGCACTTGCCGAGCCGGACGTCGTCGCCATTACCAACGCGGGTGCCGCGCACCTCGAAGGTTTCGGTTCGATCGATGGAGTCGCCAAGGGTAAAGGCGAAATCCTGTGCGGCAAGACGCGGCCGGGCGTCGCGGTGTTGAACGCGGACGATCCGTACTTCGAATACTGGACGAAGCTCGCAAACGACGTCGAGATTATTAGCTTCGGTATCGAGGTCGCTGCGGACGTGTACGCGACCGACATCGTCACCGATGCCAGCGGCTCGCGCTTCCTGCTGCACGTCGCGCAGACGGCCATCGATGTGCGCTTGTCCCTGCCGGGATTGCACAACGTTCGTAACGCCTGTGCCGCGGCGGCAATTTCGACCGCCGTCGGTGTGTTGCCCGAACAGATCCAGGCTGCACTCGAGTCGGTGAAGCCCGTCTCCGGTCGCCTGCAGCCGCGGCCTGCGTTTAGCGGTTCGACGGTCTACGACGACAGCTACAACGCCAACCCATTTAGCGTAAAGGCGGCCGCCGAGTTCCTCGCGGCCTTGCCCGGCCAGAGTCTGCTGGTGCTCGGTGACATGGGCGAACTCGGCGACGATGCCGAGGCGATGCATCGCGACGTCGGCAAGGCAGTACGCGATGCCGGAATCGATACGCTGTTCGCAACCGGCGAACTGTCGCAGAACGCCGTCGAGGCCTTCGGTGATAAAGGCGAGTGGTTTGCCGATGTCGATGCGCTGATCGAGGCACTGCGGTCGATCGTGACTGCCGACACGAACGTGCTCGTCAAAGGCTCGCGCTTCATGCGCATGGAACGCGTCGTCGCGGCAATCGCGAGCGGGGAGGGGACCTGAGATGCTCCTCTACCTGACCAACTACCTGGCCCAGTTCGAATCGGGCTTCAACGTATTCAACTACCTGACGATGCGCGCGATTCTCGGCGCGCTGACGGCGCTGGTGCTGTCGTTCGTGATCGGGCCGAAGATGATCGCGAAACTGCAGGTCAACCAGGCCGGCCAGCCCGTGCGCGAGGATGGTCCCGTTACCCATCTGCCGAAAGCCGGCACTCCCACGATGGGCGGCGTACTGATACTGACCGCGATCGCCGTCAGCACCGTGCTGTGGGCGGATCTCGAGAACCACTTTGTGTGGATCGTCCTGTTTGTCACCCTGTCGTTCGGCGCCATCGGCTACGTCGACGACTACAAAAAATTGATCCTGCAGGATCCCGCCGGGATTTCTGCACGGGCGAAGCTCTTCTGGCAGTCGGTTGCGGCCATAGTCGCAGCCATCGCTTTGTACGTCACGGCGGCTGACGAAATCTCCACTTCGTTGCTGATACCGTATTTCAAGGATCTGATGATCCCGCTTGGCGTTTTCCAGGTCGTCGTGACGTACTTCTTTATTGTCGGTTTCTCGAATGCGGTCAACCTGACCGACGGGCTCGACGGACTAGCGATCATGCCAACCGTACTCGTCGGCGGCGCGCTCGGCGTATTTGCCTACGTGACGGGTAACGTCAACTTCTCTGGTTACCTCGGAATCCCCTACGTGGCCGGCACGGGAGAGATTCTCGTGTTCTGCGCGGCGCTCGCCGGTGCCGGCCTCGGTTTTCTGTGGTTCAACACTTACCCCGCACAGGTCTTCATGGGTGACATCGGCGCGCTTGCGCTCGGCGCCGCGCTCGGCGTCGTTGCCGTGGTCGTTCGCCAGGAGATCGTGCTCGTCATCATGGGTGGCGTATTCGTCGTCGAGACGCTGTCGGTCATCATCCAGGTGGCCTCGTTCAAGCTGACCGGCAGGCGGGTCTTTCGCATGGCGCCGCTGCACCATCACTTCGAGCTGAAGGGCTGGGCGGAGCCCAAAGTCATCGTTCGTTTCTGGATCATTACGGTCATCCTCGTGCTGATCGGTCTCGCGAGTCTCAAGATCCGATGAACCCGGCGACCAACAACCCTACCTCGGACTTCGTCGTCGGCCTCGGCGCAACGGGCCTGTCGATCGCCCGCTACCTGCGGCGCAACGAGCAAAGCGCGACGTTCTACGACACCCGCACCGAGCCGCCCGGCGTCGACGAGCTGCGTTCGCTGTTACCGAATGCGCAGCTGCTGCTCGGCAGCATCGACCTGCCCGATCACGTCGATCGCGTGATTGCATCGCCCGGCGTGTCGGACAGTCACCCGATTCTCGTCAAGGCCCGCGACACGAAGGTCGAAGTCATCAGCGACATCGAGCTGTTCGCGCGCGAAGCCGAGGCGCCGTTTATCGCCGTCACCGGCTCGAACGGCAAGAGCACGGTGACGACGCTGTTGCATTACATGTGCAAGGCGGCCGGCCTCGACGTACTCGCGGGTGGCAACCTCGGTGAGCCTGCGCTCGACCTGCTCGACAAGCCTGTTCCCGACATCTACGTGCTCGAGCTGTCGAGCTTCCATCTGCAGCGGACGCACGAGCTGCCCGCTGCCGTCTCGATCCTGCTGAACATCTCGCCCGACCACCTCGACTGGCATACGGACGAGGCCGAGTACCGGCGTTCGAAATACCGCATCTACCGCGAGGCCAAGTCGGCCGTCTACAACCGCGCGGACCCGAAGGCGAAAGAGATGGTCAGCCCCATCGATCGCGTGACCAGTTTCGGAATCGACGAGCCGCAAGACGGCCACTACGGCCTGCGCGTGGAAGACGGCATCACCTACCTGGCGCGCGGCGAGACGCTGCTGTTGTCGACCCGCGACCTCGCCATGTACGGCATCCACAACCAGCTCAATGCGCTGGCGGCGCTGGCCGCGGGTGAGCTGGCGGGACTTGACATGCCGTCGATGCTGTCCGTGCTGTGCGAGTTTCCGGGGCTGCCGCACCGCATGCAGTTCGTGCGACGTGTCGCCGCGGTCGACTACGTGAACGACTCCAAGGCAACCAACGTTGCGGCGGCGGTCGCGTCGATCAAGTCTGTGGACGGCATGCTCGTACTCATCGCCGGCGGCGACGGCAAGGGCGGTGACTTCACGGAGCTCGCGCCGGTGCTCGAGAACAAGCTGCGCGCCGCCGTGCTGGTCGGCAAGGACGCTGGGCCGATCTCGGATGCGCTGGACACGGTGATGCCGGTGTATTTCGCGGGTGACATGGACGACGCGGTCCAGCAGGCGGCGCTGTACGCCGAGCCTGACGATACGGTGCTGCTCGCGCCGGCGTGCGCGAGCCTCGATCAGTACGACAACTACATGGCGCGCGGCGACGCTTTCCGCGACGCCGTCGTGGAGCTGCGGCAATGACCTCGCAGACCGCAACCATGCCGTTCCCGGCGAGGCTCCGGACGCCGCTGCAGTTCGATCCGGTGCTGCTGACGATCGCCCTCGCGCTCCTGTTCGGCGGCTTCGTGATTCTCGCATCGGCGTCGATCTCGGTGTCGGACAGCGTTACCGGCGACCCGTTCTTTTACGTCGAGCGCCAGCTGCTGGCCGCGTTCATCGGCGCGGTCGGCGGCTTTATCTGCCTGTACATCCCGATGCAGGTCTGGCGCACGCTCGGCCCATTGATGCTGCTTGCCGGCCTGGCGCTGCTGCTCGTCGTGCTGATTCCGGGCATCGGCGTCGAGGTCAACGGCGCGCGCCGCTGGATTCGCCTGGGCGTTATCAACCTGCAGGTGTCAGAACCCGCAAGGCTGGCCTTCATCATCTATCTCGCGGGCTACCTCGTGCGCCGGCAGAAGGCCGTGCGCGAGGAGTTCATGGGCTTTCTGAGGCCCATGCTCGTACTGTCGCTTGCCGCCGCCGCGCTGCTTGCCGAGCCGGACTTCGGCGCCGCCGTCGTACTGATGGCGACGGCGCTGACGATGCTGTTCGTCGCTGGGGCTCGCATTCGCGACTTCCTGTTGTTTTTCACGGTCGCGGTGTTCGCGATGGCCGCGCTGGCGATCGCCTCGCCGTATCGAATGAAGCGTCTCACGGGTTTCCTGGATCCGTGGGCCGATCCGTTCAATTCCGGCTTCCAGCTCACGCAGTCGCTGATCGCCATCGGCCGCGGCGAGTGGCTGGGCGTCGGCCTCGGCAACAGCGTGCAGAAGCTCTTCTACCTGCCTGAGGCGCACACCGACTTCGTGTTCGCCGTGTTCGCGGAGGAGTTCGGCCTGCTCGGCTCGGTCGCAATCGTGGCTTTGTTCGCCGCGCTGGTCTGGCGCGTCTTCCGGCTGGCGATGCGGGCGTTCGACGCAGAGCGTGCGTTCGAGGCTTACATCGCAATCGGCCTGGGTACCTGGCTCGGGCTGCAGGCCTTCATCAACGTCGGCGTCAACATGGGACTGCTGCCGACCAAGGGACTGACGCTGCCGCTCGTAAGCTACGGCCGCTCGAGCCTGATAGTCACGATGGTCGCGATCGCGCTGTTGCTGCGCATTCATCACGAACTCGTCGTCGACGCCAAGCCCGTCAACAAGCGCAAGCCGAAGAAGTCGAGGTCCCGTCAATGAGCGCGCGGCCGATACTGATCATGGCGGGTGGCACCGGCGGTCACGTCTATCCGGCGCTCGCCGTTGCGCGCGCGCTCGAGCAGCGCTCGCAGAGCGTCGTGTGGCTGGGCACGCAGCGCGGTATCGAGGCGCGCGTGATTCCGGCCGCCGGCATCGATATCGAGTGGCTGAGCGTCAAGGGCCTGCGCCGCAAGGGTATCGCCGCGCTGCTGGTCGCGCCGTTCCAGCTCGTCTTCGCACTGCTGCAGGCGCTGGGCGTGATCCTGCGCCGCAAGCCCGCCGCCGTACTCGGTATGGGCGGTTTCGCGAGCGGTCCCGGCGGCCTTGCCGCCTGGCTCACCCGGCGTCCGCTCGTCATTCACGAACAGAACGCGGCCGCTGGCCTTACTAACCGTCTTCTGGCGCGTCTTGCCCGGGTTGTGCTGCAAGCCTTCCCGGGCAGTTTTAATTCCCGTGTCGACGCAACAACCGTCGGCAACCCGGTCCGCGAGGACATCGCGGCCGTGCCCGAACCTGGCGCACGCTACCCCGGGCGCGAGGGGCCGCTTCGGCTCCTCGTGCTTGGCGGTAGTCAGGGCGCGCTCTCGCTCAACCGCACGGTGCCGGCGGCGCTTGCGCTGCTGCCCGACGATCGGAAGCCCGTCGTCCGCCACCAGTGCGGTGAGCGCACCATCGACATCGCTCGCGAGGCCTACGCCGGCAGCGGCGTCGACGTCGAGCTCGAGACGTTCATCGAGGACATGGCCGCAGCCTATGCGTGGGCCGACCTCGTCGTCTGTCGTGCCGGCGCACTGACCATCGCGGAGCTCTGTGCGGTCGGCCTGCCGGCTCTGCTCGTGCCATACCCGTCGGCGGTGGACGATCACCAGACGGCCAACGCGGCGCCGATGGCGGAAGCCGGAGCGGCAGAGATCATCCAGGAAGCGACGCTGACCGAGGCGTCGCTCGCGGAGCGGCTGCTCGAGTGGCTCGCGGACCGCAGCGTGCTTGAGTCGCGCGCGCACACAGCACGCGCACTCGCAACGCCGGATTCGCTCGAGCGAATCTCGTCAACCTGCCTCGAGCTGGCAGGCCGGAGGGCAGCAGCATGATCAATCGCATGCGCCGCATCCACACAGTGCACTTCGTCGGTATCGGCGGGTCGGGCATGTCGGGCATCGCCGAGGTGATGCTGAGCCTGGGCTACGCCGTGCAGGGTTCCGACCTGAAGGCCAACAAACAGACAAAGCGTCTTGAAGCCCAGGGCGCCACCGTATTCATCGGCCACGCTGCAGACCACATTCGGGATGCAGATGCCGTAGTCGTCTCCAGCGCGGTCGATGAAACCAATCCCGAGGTCGCGGCAGCCCGCGAGAAGGTCATGCCGGTCGTCCAGCGGGCCGAGATGCTCGCCGAGCTCATGCGCTTCCGCTACTCGGTCGCCGTTGCCGGTACCCATGGCAAGACGACGACGACGAGTCTCGTCGCGAGCGTGCTTGGCGAAGGCGGTCTCGATCCGACCTTCGTAATCGGCGGCCGGCTGAAGAGCGCGGATGCCAATGCGCGGCTCGGCCAGAGCGAATACCTCGTAGCCGAGGCCGACGAGTCGGACGCGTCATTCGTACACCTGAAGCCGATGCTCGCAATCGTCACGAATATCGACGCCGATCACATGTCGACCTACGACGGCGACATCGAACGCCTGCGTGCCGGCTTCATCGAGTTCCTGCACAACCTGCCGTTCTACGGTCTCGCCGTGGTCTGCACCGACGATCCCGGCGTCAACGAAGTCATCGGCGATATCGGTCGTTCGGTGCTGACCTATGGACTGAACGAGGATGCCGACCTCCGCGCCGTGAACATCGAGTTCGACGCCGGCCTGACGCGCTTCGACGTGATGCGCGGCGATGACCGTCCGCCGCTGGGCATCTCGCTGCGGCTGCCTGGCCTGCACAACGTCCGCAACGCGCTGGCCGCCATCGCAGTCGCCGATGAGCTGCAGGTCGGCGACGACGCCGTCGTTCGGGCACTCGAAAAGTTCGAGGGCATCGACCGCCGCTTCCAGAACCTCGGCGAGGTCGAAACCGGCGCCGGCAAAGTCATGTTCATCGACGACTACGGCCATCATCCGACCGAGGTGCAGGCGACGCTTGCCGCCGCAAAATCGGGTTGGCCGGACCGTCGCGTGGTGCTCGTGTTCCAGCCGCACCGCTATACCCGGACGCGCGATCTGCTCGACGACTTTGCGCAGGTGCTGTCGGAAGCGGACGCCCTGATCGTGCTCGAGGTCTTCGCGGCGGGCGAGGCGCCGATCGCCGGGGCCGACGGCCGCGCGATTGCCCGTGCCGTGCGCACACGCGGCGCCGTCGAACCGGTATTCGTCGAGACGCTGGATGAACTCGAGCCGGTACTCAAGGGCGTGATCGCCGACGGCGATATCGTCCTGACGATGGGCGCGGGCGATATCGGCGCCTACGCAGCCGGCCTCGCGGAGCGGCTGTCGGCCAAGCCGAACCTGAAGGTGCATTCATGATGGCGGCGGCGGTGAACATCGACGTGCTCGGTGAGCTCAGGGTCAACGAGCCGATGAGCAGGCATACGTCGTGGCGTGTCGGCGGACCGGCGGAAAACTATTTCATCCCGGCGAGCCTCGAGGACTTGCAGCATTTCCTGCGCGAGCTCGACGAGGTGACGCCGCTACACTGGTTCGGTGTCGGCAGCAACCTGCTGGTTCGCGAGAGCGGTCTTCGCGGCGTCGTGGTTGCCGCGACAAAGATCCTGAAGGGCCTGGAGAAAGCCGACCACTACGTTGTTCGCGCCGGCGCTGGCATACCGTGCACCCAGCTGGCGAAGCAGTGCATCCGCTGGGGGCTTGGCCCGTCCGAGTTCTTCGCAGGTATCCCGGGAACGGTGGGCGGGGCCCTTGCGATGAACGCTGGCGCGCACGGTGGCGAGACCTGGGAGCGCGTCGAGTCAGTACGCACCATCGACCGCGGCGGTGAGATCCATGAACGCGCGCCGTCGGAGTACTCGGTCGGCTATCGCAGCGTGACCGGACCGGCCAAGGAGTGGTTCATCGAGGCGACCTTTCGCTTCGAGCCTGACGCGCGGCCGAGCATGGATACGATGAACGCGATGCTCGAGCGTCGCAAGAACACGCAGCCGCTCGGCATGCCGAGCTGCGGGTCGGTCTTCCGCAACCCGGAAGGCGATCATGCCGCTCGCCTGATCGAGGCGGCGGGACTAAAGGGCTTCTCCATCGGCGGCGCCGAGGTGTCCGAGAAGCACGCGAACTTCATCATCAATCGCGGCGACGCTACGGCGACCGATATCGAAGAACTGATCGAACACGTGCAGCAGAGCGTGCACGACGCACATGGCGTCGACCTCGTGCACGAGGTGCGGATCGTCGGAGAGGCCACATGAGCCGCGTCGCTGTTACCCATGCTGCCGACTTCGGTCGCGTCGCCGTAATGCTCGGCGGCACCTCGAGCGAGCGCGAGGTCTCGCTGGATACGGGCCGTGCGGTGCTCGCCGCGCTCGAGCGTCGCGGCGTCGACGCCGCGGCCTGGGATCCCGCCGGCCGGTCGCTGGTCGAGTTCGCGCGCGAAGGCTTCGATCGCGTCTGGATAGCCCTGCACGGGCCCGGCGGCGAGGACGGATCCCTGCAGGGTGCGCTCGAGTGGCTCGACGTACCGTACACCGGCAGCGGCGTGATGGCTTCGGCGCTGGCCATGGACAAGATCCGCAGTAAGCGCCTGTTCGAGGCGGCGGGTCTGCCGACACCCGAATTCCGGGTGATCGAGAGTATCGCCGACGCGCGTCTCGCCCTCGACGCCCTTGGCCTGCCAATGATCCTGAAACCCGACGGCCAGGGTTCGTCCGTCGGCATGAGCAAGGTCTTCGACGCCGCCGACCTCGAGGCCGCGGTTGAACTCGCACTCGGTTTCTCGGGCCTGGCGCTCGCCGAGACCTGCATCGTCGGCGACGAAATGACGGTCGCCGTGCTGCACGGCGAGGCCTTGCCGTCGATTCGAATCGAGACGCCACGGGTTTTTTACGACTACCGCGCGAAGTACGAGTCGGACCGCACGGAGTATCACTGCCCCGGAACGGCCAGTGCGGCCGAGGAGGCTCGCTACGCCGAACTCGCGGTCGCAGCCTTCGAAGCGCTCGGCTGCTCGGGCTGGGGACGAGCGGATTTCATGACGGGTGCCGATGGCGAACCGCAGATTCTCGAGGTCAACACGGTGCCAGGCATGACCAGTCACAGCCTCGTGCCGATGGCGGCAAAGCAGGTCGGCATCGATTTCGATGAGCTGTGCTGGCGGATCCTGGAGACCAGCATGGTGGCAGGTATCGTCGCGGCCGACGATACGCGGGAGGTGGTCAATGGCGCGTAAACAGGCACGTCGGCGCAAGCAGAAGTCGACGCCGTCGATCACACTGCCGAAAGTACGCCTCAAGCGTTTCCTGACGCCGGTCTTCGCCATGGCGATCGTGTTCTCGACGTATCACCTGAGCACACGGCTGCTCGACCGCGATATCGACTCGCTAGAGATCAATGGTCCCTTCCAGCGCGTCACACCGCTGTCGATCGAAGAAGCGATCGCGGGCCAGCTCGACGCCGGCTTCCTCGGCGCCGATCTCGTCGCCATGCAGGCCAGCGTGCAGGCACTGCCCTGGATCGACCAGGCGGCTGTCGCGCGCCGCTGGCCGAACCGAATCGCTATCTCCGTGACCGAACAGGTGCCGGCGGCGGTCTGGGGCGAGAGCGGCCTGATGAACGTGCGCGGCGAACTGTTCGTCGATTCGGCGCAGCACCTGCCGGCCGAGCTGCCGCGACTGAGCGGGCCGGTCGAGCGTGCCGGCGACGTCGCGCGTCGTTACCTCGACGTGCGCGAACGGCTGATCCCCATCGGGCTCGACGTTCGCACCGTCAGCCTCGATGCGCGCGGCGCCTGGCAGATCACCCTCGCGAACGGCGTCGACATTCGCCTCGGCCGCCGCGATATCGACCAGCGTACGGACCTGTTCGTCGGCGTCGTCGCCGATGTCATTACCGGCCGGGCAGCAGATATCGAGTACGTCGACATGCGTTACCTGAACGGATTCACGATCGGCTGGAAGGACGGCGCCAACGCGCCCGCGTCCGACCCCGACGAGGGTGACGAGGAAATGCTCGCATCGAGAGGTGACCAGTAAGGCATGTCCAAGCGCGGTGACAAGAACCTGATCGTCGGCCTCGACATTGGCACGTCAAAGGTCGTCGCGATCGTCGGCGAAGTGAACGAGGACGGTGGCATCGAAGTCGTCGGCATCGGCTCGCATCCGTCGCGCGGTCTGAAGAAGGGCGTCGTCGTCAACATCGAGTCGACGGTGCACTCGATCCAGCGCGCCGTCGAGGAAGCGGAGCTCATGGCTGGTTGCGATATTCACTCGGTGTACACCGGAATCGCGGGCAGTCACGTGCGCTCCCTGAATTCGCACGGCATCGTCGGCATACGCGA
>JASJBG010000096.1 GCA_030066625.1 Woeseiaceae bacterium
GAAAAGCTGGCCGTTGACCGTCGTGTGCGCGAGGTTCGAGTAGTGACCGAACTCGTGCACCATCAGGTCGAGCAGACCTTCCACCGTACCGATAGCCGGACCGTTCAGGAACGACAGGCCCTCGATGATCTCGCAGGTTGCCGGGCTGGCCCACTCCGGGGTCGCAAAGCCGAGGATGCCCGAGCCCGGGCCGAACAGCACGTCGAAGATCGCACCGTCCTCGTCGAAAACGATCGCCGACAGTCCGTCAGGTGCAGCCGCATTCAGGAACGGAGCGAAGTTGGTTTCGTCGACGTCGACCGGCAGCAGACCGTTGTTCTGGTAGCTGATCGATGCGCTCGCCACGTCTTCCCAGGCCTGGTATGACTGCTCGACCCTGGCGACCGCCTCTGCATTGTTGAGAATGCCCAGACCGCCCTGGTCGGGATTGAACGGCACGTTGGCGCCGCCAGCCGGCCACAGGTACGGCTGACCGTTCTGGCAGATCAGCAGCGGACCGGCCGCGAGGGCGTTACCGGAGAAAGCCAGTACGCCTGCGGCGACGAGGGAGCTGGCGATAGTCTTGATTGAGAATCTTTTCATTATCATAGCCTCCCTTAGTTGCCGACCAGCGTACGAATACGACCGGACAGTTCGTCATAGCCAATGGGCCCTGTTGCAGGCATGCCCTGGGCATCCATGTCGCGGAACAGGCCGGCGTTCTTCACTTCATTGAGGACGTTCTCGCCATCGATGAAGGCGAATGCGCCCTGGCCGAGACCAACGGTTGTCGACAGCCCGATGCTGCTCGGCGCCGTCGTGAACAGCAGGTATTCCGCGCCCGTCGTCAAACGTGGCGGCGTAAACGCGCTGGCACGGATGAGGCCGTTTGCCGTGACGGGCTGCTTGAGAGAGCCGAGCATCGTGACGCGGACGATGTTGCCTTCCTTGCCGTCGGGACTCGACGTATCACCTTTCAGCGTCTCGCTGACCCGGATCACATAGGTCGTCGTGTCCAGCTGACCGCCGCCGGCTGCCACCGTGCCATTCTCAATCTCCAGCACGGTCCCCCTGAAGATCTTGTCTGCATTGAGCGAGAGTTCGCCCAAATTCATTTGCTGCACCATCGTCGCGCCCGCAACTGCTGTTGCGAGCACACCGAACAATAGTGTCAGCGCTCGGATTGACCACAATCGTCGCATCGTTCACTGCTCCTAGTTTAAGAACCTCAGGAAGGATCACGATTGCACGATCGCGCGAACGACGCGCAGGGTTCAGCGTCGTCACCGGCCAATGGCAGGCAAAGACTTTGTCACAGAGCTGAAAATCCCGGCATCGCTCACCGATCTCGTAGTGGATCGAGACCCCAGATGGTTCTTCGTTATCGCTCGACGTACGTGAAGTACGCCATCCCTATCGAACTTTCGTTTTCGAACTACTTTTAGAACTTCTTGCTTCTTATGTAATGCGGAGACGTTGTTATGTCTCATTCGTAATTATAGAGAATTTTTCGACGCAATTTATTGCTAGCGGTGCGTTTCTGCCCACATATCGCAGCTTATTTTCGTTTTGATTTTACTTAATCTTCTATTACGTCAAATCGATGCGTCCAGGCGCATTTTTGCGATGCTTTCTTCTTGACTTCACCGCCGGCTTCTCCTATTTCTGTCAAGACAGAAATAAAGGAAACAACCGATGCAACTGTCACCGGCGGTCGAAAAATACGTACTTCACTGGGGCGAGATGGGCACGCGTTGGGGCACTAACCGCACCGTTGCCCAGATCCACGCGCTGTTGTACCTGTCGCCCGAGCCGCTGCGCGCCGACCAGATCTGCGAGCTGCTATCGGTCGCGCGGTCGAACGTATCGACGAGTATTCGCGAGCTGCAGAGTTACGGCCTCGTCCGCATGACGCACATGCTGGGCGACCGGCGCGACTACTTCGAATCGATCACCGACGTCTGGGAACTGTTTCGCGTCATCATCGAGCAGCGCAAACAGCGTGAGCTCAACCCGACGCTGACCATGCTCCGGAGCTGCGCCGACGAAGTCGCGCGCGAGAAACGTACCGACCCCGTCACCAAGGAACGTATCCGCGACATGCTCGAGTTCGTCGAGAATACGAGCGCCTGGTATGAGCAGATTCGCGAGATCCCGTCTTCGACGCTGACCAAGCTGATGAAGCTCGGCACCGGGATCACGAAGCTCGTCAAGAAAAAATGAATGACGCTCCGCCGGACATCGAGGTCGTCTACGACAAGGAGTGCCCGGTCTGCGACTTCTACTGCACGCGGGTCGACGTCGACAGCAATGTCGGCACAGTCAAACTCGTCGATGCGCGAGAGCCGGGCGCAACGCTCGACGACGTTACGGCGCTCGGACTCGATATCGACGAAGGCATGGTCGTGAAGATCGACGACCAGCTGTATTACGGCCCCGAAGCTATCCACGAACTGGCGAAGCTGAGTTCATCGAAAGGACTCGTCAACGGCCTCGGCAAGCTGAGCTTCCGCTCGCGCACGGCGGCACGAATTCTCTATCCCTTCCTGAAGGGGGTTCGCAACCTTCTGCTGAAGGCGCTCGGCAAGACCCGGATCAACAACCTCGGCCTCCCCGACCGCGACCGTTTCTAGTCCTCCGGGACTTCCACTTTTGGCGGACAGGTCGTCTGCGGACTGACTTCGCCTTCCTTACGCTCGCGCAGGAACCACACCGAGGAAACCACGGCGGCGGACCCCGCACCGCCGTTGACGGCGCCTTCCGGACGACGGAAATAGCCGCCGGGCAGGTACTCTCCGGCCTCGGGGAGGCCATCAACGCACTCCGCGTGCTGATACTGGCCCAGCACGAGATAGCCCTCGCGCGCAGCACTCGACGACGTGAGGGGTATGGCCACGCCGGGATCGATGCGCTCGAGCCAGGTGCGGGCACCGCTGCCGGGATCCTTGCGCAGCTCTTTCTCGTAGTAGCCAGGGCTCCGTTCGGTCCACGCGACGAGGTCACTGTCGAGAATGATTGGCGTGCGGATCACTGAACTGTCGTCGACGTCATCGAGCGCGTAGAGGATCCGGGCCCCGCCCTCCGTTTCGAGGCGGAAGCCGAGGCTCCCGGGCGGGACGTAGGCGTAGCCGCCCGGCCCGAGTTCGAAGTCGGAAAAACTTAAGGTCCCGTCCAGCACGAAGATCTCGATCGATTTGCCAGGCGCACCGCCGGTCGTGCCACTCCAGTCTGCGGGCAGGTCGACGCGGTTGCTCGTCGACCGCGTGCGCATATCGCTCGTGTATTCCTTCGCGCGCACGCCGGGCAAGGCTGCCAGAAAGATGTCAGGAAGATCGTCGCTGACGACGTACGCCGGGTACGGCACGTCGGGCTTCTTGTTGCTCGCCGCACAGGCGGCGATCGACGCAAGCAGAAGCACGGAAAAAAGCCGCCCAGATACCTGGGCGGCCAATATAAAGAAAGGATGTCTCAGGCCAGGAATCAGTCGCATCGACAAGATCGAAACATCATTGTAACGAGGCCTTTCAGCTCGCAACCCCCGCGCGGCGAATCTCTTATGTCTCCGGTCGGCGATCAGTCGCGCAGAACCGATTGCCTACAAGTGACGTGTTGAGAGGAAGCACGTGACACCCGCCATCGAGCCATGCGTCCGGCATGGTGACCCGCCACGTCGCCTTACTGCATCACATCTCCGTGCGTACCGAATTGGTACGTCGGGGACTCTACTACATCTTGTAGGCGAAGGCGAGCGTCACACAACATCTGGAAGCCAACCGAAAAAACCGCCCACATCCGGGACGATCGGGGTACATTGCGCGCTGGTTTTTTCAAGGCAAGACGTTGACGACGGCAGATACCAGCGGCGGGCGTGCCCGCCACCAGCTGATCGGGCTCTTCCTCGGTCCGGCGATCGCAATCATGATGTTGCTCGCGGGCCCGCCCGAAGACCTGTCCGTAGCGGCCTGGCGAACGGCGGCCATCGGCCTGCTGATGGCCATCTGGTGGGCGACCGAAGCCATACCCATTGCGGCAACGGCACTGCTGCCTATCGTGATGTTCCCCTTGCTCGGTATAAGCAGCCTGCCCGACACGGTCGTTCCGTATTCGAACCAGGTCATCTATCTCTTCCTCGGCGGTTTCATTGTTGCGTTTGCGATGCAGCGCTGGAACCTGCACCGACGAATTGCGCTCTCGGTACTCCAGCGCGTCGGCAGCAAGGGACGTTCGCTGGTCGGCGGCTTCATGCTGTCGAGCGCGCTCTTGAGCATGGGCGTCATGAACACGTCGACGACCATGATGCTGCTGCCAATCGCCGTGTCGATCATCGCCGTCGTCCACAACTCGGTACCGAATCTCGACGACCGCGCGAAACGTCATTTCCAGTACGCGCTGCTGCTGGGCGTTGCGTATGCCGCATCCATCGGTGGCATGGCGACGCTCGTCGGCACGGCGCCGAACGCCATTCTCGTCGGCTTCATGCAGGACAACTACGGCACCGAGATCTCGTTCGCGAGCTGGATGCTCGTCGGCCTGCCGCTGTCGGCAGCGATGCTGCCGCTTGCCTGGATCGTCCTGACCCGGGTCGTCTTTACCGTCGACTTCGATACGTCGGGCGAGGGCCGTGCGGAGCTGACCCGCCTCAAGGACGAAATGGGGCCGATGTCGACACCCGAGAAGCGCGTCGCGATCGTGTTCGCGTGTATGGCGGTTCTGTGGGTGTCGAGGCCGCCCCTGACGCAACTGCCCGGGCTCGCGGGCCTGCAGGATTCGATGATCGCGATCGCGGGCGCGCTGGTGTTGTTCGCCCTGCCGAGCGGCGATGCCAAGGATCCCGTTCTGCTGCGCTGGCAGGAGGCCGAGAAGCTGCCGTTTGGTGTGCTGCTGCTGTTCGGCGGCGGGCTCTCGCTTGCCCGCGCGGTGTCGGGCACGGGACTTGCCGAGTGGATCGGCGGCAGCCTGCAGACCATCGGCACTTTTCCGCTGGTCGTCGTGGTCGCCGTAACGGCGGCGCTGATCATTTTCCTCACCGAGCTGACAAGCAATATCGCCACGACGACGACCTTCCTTCCCGTCGTCGGTGCTATCGCTATCGAATCCGGCTTCGACCCGATTGTCGTCACCGTTCCAGTGACGCTTGCCGCGAGCTGCGCTTTCATGCTCCCTGTCGCGACGCCGCCGAACGCGATCGTCTTCGGCTCGGGACTGCTGACAATCCCGAAAATGATCAGGGCCGGCTTGGCGCTCAACCTGGTGGGTATCATACTGGTGACCATCGTCGCGATGACGCTCGCTCCGACGTTCCTGCACTGAGGCCCAGATGTCCGCCGAATACGAAGTCAGCAAACAGAACAAGGTTCGCCAGATCCGCGAGAAAGCGGTGTATGACAAGCAGACGGTGCACGCCGTTCTCGACGCTGGCCTGATTGCGCACGTCGGCTTCATCCAGGACGAACAGCCGCTGGTCGTGCCGATGCTGTACGGCCGTGACGGCGAGACCATCTACCTGCACGGCGCGCGCAAGGCGCGCATCATCCGCATGCTCGAACAAACCGATCGCGCGTCACTAAACGTGACGCTCGTCGACGCGCTGGTAATCGCGCGGTCGGCGTTTCACTCGTCGATGAATTATCGGTCGGTGACGGTGTTCGGCTCGCCGACGCTCGTTGACGATCGCGAGGCCAAGCTGCACGCGCTCGAGATCATCTCGGAGCACATGATGCCCGGGCGGTGGGCCGAACTGCGGGAGCCGCTGGAGAAAGAAATCAAGATGACCGGCGTTATCGCGCTCACCATCGACGCAGCGTCGGCGAAGATATCGAAGAAGCCGCATCCTGAAGACGAAGAAGAGGACTACGCAACGCCGGTCTGGGCGGGCATCCTGCCGCTCGAAACGGCATTCACCGAGCTCGTTGATGCCGATCGCCTCGTCGAGGGTGTTGAACCGTCGGCCGCCGTGCGCGCGCTCGAGGGCAAACGGCTCTAAGTTCTACAGCAGCCTGCCCTGGCCATGCTCGGCCTCGAGCCTGAGCAACGCCTCCTTCGTATCCAGCCCACCGCCAAAACCGGTCAGGTCGCCGCTCTGCCCGATGACGCGGTGACACGGGACAATAATCGGAATCGGGTTGCGGCCGTTTGCGGCACCCACCGCGCGCACGGCTTTCGGCCGGCCGATGCGGGTCGCAATGTCGCTGTACGAGGTGGTCTCTCCGTACGGGATCTTCTGCAGTTCGGACAGGACGCTCACCTGGAACTCCGTACCGGACAGCCTGAGCGGCAGGTCGAAGTCGCGACGCTCGCCCGCGAAATACTCGTCGAGCTGGCGAGCCGCATCGGTGAACGGCTTCTCGTTGTAGATCCAGTCGGGCTCGGGATCGCGGCGCATGGAGCCCTTCGGAAAGCCGATGAGCGCGAGCGCATCCTCGTCGCCAGCCAGAAGCAGTTCGCCGATCGGGGTGTCGTGATAGCAGTAATACATGGTTCAACCTCCGGAGTTCTCGGGCGAACTCCATAGCAACAGGGCAGCATAGGCACGCCAGGGGCGCCATCGCTCCGATAGTTCAGTCAGTCGACGCGGCGTCAGGCGCTTCGTGCCGGGACGATCGAACGCGCGCAGAAGACCCAAGTCCGATGCGGGAAACGCGTCCGGGTTCTTGTGCGCGCGCATCAGTACGTATTGTGCCGTCCAGTCGCCGATCCCCCGGAGCGCGGTCATCGCCTCGACGAATGTGTCGGCGTCGTCGTCAAAGTCGATATCGCGCCTGGACACGGCGCGCGCAAGCCGGCTGATCGTCTCTGCACGGGCACCCACCAGGCCCATTTTGTTGAGCCTGGCACGCCCCAGCCGCTTTGGCGTCGGGAACAGGTGGGTGATCCCGTAGGCGGCGGCCGACTCGAGGTCGAGCGGCTCACCGTAGCGATCGACGATTCGCCCGGACAGCGTGGTCGCGGCCTTGACGGAGACCTGCTGCCCAAGAATAGCCCGCACGCTGAGCTCGAACGGATCCCAGGTACCCGGCACGCGTATCCCCGGGCGACGTTTCAGGGCCGATTTCAGGACCGGGTCCTTGCGAAGCGTCGCGTGAATGTCCGCAATGGGCGCGTCGACATCGAACATCTCGCGCGCCGTCTGGACGACCTGGAACAGCGACGCGGTTTCGACGCCGCTTACCGAGACGACGATGCTGTCCGCGGCCGCGTCGTTCGCGACCTCGAGCACGCCATGACGCCCGTCAATCGACACGCTGCGCCGATACACGCCGTCGCTGACGGATTCGACGCCGGGTATTGCCCGGCCGGCGAAGAAGTCGAGCAGCGCGTCCCAGTCGTAAGGCGGCCGGTACGGGAGTCGCACCGACAGCGATGACCCCGTCACCGCTCGATCACTGCGCTTGCGCAGCTCTCGCGGTGAGCGCCCATAGGTTTTCTTGAACGTATCGTTGAAGCGGCGGACGCTGCCGTAACCCGCGGCGACCGCGATGTCCGCCAGCGGCAACTGCGTCTGGTCGATCAGGCGCTTCGCGAAGTGCAGCCGCTGCGTGTGCGCGACGGAGAGCGGGCTCGCTCCCAGGTGGCGACTGAACAAACGCCTGAGGTGGCGGCTCGTTACGCCCAGTCGCTCCGCGAGTTGTTCGATATTGCCGTCGTCGAGCGCGCCGGATGCGATCAGCTTGAGCCCGCGTCGCACCGTTGTCGACGTGCCCGCCCACGCGGGGGTGCCCGGCGCGCACTCCGGTCGGCAGCGCAGGCACGGGCGAAAACCCGCCTCGCTGGCCGCGGCCGCGGTCGGATAGAACGATACGTTCTCACTCTTCGGTGGGTTGGCCGGGCAGACCGGGCGGCAGTAAATGCCGGTCGTCCGAACGCCGACAAAAAAGCGGCCGTCGAAACGCGGATCGCGTGACAGTCGTGCTCGTTCGTAGACGGCGTTGGTGGGCATCGATCGTCCCCTGGTCCTCCCGGACCGTCTGGATTCAATGCCAACGAGTATACGCCGACCGCCCCTGGAAACTGGCCAGAATCGGACCTCTATGCCAGCCAATAAAAAAGCCGGCGCCCGGGGGAGGGCGCCGGCTCAATGTCCGCGAATTGGACACTCACCAGCGGGGGATGAGAATAGGTGAGGTCACGCAGCCTTCGCGGTACGGCTTTCAAGCCAGGTTTCGAGGTCGTCAGCACCGCCGACGAGCTCACCGTCAACAAAGATCTGGGGGTAGGTCGTCGCGTTTGCAACCGCCCGCAGCGTGTTATCGGTGTAGTCGCGGTTCAGGACCAGCTCCTCGAACTCGATGCCGGCGTCGCGCAGCAGGCCCTTGGCCTTGGCGCAGAACACGCAGCCCGGGCGCGAGAAAACGGTTACGTCGAGCGGCTTCTCGGCGTTCGGGTCCAGGTACTCGAGCATCGTGTCTGCATCGGAAACCTGGAACGGGTCGCCCGGCTCTTCCGGCTCGATGAACATCTTCTCGACAACGCCGTCGCGGACGAGCATCGAGTAGCGCCAGGAGCGCTTGCCGAAGCCAAGATCTTCCTTGCCGACGAGGAGGCCCATGCCGTCCGAGAAGTCACCGTTGCCGTCCGGCAGGAACGTCAGGCGCTCAGCCCTCTGCGAACGCTGCCACTCGTCCATGACGAACGCGTCGTTGACCGAGACACAGATGACGTCGTCGACACCGAGCGCCTTCAGCTGCGGCGTGAGCTGGTTGTAGCGTGGCACGTGCGATGACGAGCAGGTCGGCGTGAATGCGCCGGGCAGCGAGAAGACGACAACCGTCTTGCCGGCAAATACGTCGTCCGTGCTCAGGTCGATCCACTCGTGATCGTTGCGAGTCTTGAACGTCACGTTGGGGACGCGCTGTCCTTCGATATTCTTCAACATAGTCATACTCTCAGGGCTAAATGGTTAAGGGGGGTCAAATCAGGCCAGCATGCTGCGAAGCATCCAGGCGTTTTTCTCATGAATCTGCATCCGCTGCGTCAGCAGGTCGGCCGTCGGCTCATCGTTCGCCGACTCGGCGGACGGAAACACCTCGCGGGCGGTGCGGGCGACCGCTTCCTGGCCAAGCACGAGTTCGCGGATCATGTCCTCCGCGGTCTCGCCGCCTTTCGCCTCCTCGACCGAGGAGAGCTCGGCGTACTTGCTGTACGAGCCGGGTGCCTTGACGCCGAGCGCGCGAATACGCTCCGCGATCTCGTCGACGGCCGTCGCCAGCTCCGTGTACTGCGTCTCGAACATGAGGTGCAGCGTGTTGAACATCGGTCCTTCGACGTTCCAGTGATAGTTGTGGGTCTTCAGGTACAGCGAATAGCTGTCTGCCAGAAGCCTCGACAGGCCGGTAGCGATCGACTCGCGGTCCGCCTCGTTGATACCGATATTGAGTTCCATGACTGGCCCTCCCGTGGTAGTTGATGTGGGTAGATTACGGGCGCTATACTATTCTGTAAATCAGGTTATTTTTATTACAGTAATTGGTTTTTTCGAATGTCTAGAGCGCCGACCCTGAAACAGCTGCGCTACTTCGTGGCACTTGTCGAACACGGCCATTTCGGCCGTGCGGCCGAATCCTGTTTCGTGTCGCAGTCGGCATTTTCAAGTGCCATCGCCGATCTGGAGGAGCTGCTAGAGGCCGAGCTCGTCGACCGCACGAATCGCAGCGTGACGATCACGGCGCTGGGACAGCGGATCGCCGTCCAGGCGCGGCTTTGCCTGCAGGACGTCGACAGCCTCGTTGAGCTGGCGAGCGGAAGCCGGGCCCCGCTGTCGAGCGAACTCCGGCTCGGCGTCATCCCGACGATCGCGCCATTCATGCTGCCCGGCGCCCTGCCGCCGCTGCGCCGCAAGTACCCAGAGCTCAAGCTACTGCTCGTCGAAGACCAGACGGAACGCGTCTATGAGCGACTGATGGACGGCGAACTCGACGTACTGCTGCTGGCGCTGCCCTGGGACATGCGCGGCGTCGACGTGGAGCCGCTGTTCAAGGACCGTTTCTGCCTGGCCTATCGCGACGGTACCGAACGCATTGACCCGGACAACTACCGCGTCAATCGCCTCAATGCCGACAGCGTGCTGCTGCTCGAAGACGGCCACTGCCTGCGCGACCACGCGCTGGCCGCCTGCAAGATCCGCAATATTCAGAAGGTACGACCGTTCGCGGCTAACAGCCTGCTGACTCTCGTCGAGATGGTCGATGCCGACCTGGGAATCAGCTTCCTGCCGGAGATGGCGCAGGGCTCGACGCTGATGCGCAACACGAAGGTCCGCATGCGGCCGATTGGCGGCAAGAGCTTTCGGACGATCGGCATGGCGTGGCGCAAGGGCAGCCGCCGGGTGGACGAATTCCGGCTCCTGGGCGAATTCTTCACGGACTGGCACGAGGCCCGGCGGAAGGCCGCGGCGTAGGCAGGAATGCGTATTGCTGAGCGGCGGCCGCGGCCGCAACCTTAAGTTGAGGAGGGACCTGCAGTGAACAAAACTCTGATCGTTCTGGCTTCCGCCGCAATGCTCGCCGCCTGCGGCAGCAACCCGCCGGAAGAAGCTGTTGCAGCGGACGCAACCACCGCAGTGGAAATGAGCGGCGTGGACGCCTACATGGCGCAGTGCGCCGGCTGCCACGAGACCGGCTTGCAGGGTGCGCCCGTCGTCGGCGACAAGGCGTACTGGGAGCATCGCTCCAAGCTCTGGTCGACGGTCATCGTCGACCACGCCAAGACCGGCTACCTCGACATGCCGGCCAAGGGCGGCCGCTCGGATCTGTCGGACGCGACCATCGAGGCCGCGGTCGAATACATGCTCGAGTTGACCTACCCGGACATGCCACCGGGAGACTAGGCGTCAGTCGACCGCACAGCCCCTGACGGGCTCGGGTTCGCCGCCGTTGAGCGTCGCTTCCCAGCAGTCGTCGTAGACCGAGCAGAAGCAGAGCGAGACGCTACCCTGCTTCACGAACGCATCGATGAAGCCATTCGTGTCCGGATTGCCGTTCTCGACCCAGGCGGCGTGGGCGGCCGGATCTTCCTCGGCATTCGGTATCCACGGGACGAAAAACGCCTCGACCGCCTCGTCGGGGCTCATGACGATCTGTTCGAGTCCGCTCGCCCGATAGAGCTCGTAACTGAAGGCGCGTTCCTCGCCGACGACGGCCTCGATCACCGGTTCGATTTGCTCGAACGGCTCGCCATCAAAAGTCCAGGTCACGCTTCGAACGCGTGCCGGCCCGATGCCTTTGTTGACGGCAGTAATCCGGAATCCCTCGGCGTTGTAGCCAGTTCCAACCGTCACGTATGGCCAGGCCTGCAGACGCTGTTCGTCGCGAATCGCCGAAACCTCGAAGACCGAAACGAGCAGGGCACTGACGGAGATCAGGATCGCAAGCACGGACACCATCGAGGTGCGGTTGCCCTTGCCTACGTCGGGGCCAACGCCTCGGCCGGCGTCGATATCGGCGTCGCGGTCCTCGCTATCGTCGCTCATTTGCTCGCGTCGGGCTTCGGCCGTGCGCGTGCGATGTCGCTGATGCGCACCGGCTTGACGGGTACGCGCGGTGCAAAGAAGGAGTACTCGCCGACGCCCTCGCCCGTCTCGCGCGCCAGCAGATCGGCGGCGACGGCGGCGCAGTAGCGGCCCTGGCACGCGCCCATGCCGAGCCGCGTTCGGCGCTTGATGGCGCCTATCGACTGATCGCCTGCCGCGATTGCTTCGCGGATATCGCCGAGGCGTACGCTTTCGCATCGACAGACGACCGTACCCTCGTCGGCGAGCTCGGACTGCAGGCGCGGCGCCTCGAACATCCGCCACAGCGCGGCCTGGAAACCCCGGTGCGAGCGCAGCCGCCTGCGAGCCGATTGCTCTTCGGCCGTGAGCGCGTCGCTGCCGGTGACGTCAGCGAGAATTGCCGCGGCCGCGATGGTGCCCTCCTCGCGCGCTGCGGGTGCCCCGCCGAGGCCGCAGCAGTCGCCGATGGCGTAGATTCCCGGGACGCTGGTCTCGCAGTCCCCGGAGCGATCCACGGTCAGCTGGCCACGCGACTTGTCGAATGAGTGCCTGCAGCCCAGGTTGCGCAATATCTCGTTGCTCGGCAGGAAACCGTAGCCCATGCAGACGACATCGACCTCGACGGCTTCCCGGCGGAGGAGGCGCCGGTCGTCGAGGCGCCCGATCCAGGCCTTGAGCCCGTTCGCCGATGCCTCGATGGATTCGACGCCGTGGCCAAACCTCAGCGGGATACCCGCCGAACGAAGTGCCGCGACGGTGCGCAGGCCGCGCAGCGACAGCGCCACATCGTTTCCGAGCATGCCGATAGCGGCCATCGGTCGACGATAAAACGGCTGCGCAAGCTCGGTCACCGCGACGACATCGGCGCCGGCGCGGTCCAACTCGACGGCGATCTGCAGGTTCAGGGGTCCGTTGCCGGCAACCAGCACGCGCTGACCGGGCAGCTCGCCGTAACTCTTCAGCATCGTCTGCGCGGCGCCACTGGTCATGACGCCGGGCAGCGTCCAGCCGGGCAGTGGCAGGCCGCGTTCATACGCCCCGGTCGCGACAATCGTCCGGCGCGGCCGATAGTTCACGGAGACGCCGTCGTGCAACGCGATGAACTCGCCGGGCGCGAACGCGCCCCAAACTTCGGCCGCTTCGACGATGCGGGCGCCGGATGCACGCGCCCGCTCGACGAGCCGGCCACCTTCGAGAATCTGTGCATCCTCCGCGAGACTTGCGTGTACGCGCTCACCGGCAGGCTGCTTGTAATACTGCCCGCCCGGCTTGCCGCGTTCGTCGAGCAGCACGACGTCCGTCCCGTTCTCTGCCAGCAATGCAGCCGCCGTCAGGCCCGCCGCTCCGCCTCCGATGACGAGTACGTCGGGTGTCGAGACCGTTGCTGCCTCCGGGCTCGCGTCAGCCTGCGAGCTCATCGGTGCCACCAGTCGCTCGGCACGTCGCACCTGCATCGACTCCGCCGCTGTCGTCATGCACGCGCGCACGCGCCCTTGCCCTTCGACGTCCACGGCGCATTCCTGGCACACACCGATGCCGCAGAAGACGCCGCGCCGTTCGCGCTCGTCGACGGCGCGCAGGCCGTACTCGCCGGCACCCGCAAGTGCCGCGGCCAGGGAAACGCCGGCCGGGCTGGAAATCTCCCTGTTCTCGAACCTGAATCGAATGTCGGAATCAGCCGTCACTGCCTGCCTTCGTGTGTGCCGTCGCCGAACGTTGCTGGTAGCGACGTGTCGCCCCTTTGCCGGCATCGGGTTACTATGCGAACGGTTGTGCGCATTGTGCAGATCGTGCGATGTCGTGCACCGCCAAGTCAAGCGAACAGGATCTTCGATGAGTGATGCACGACCGGCCTACGAGCCGTTGAGTGAGGACGAGTGGCGCCGCCGGATAAACCGCGTTCGCGCGGGACGTGCGCTTAAACCGGCGAGTTGGCCGGGCGATGCTCGCTGTGGCGTTGCACTGTCGTTCGACTGCGATCACGAGACTTACGAACTCGGTGGCGGCGGAAGTGCCGTCGGTCGGCTCGCGTGGGGAGAATTCGGCCGCCGCGTGGGCGTTCCTCGTATCCTCGACGCGCTCGCCCGCCGCTCCGTGCCGGCATCGTTTTTCATGCCGGCCGTCTGCTCGCTGATCGACCCGGACGAGACCCGGCGAATCGTTGCCGAGGGGCACGAGATCGGCATCCACGGCTGGATGCACGAGAACAACTCGCTGCTGGACGCGGCGACCGAGCGCGAACTCGCGCTGCGCGCGCGCGACGTGCTGGCGAAGCATGCCGGTGCACCGCCGGTCGGCTTTCGCTCGGCGAACTGGGACCTGAGCGAGAACACGATCCACATCGTTCGCGAGATGGGGCTCGAGTACGACAGCTCGCTGATGGCTGACGAAGACTGCTATGAGCTGATGCTCGACGGTGAGCCGTCCGGCATCGTGGAAGTCCCGGTGGAGTGGCTGCGGGACGACGCCGTATACCTCATGTTCAACCGACAGCCGGCGACGCGGCCATGGCTGACGCCGGACGAGGTCTTCGCCATCTTCCGGCGCGAGTTCGACCGGGCGCGCGAGGACGGCGGGCTGTTCCAGGTGGTGATGCACCCCTTCGTCATCGGCTACCGCTCTCGAATCTGGATTCTCGAGGAAATGATCGACTACATCCGCGCTAGCGGCGACGCCTGGTTCGGCACCCACGCGGAGGTTGCGCGCTGGGTGCGTGACAACGCAGCCGACTAGGCCTGCCAGTCGCCCGACTTCGAAAGCTCATTCGTGACCGAATCCACGGCTTCGCGGACGCCGTGAACCAGGCTGTCGATCTCGTCATCGCTGATGGTCAGCGGCGGTGAGAACGCAACGGTGTCGGCGGCCGGCAATGCGCGGGTGATGACGCCGTTCTCGAGTGCCTTGCCGGCGATACGGATCGCGACCTTGAGCGCGGGGTCGAACGCCTGCGGCGGATCCTGCCGCGCGACGAACTCGACGGCACCGATCAGGCCACGGCCGCGGACCTCGCCAACGAGCGGATGCTCCCCGAACGCTTCCTGCAGGCGCTTGTGCAGATGCTCTCCCCGGACCGCCGCGGCCTCGACGAGGCCTTCGTTTTCGATGATGTCGAGATTCGCAAGCGCCGTTGCCGCGCCGATCGGGTGCGCGCTGTACGTGTAGCCATGACCGAAGGGTCCGTACTTTTTCTCGCCCTCGACCAGGGTGCGCCAGACCTCCTCGGAGACCATCACGCCCGACAGCGGGAAGTAAGCCGAGGTCACGCCTTTCGCGATCGTGATCAGGTCGGGCTCGAGCCCGAGCGCCTCGCTGCCGAACCAGTGGCCGAGCCGGCCAAATCCGCAGATCACCTCGTCGGCGATGAGCAGGATGTCGTGTTTTTTCAGCACCGCCTGCACGGCCTCGAAGTAACCGTCCGGCGGCACGATTACGCCGCCTGCCCCCATGATCGGCTCGGCGATCATGGCGCCGATCGTGTCGGCGCCCTCTACCGCGATGAGCTGCTCCAGCTCGTCGATGAGTTTGGCGACAAACGCTGCGTCATCGAGCCCGTGGCCTTCCCAGAGCCGGTGCGGCGGGCTGACGTGGCGGATGAACTGCAAAGGCAGATCGAAGCCCGCGTGGACGCCAGGCAGCCCGGTCAGTCCGCCGGATACGACCGTCACGCCGTGGTAGCCGCGGCGGCGGGAAATGATCTTTTTCTTTTTCGGTTTGCCGCGGACGTTGTTGTAGTACCAGACGAGCTTGACCTGGGTGTCATTGGCATCCGAGCCCGAGTTGCCGAAGAACACCTTCGACATGGGCCCGGGCGAGTTGCGGACGAGGCGCTCCGCCAGCAGTGCCGGCTTGTCGCTGCTCATCGATGAAAAGGCGTGACAGTACGACAGCGTCTCGGCCTGATCACGCATGGCCTCGGCGAGTTCCTTGCGGCCGTAACCGACGTTCACGCACCAGAGTCCCGCCATGCCGTCGATGTAGCGTTTGCCCTCTACGTCCTCGAGCCAGACGCCGTCGCCGCCGGCCATGACGACCGCCGGACCGTGAGTCTCGTGCTGAGCGAGGGCCGTGAACGGGTGAAAGCTGTAGCGCCGGTCGAGATCGGCGAAGTCGATTTTCTGTGTTGGGGTAGACATGGTCGGTATCCGTTCGTAGTCAGTCGCTGTGCTGGCGCGGTATCAGGTGCGGCTTTTCCTGGCGGCCGTCGAGGAAACGTATCGTCTCACCGTCGAAGTATGCATCCTCTTCCAGCTTGAAGAGGACCATCTTGCCACCCCACTCCGGCACCTCCGCGCGAACGTTGAGTTCAATGGACCAGGCCGTGTTCGGCTGGATCGGGTATTCGCCTTTGTCGGGCCGGGCGAGCTGATCATCCCACATACCGATCCACGGTCCCGCACCGTGCCCGTGAAAGCCGAGCGCGTGGCTGTAAATTGTCGGTTCGAATCCCGCGGCGATCGCCTCCGCCCGCGACTCGGCGACCAGGTCATTGCCCGAGATGCCGACGCGGAAGTTATCCATCAGGATGTCCTGCACGCGATTGCCGGCGACAATACCCGCCTTCAGGCCCTCGGGCGCATCCGTCTCGCC
>JASJBG010000091.1 GCA_030066625.1 Woeseiaceae bacterium
AAGGACGACGACTGGTGGGTGCGCTCGCGCGCCGGCGACGCGCTCGCCGAAATCGGCGGACCCAAGGTCGTCGTCCTTGATGACGCTGAACAGGTCCTTGACGGAGTCGACGGTACCGATCTCGTTGAGCACCTCGACCGCGGCACGGCGTGAGTACTCGGACTCGTCCTTCAACGCGTCCGTCAGGTACTTGACCGTGTCCGGGTGGTTGATCTGGATCATCATGTCGACGGCCTTGTTTTGCACGTCGAGATCCTGGTCCTGCAGCAGTTTGGCCACGGCCGCGATATTCACGTTGCCGGGCCGGTTGGCGAGCGCGCCGAGAGCGGCGCTGCGGACCATCTTGTTGGGATCCTTGAGCTGCATCTCCAGCGCCTGGTTGATTTCCGGCGTATTGAAGCGGGCGAGGAGGCCGATCAGGTGAATCTTGATGATCGGATCCTTGCCACCCATGCGGGCGACCAGGTCCGGCACCATTTCGGGCTTGATGACCTCCTCGATGATCTTGAAGACGGCCGCTTTTTCCTTGGTCTCGAGGTCATAGGCCCGCTGCATGAGTTCGTGCACCGACAGGTCCTGCTTGTGCACCCTCAAAACCTCGATCAGGGCCGGTTTCGAGACCTCGGGGTCGTCGAAAAAGTCGAGCAGAGCGTTCGCGTTGTAGTCGGTCGAGCCCGACAGCGCCCACGCCGTCCCCTTTACGACGCGCTCGTTGCCGTCGGCGAGTCCTTCGCGATAGGCCTCGAGGGTCTTGTCGTTGACGAGGGCCGTCAGGATGTCGACGAACATCATCGTGTGCGATTTGTCGGACAGGGCCAACGCGTCGATAAGCTTGGGGATGGTCTTCGGCCCGGATTTCTTGAGCCGTTCCATGAGGCTCAGGGCGCGGCTCGACGTCGGGTCCGACTCCGACATGAGCTGGTTGATCTGCTGGTCGGCGCGGAAGGTGCCCAGGAGACTCATGCGCAGCTACTCCGCACGGCCGCGCTGCCGGAACAGGCTGATGCCGGCGTCCCTGCGGTCGTCAGAATCTCTGGCAAAGTCAGAAAGTGCAATCGTCTTGCTCTGGCCCAAACGTCACCTCGACGCTGCCCGTATCGGTCAGCGCAGGCACGACTCATTCTCAACCCCGATGCGTCATTATGCCACATCGACCCGGCGCCAATTGCGTCGAAGCCTTTGAAAATTCATGGCTTCCGGCCCTTTTGCGGCAACGTCCGGTGCACCAGCCTTTGCTGGCCCCGAACGCCCCGGGCTCGGCTACAATGAGCGCCCTCGAGGCCCCTAAACACGGGGCCTCCCAACCAAAATTTTACCTAATGCGAGAACCCGAACTGTGACGCCGTCAACAGAATCCGATGTGAATAACCACCTGAAATCCATTGAGTTAGACGAGCTCGGCCAAAAGCTTGGCGACGTCGCGTCGATCGCTGACGTCGAGTTGTCGGACGGTCGTCTGAAAGCGCGTATCGAGTTCGGCCTGCCGATCGAGCGCGCATTCGACGATATCGAGTCCGAAATCGGCGAGAAACTTCGCTCTCTGGCCGGCGTCGAGGACGTCGAGCTTGTCCTCGGCACGACGATAGTCGCTCACGGCGTGCAGCGAAACCTGAAGCCGCTGGACAACGTGCGCAACGTTATCGCGGTTGCGTCCGGCAAGGGCGGTGTCGGCAAGTCGACCGTCGCTGTAAACCTGGCGCTCGCGCTTGCCGCCGACGGTGCACGTGTCGGGCTGCTCGATGCCGACATCTACGGCCCGAGCCAGCCGCACATGGTCGGTCTGGCCGGCGAGCAGCCGGTGAGCGAAGACGGCAAGACCATGGCACCGCTCGACGCGCTCGGCCTGCAGGTCATGTCCATCGGCTTTCTCGTTGACGCCGACCAGCCCATGGTCTGGCGCGGCCCGATGGTCACCTCGGCCCTGAACCAGCTGCTCCATCAGACCAACTGGCAGGACCTCGACTACCTCATCGTGGACATGCCGCCGGGAACCGGCGACATCCAGTTGACCCTGTCGCAGCAGGTGCCCGTCTCCGGCGCCGTCATTGTCACGACGCCGCAGGACATCGCCGCGATCGATGCGCGCAAGGGCCTCGCGATGTTCCGCAAGGTCGCGATCCCCGTGCTCGGCGTCATCGAAAACATGAGCACCCACGTGTGCTCGTCCTGCGGCCATGAGGAAGCCATCTTCGGGGAGGGCGGCGCGGAGCGCATGGCGGAGGACTTCGACGTCACCGTGCTGGGCCAGCTGCCGCTCGACGCGAATATCCGTGCGCAGACCGATGCCGGCAATCCCACGGTCGTTTCGGACCCGGATTCGGCGGCCGCATCGGCGTATCGCGCAGCCAGCCGCCGCATGGCCGCGCGGCTTGCGACCAAGAGCAAGGACTACGCGGCAAAATTCCCCAACATCGTGGTTGAAGGCGCCCAATGAGCATCAAATCCGACCGCTGGATCCGGCAGATGGCCGAGGATCACGGCATGGTGGAGCCGTTCGAGTGTGGTCAGGTTCGCGAGGTCAACGGCGAGCGAATCGTGTCCTACGGCACGTCGAGCTACGGCTACGACGTGCGCTGCTCGGACGAGTTCAAGATTTTCACCAACATCAACTCGGCGATCGTGGATCCCAAGGCGTTCGACCAGACGAGCTTTGTCGACCTGAAGGCCGACGTCTGCGTGATTCCGCCGAATTCGTTTGCGCTGGCGCGCACGGTCGAGTACTTCCGCATTCCGCGCAACGTGCTCACGATCTGTCTCGGCAAGTCGACCTACGCGCGCTGCGGCATCATCGTCAACGTGACGCCGCTCGAGCCCGAATGGGAAGGCCACGTCACCCTGGAGTTCTCGAACACGACGCCGCTGCCGGCGAAGATCTATGCCAACGAGGGCGTTGCGCAGATGCTGTTCCTGGAATCCGACGAGTACTGCGAGACGTCGTACGCCGATCGCGGTGGCAAGTACCAGGGGCAGACCGGGGTGACCTTGCCCAAAGCCTGACGGGCCAATGCCTGACGGTCCCAAGCCGGCGGCTAGAAGTCCTCGGTGACCGGCTCGTCGAGGCGCTTGCCGTCGAGCCACGCCGCCGCGTCGCGGAACTCCAGCCGGCCCTCGGCGAACCACTGTGCGGCCTGCGGGTAGATCTCGTGTTCGACGGCCTGCACGCGCGAATTCAGAGAGTCCGACGTGTCGCCTTCTTCGATCGCGATGCGACCGGCAAGGATACGCGGGCCGCCGTCGAGTTCCTCGGTAACGAAGTGCACCGTGCTCCCGTGATGGCTGTCACCCGCTTCGAGCGCGCGTGCATGCGTGTTCAGCCCCGGGTACTTCGGCAGCAGGGCGGGGTGAATATTCAGTACGCGGCCTTCGTAGTGACGCACGAACCACGGGCTCAGGATGCGCATGAAACCCGCGAGGATCAGCAGGTCTGGCGCGTATTCGTCGAGAACGGCGGCAACGCTTCGGTCGAAAGACTCGCGATCCGGGTAATCGGCGTGCGTAATCGAGACCCACGGTATGTGCGCCTTGCGTGCGCGTTCCAGTCCGTAGGCGTCCACCCGGTTCGAAAAGACAACGACGATATCGAGGTCGACCCGGCCGTCGATGGCGCGGTCGATGAACGCCTGCAGGTTGGTACCGGACCCCGAAATCAGGATTGCGACCCTGGTTTTGGTCTCGCTCAAAGGTAGCGAACCTCGCCGCTGCCGCTGCCGCTGACGATGCGGCCTATGCGGGCGGCGTTTTCGCCGCCGTCGGCCAGCGCGTCGAGGGTCCCGGCAACCTGGTCTTCAGCCACGACGACGACCATGCCAATGCCGCAGTTGAAGGTCCGCCGCATCTCGTCGGTCTCGATATTGCCGTGCGACTGCAGCCAGTCGAAGACTGCACCCGGTTGCCAGCTCGAAGTGTCGATCTCGGCGTCGAGCCCTGCGTCAAAAACGCGGGGCAGGTTCTCCGTGATACCGCCGCCGGTGATGTGGGCAAGGCCTTTCACCGTAACCTTCTGCATTAGCGCAAGGATCGGCTTCACGTAGATGCGCGTCGGCGCGAGCAGCCGCTCGGCAGCCGGGACGCCGTCGATCGTGTCGTCGCCGGCACGGTCCAGCACCTTGCGGATCAGCGAGTAGCCGTTCGAGTGCGGGCCGCTCGAGGCGATGCCAATCAGCGCGTCCCCGGCCGCGATCGAGCGACCGTCGATCATCTCGCGGCGCTCAACGGCGCCGACGCAGAATCCCGCGAGGTCGTAGTCGCCGTCGGCGTACATGTCAGGCATTTCGGCGGTCTCGCCACCGATGAGGGCGGCGCCGGCCTGTTCGCAGCCCGTGGCGATGCCCGCAACGACGTCGGTGGCGACATCCACATCGAGCCGCCCGCAGGCGAAGTAATCGAGGAAAAACAATGGCTCCGCGCCCTGGACCAGTACGTCGTTGACGCACATCGCGACGAGGTCGATGCCGATCGTGTCGTGCCGGTCGAGCGCCTTGGCCAGCATGAGCTTGGTGCCGACGCCGTCCGTACCGGACACCAGGACCGGCTCACGGTAGCGATCCGGTGGCAGGGCGAACAGGCCGCCGAAGCCGCCGAGCCCGGCCATCACCTCGGGGCGTCGCGTTCGCGCGACGAGCGGCTTTATGCGGTCCACGAGGGCGTTGCCCGCGTCGATATCGACGCCGGCGTCTTTGTAGGTGAGGGGCTTGTCGGACATCGAACTCCGGCTTTGAAAATTCAAGGGTTTTGATGGTCGACCCTTGCGGGGGCGATATAATAGTCGCTGGGCTTTCGAGGGGAAACCTTACCTCACATGAAGTTTCGTCTGCTGGCGCTCGCCTGCGCCATATTCGTTTCGCCGGCCGTCGCCGTCGAGCTCCCCCAACTGTTCACGGCGCAGGTGCCGTATGACGAGTCTGAGGAGGACGCACGCGCGACGGCTTACGAGGTCGCGCTCGCCGAGGTGCTGCTGCGCGTTTCGGGCACGGAGCTTGTCGGCGATGCCGAGCTCTACGAGGCGCTGTTCCCCGACCCGGCTGTCTTCGTCGTGCAGTTTCGGCCGGGTCCTGACGATACGCTGTTCGTCTCCTTCGATGGCGAAGCGCTCGAGGAGGCCCTGCGGCGCTCCGGCCAGACCTACTGGGGACCGGACCGACCGCTGACGCTGGTCTGGCTGGCCGTCGACTGGGGGCAGGGTGAACGCGAGATCATCGGCGCGACCGACGCGGAGCCGGATCCCGACGATGCCCGTTCCATCGACCGCAATCGGCTGCTGCGTGAACGAATTCTCGATTTCGCCGAGCGCCGCGGGCTGCCGGTCGTTTTCCCGCTGCTCGACAGCCAGGACATGACGGCGGTTGCGTTTAGCGACGTCTGGGGTGGCTTCGACGAAGCGGTGATCGCGGCGTCCGAGCGCTATGCAGTCGACTCGGTCCTGATCGGACGCGTGCGGACGACCGGCTTCGAGCGCAACCGCTGGACGTATTACTTCGGTCCCGAGCAGCGGATCTGGACAGGCGAGCCGGAACTCGTGGTCACGCAGATCGCGGATCTCCTCGCGGGTGAGTTTGCGATTCGCGGCGATGCGCCCATCCGCATGGTCGACCTCAACGTGTCCGGCATAACGTCGGTCGAGGCTTACGGCAGCGTGCAGTCGCTGCTGGGCGATATCGCGATGATCGACAGCTACTCGATTGCCGAAGTCGCCGGCGACCGGGTGCGGTTCCGCGTGCAGGCGGTCGGCGGCGCAGAGCGGCTGGCGCGCGCGCTCCGCTTTGCCGGACTGCTAGAGGAGGAGCGCCTCGATATGGACGGTTTCGATTTCGGCGAGCCATTGTCGTCACTGGACTTCTACTACAGCCCGTAGACCTACGATGTCCCTGCACTGGATTCCCAATGCCATTACGCTCGCGCGTATCGCGCTGATCATCCCGGTCCTCGGGCTGATCCACGGTGGCGAGTACGCGTGGGCGCTGATCCTGTTTGGGATAGCCGGTTTCTCGGACGGGCTGGACGGCTACCTTGCCGTGCGTTTTGGCTGGGAATCGCGGCTCGGTGCACTGCTCGATCCGATCGCGGACAAGCTGCTCGTTGCCGGTATGTTCATCACGCTGACGATGACGGGCGACATCCCTGTCTGGCTGACGTCGATGGTGATTCTCCGTGACGTTGTGATCATTGGCGGTGCTGCGGCGTACCACTTCATGGTAAGGCCCGTCGAAGGCGAGCCGTCGAGCATCAGCAAGCTCAACACGACCTTCCAGCTGCTGTTCCTCCTGTTCGTGCTGAGTCGCGCCGCGTTCGACTGGCCCGACCCGATCGCGGTTACGGTGCTCGGTGCCGCTACGCTCGTCACCGTCGTCATTAGCGGCGCCGACTACGTGATAAGGTGGTCCGCGCGCGCACGACAGGGGGCCTGACATGAAGACTGAACAAAGCGTCGCCTGGTTGGTCGCTGCTGCGATCTTCGGCTGGCTCCTTTTCCTGCTGGCGCCGATCCTGACACCGTTTGTCGCCTCCGCGCTCCTCGCCTACATCGGTGATCCGCTTGCCGACCGGCTGCAGCGCCTGCGGTTCCCGCGCACGCTCGCGGTCGTCGCAGTCTTCCTGCTGACCTTCCTGCTTATCGCATTGCTCGTGCTGCTTGTCGGCCCGCTGATTCGCGAGCAAGTCGGTGCGCTGTTCGCCGCTCTGCCCGCGATCGCGAGCAACGTTGAGCAGGTCCTCTGGCCGAAAGTTGCGAATTTCCTCGGCATCGAGCTTAGTGATGGCGTCGGACTCGGCGCATTCCTGTCGGACTACAAGGATATGGCGGGCGACTGGGCGGGTACGCTGCTGCAGATCGGCGGTTCCACGGGCAGCATGCTCGCGGCGGCGGTGATCAGCCTGTTCCTGATCCCGGTGCTGACCTTCTACCTGCTGCGCGACTGGGACACCATTATGGCGCACCTCGGCGCGCTGGTGCCGACAAGTCAGCGGGACACCGTGTTTCAGCTCGTCCGTGAGACCGACGACGTACTGGGCGCTTTCCTGCGCGGCCAGCTTATGGTGATGTTTGCACTGGCGGTCCTGTACTCGGTCGGGCTCAGCCTGTTCGGGCTCAAATACGCCGTTGCGATCGGCGTGGTCTCCGGTCTCGTCAGCTTTGTTCCCTATCTCGGCCTCGTGTTCGGCATTACGCTGGCGACGCTGACCGTCATTGCCGAACCGAGTCCGTGGATTCCGCTGGCCGGTATTGTCGGTACGTTCACGGTGGCGCAGATGATCGAGGGCACGGTCCTCACGCCGAAGCTGGTCGGCGACCAGATCGGCTTGCACCCGGTGATCGTTATCTTCGCGATTGCCGCGGGCGGGCAGCTGTTCGGCTTCTTCGGCATCCTGATGGCGCTGCCGGCCGCGGCTGTGCTGTCGGTCATCGTCCGCTTCGCCTTCAATCGTTACCTGCGCGAGCACCCCGAGATCCGGATCGAGCACAGCCATCCCGTAGAAAGCCAGGCGCCCGAATGAGCCAGATGGCGCTGCCACTGAAACTGGCCGATCACGCCGTTTTCGACAGTTTTGTAGCGACCGGCAACGAGGAACTCGTTGCCGCGCTCGTCGATATTGCGAGCGGCGTCGACGGCAGCGCGTTTATCTGGGGTGGACCCTCGACCGGCAAGACGCACCTGCTGCAGGCCATCTGTGCCCACGTCGGCGATCGGTCGGTTTACGTGCCGTTCGCGACGCTGGCCGGAGCGGGTCCGGGCGTCATCGAGGGACTGGCGAGTCGCGACGTCGTCTGCCTCGACGACCTGGAATTCGTTGCCGGCAACCCGGACTGGGAGCTCGGGCTTTTCTCGCTTTACAATGATCTTGTCGCGAACGGCGGCTCGATCGTCATCGCCGCGTCGATGCCGCCGCGCGAGGCACCGATTGCGCTCGCGGACCTGCAGAGCCGTCTCTCGCAGCTGCCGACATGGCGCCTCAGGGTCCTCGAGGAACAGGAGCGCCTGACCGCGCTCAAACTGCGCGCGGCCCATCGCGGCCTCGAGTTGCCGGACGAGACGGCGCGCTATCTGTTGAGCCGCAGCCGACGCGATATGGCCAGTCTGTACGCCATGCTCGACACGCTCGATGGCGAAGCGCTGCGCGCGCAGCGGCGCCTGACGGTGCCGTTCGTCAGCGACGTGTTGAAAGGGATGTCTGCCGACGACTAATCGGCAAGTCGACCTGCGATCGTCGCGACACGCTGGCCCAGTGCTCGTGCGAGCGCCGCCTCATCATCCGACAGCGGGTCCGGGCTGCGATTCCAGCTGACGTGCGAGGCACCGTATGGTGTGCCGCCGGTCGTCGTCGTCGACAGCTCCGGCTCGCTGTAGGGCAGTCCGACCAGCAGCATACCGTGATGTAGCAACGGAACCGCCATGGTCAGCAACGTCGATTCCTGGCCGCCGTGCAGCGAAGCGCTCGACGTGAACACGCCCGCCGGCTTGCCGACGAGTGCCCCCGACAGCCATTCGGCGACAGTGCCGTCAAAAAAATATTTGAGCGAGGCTGCCATGTTTCCGAAACGTGTCGGGCTGCCGAGGACGAGTCCCGCGCACTCAGACAGGTCGGCCGTGGTTGCATACGGGGGTCCGGAGTCGGGCACGGCGTCTTCGCTCGCCTCGGTGACGGTCGAGACTTTCGGCACCGTCCTGAGCCTCGCGGCCATGCCGTCGACGGAGTCGACGCCCTGGCAGACCTCGCGTGCGAGGGCTTCGGTCGCGCCGCCCTGAGAGTAGTAGAGAACGAGGATGTCGGCCATCAGTCGATCAGCTCGCGGACGTTCTCGGGCGGGCGACCGATGACGGCCCGTTTGTCGTCGTTCGTGACGACGATCGGACGCTCGAGTGCCTTGGGGTAGCGGCTGATCCAGTCGGCCAGCACTGCATCATCGTCGAGATCGGGGAGGTCCGTGGCGTCCTTGAACTCGCTCTCGTTGCGGCGCAAAAGCGCCTGCACGGGCAGCCCGAGCAGTTGGGCAATGGCCGCGATCCGGGGGGCGGACGGTGGCTCGTCGAGGTAGCGCACAATCGTGGTCGGCGTACCTGCCTCTTCCAGAATTTCAAGCGTTTTCCGGGACTTGGAGCAACGCGGGTTGTGGTAGATCGTTACGGACATCGAAACGCCTCGGGCGGGGAGCAAAATCGGGGACAGAACTCTATCAGGCCTCGGAGCCTCCGTCAGCGCCGCCTTGACGGCACCTGCTGGCGCTTGGTAGCGTAGCCCGGCTGGTTCGCGCAGAGCCTTCTAAAACAACAACTAAAGATCCAAAGTGAATTCGCTACGTTCGATCCTTCTGTCAGCCTCAGCGCTGCTTGTCACCCTCGTCGTTGTTTCCGCATGTGAAACGGCGCCGCCCGTGCAGGAGATGAGCGACGCGCGGCAGGCGATCGCCGTTGCCCGCGAAGCCGGCGCCGAGGAACGCGCGCCCGAAGAGCTGTTCGAGGCGGAGCGCTTCCTCGAAAGCGCCGAGCAGAAGCTCAGCGACGAGCAGTACGCCGAAGCGCGCCGCGACGCGCTGCAGGCAAAGTCGAAAGCGCTCGTTGCTCGCGAACGCAGCGAGACCAGCGACCCCGAAAAAGAAGAGTAGGGACATGCCCGTCGTCTCGCGGCGATACTTCGTCGAAGGGCGTGTCCAGGGCGTCTATTTCCGTGACAGCACCCGCCAGGTTGCCGAGCGTCTCGGCATTACCGGGCATGCCATCAACCTGCGCGACGGTCGTGTCGAAGTGGAGTGCCACGGTGAAAACGATGCGATCGCGAAGCTCGAGGCGTGGCTGCACGAAGGACCACCGATGTCGCGCGTCGATGCCGTGTCGGTCGAAGCAATAGAAACCGCGCCACCGGTCGGGTTTTCGACCGGTTAATCCACCGCCCGACGACGCTACTGGGCCTGTACCAGCCCCGGATAAAAGACGTTGAAGGCGTGCACCTCGAAGACGAATGTCCCAGCGCTCATGGATGGGTCCTGGTCCATCATCGTTCGGACTGCCTCTTTCGTTGCGGCAGCAATGATGATGAGCCCTATGTCGGAGTATCTCGCGCCCATAACGATGTGACCCTCATCGCGGAGGCGCTTCAGGTTGGCTGAGTGTTCCTTGAAGAAGGCCTGATCGCTCGGCGCCTTCGCGGCGTCCCAATTCGGGCCGATCTTGATCTCGACGGCAAACAAGCTCAGGTTGGCATCCGCAGTCGACGCCTCCTGCGCGACCGCGCACGATCCTATATGCCCGACGATCAGTAAGACCGTCAGTACTAAGCTTAGACCTATTCTCACGTTGCCTCCTCGAACACGACTTTATCCCATTGTAGTCAACAGCAGACGTAGCGCCGCCGCAAAACCCGTCTAGACTGGTTAAGACGGCACCGGGGTTTCCTTCTCGGTGAACACCGGGCAGCAGAAGTAACCAAGGAGAAGCGTGATCGCAGTGACGCAAGTGTAGATTGGGAGACGGACCTCGGTTGTCGCAAGCCCGGTTATTTCATCGATTCCTCCACGTCGCCAACGACGTGTCGGCGACGTGCTACCTGGGAGAGCGACATGAATACGCGCAAGTACCTGCTAACCTTGATTGCCGGCCTCGTGGTCGGTCTTGGCGCTGTCGGTGCAGTACACGCCGATGACGACGATGACGACGACGAAGGCAACGCAATCGTTGGCACCTGGCGCCTAGCGGTCAGCGATGGCGGCCCCGGATTCTTCGATTACATGGTCTTCAATGCGGACGGCACGTTGACGGAGAGGGCATCTACGGGATCGTTCGTCAGCATCGGCAGCGGTGTCTGGAAACCTGTCGGCAGAAACGGCAAGCGCCGCGGCCGCTACGCGGCGACCTTCGAGGCCTACAACGACGGCGATTTCGACACCGCCTACGACAGCCTGTTTCGAGTACGGCTTACCCTTTGGGTTCAGGGCGACAACGTAACCGGCACAGCGACGGTCGAAGTACGAACGATTGACAGCGCAGCCTTGATTGCCGGTCCGTTCCCGGGCGCGACGTTCGAGGGCGTGCGAATGAAAGTCCTGCGGGAGTAGGCGCCGGCCGGCATGTCGCTGCCGCGCGATGTAGGATCCTCGTGCGGCAGCGACCACTTCAGAAAAGTAGGCAATCAAACGACTGCCATGTGGCGGTCATGACGGGCAGCTTTCGGCCGGAAGCGGCCTCAGTTGCATCAGATCAGACCTTCTCGCTCCAGGTCGCTGCCAAGCTCGCAGCGTAGTCTTGGAAGCTCGTTAACGATATATCGAACTCTCTTTCGAGAACCGCCGCGTCACCGGTACCGCTGCCGTCACGTTCCCACAACCGGTACGCTCCCGCGATCGCTGCCGCCACCTCTGTCGATCCAATCGCAGCACCTACATGCTCGATAAAGACTTCGTCGGGAATCGCAGTGAATCGTAGTTCCGCACCCATTGCCCGCCCGAGCTCACTGGCAATCTGCGGGAACGTTAGTGCTTGCGGCCCGACAAGGTCAAACGATCGGTTTCGAGGACCACTTGTCATAGACTGAAAAGCGATATTTGCGATATCGGCCGCTGCAATTGGCTGAATCAACGCGTTTTCGGAGAAGGGCCATGTAAGGCCAAAGCCCAACAGTGCCTCCGGTCCGGCCATCGCGACGTTATCCATGAACATGCTTGGCCTTAGAATCGTGTAGGCGAGGCCACTGGCGACGAGATCTCCCTCAACTGCTCGCTTCGATTCGATCAGCGCAACCTCCGGAGCCGTCTCCGGACCCATTGCCGATAGCAGCACAAAGTGTTCTATCCCAGAAGACCGGGCCGCATTGATAACGCCACGGCCCCGAGTCCTTTCGATGGCAAACGGCTTATCAAATCCAACAGCCAGGGGGCTACAGTAATAGACTGCATCGACCCCGGAAATGGCAGAGGAAATTTCGTCGCTATCATCGAGATCCGCAGTTACGATCTCGGCACCACGATCGCGTAGTTGCGTCAGAGAATCGGGATTCCGAGCGACAGCTCGCAGATCGTGACCATTTTCCAAGGCAGCTTCTGCAACGACGCTGCCAGTGTTTCCGCTGGCACCAAGTACAGCGATCCTCATCTTGCCCTCCAATCTACAGAGACTGTCGCTCCCCGCGCGAGTGACCGCAACGGTCAGTAGCAGTAATCCTACCTCAATACGCAACGATGGCCGGTTCGGGCAAGAGCGGGAGCATTGACATCCAGCTGGACGAAGCTAGCTTTCCATCGAGACTCCGACCACGTTCCCGGAGCCATCAAACTCGACGCAGATAACGTAGTTAGTGACGCCGTCCGGAAGAGTGAAGTCGAGATTGTTCCTTGGCCCCTCTTCTTCTTCGAGGATCTCCTCCTCTGAATCGAAGCAGACCTCCAGCAATCGCAGGACCTTTCGCGCGTCCGGCTTGCTGGTACCTGTGTGCTTGGTCCAGTAGTGGGCGTCGAGCTCGTCCAAGTGATGCGAGACGAATAGCGTCACACCGAATTCGTCTTCCGGTGTGCCATAGACGGCATCGATTTGTGCTCGGGCTGCGGTTTCGCGCCTGGATGGCATAGGTTACTGGTCGAAGGACGGCTTGCGGAAGAAGCTACACCTTGAACCACTTCAGGTGCAGCTTATCGATGACCTTGTTCGGATACTTCCGCTTGCCGAGGCTGCCATTGTAACGGCCGAGCGCACGTCGCAGGTCGCCTTTTTCCTTGTCGAGGTAGAAGCGCAGGATCGTGCAGCCGTAGCGGAGGTTGGTGTCGATGTGCAGCAAATTGTCGTTCGGGCGGCCGATCTCGTCGAGCCAGAAGGGCATGATCTGCATCAGGCCGATGGCGCCGGCGACCGAGATCGCGTACGGGTCGAAGTTGCTCTCGACTTCGATGACTGCAAGGACGAGTTCGGGTGACAGTTCCGCGCGGGTTGCCTCGTAGTGCACGAGCTTCAGGATCTCGATGCGCTCTTCCGGGTCTTTCACCTGGCGCGCGAGGCGGGTGGACATGTCGGTCAGCCAGACCTCGGCGTCGAAGCGGTCCTGGAAGGTTTCCGTGTCGCTGGCCGCCGCTTTCAGGGCCGCGCGCAGCTCGGGGTCCGGCCCGTCCTGTGCAGACGCGGCAGTGAATAGCCCAAAAACTATATAAAAAACAGAGATTTTCGCTAGAAACTTGATAACGATTCTCCGTGGATTGCGCCCTGCCTGAGCGAATTTTACGCCGATTTGAAGCAGGTTAGCGGCTACTTCGTCAGCAGTTTGAGAGCCTCTTCACGTTTCAGGTTCTTCGACTCGCTGTCGCGCCGGTGCCGATACTCGAGTTCGCCCTCTTCGAGACCGCGATCCGAGACCACCAGGCGGTGCGGAATTCCGAGCAGCTCGGCATCGGCGAACTTGACGCCGGGCCGCGCGTCGCGGTCGTCGAACAGGACCTCGTAGCCGAGTTCCTGCAGTTCTGCATACAGCGCTTCGCTCGCTTCGCGAACTGCATCGGAGCGCTGCAGGTTGATCGGCACGATAACGACGTTGAACGGTGCCAGCGGATCCGGCCAGATGATGCCTTTGTCATCGTGGTTCTGCTCGATGGCCGCACCGACGATGCGCGTGATGCCGATACCGTAGCAGCCCATCTCGAGCACCTGCTGCTTGCCGTCCTTGTTGAGCACCGTGGCGCCCAACGACTCCGAGTACTTGGTGCCGAGCTGGAAGATGTGTCCGACTTCGATGCCGCGCGTAATGCTGAGCGTCCCCTTGCCGCCGGGCGTCGTATCGCCCTCGACGACGTTCCTTAGGTCGACGGTCTCGGCTGCCTCAATGTCGCGGCCAAAATTCACGCCGGTGTAGTGCATGTCGGCCTCGTTCGCGCCAACAACGAAATCCGCCATCGCTGCCGTGGCGTGGTCGAAGTACACGGGGATGTCGAGCCCGATCGGGCCGGCAAAGCCGGGCTCGGCGCCGGTTGCCGAGCGGATCGTTCCCGGATCGGCCATCGTTAGCGGTGCGGCGACGCCGTCGAGCTTCTGCGCCTTGACGGCGTTCAGTTCGTGATCGCCACGCAGCACTAGTGCGACAGGTCCGTCGGTGCCCTCGACGATCAGCGTCTTCAGCGTGGCCGTTGCCTCTACGCCCAGGTGCTCGCACAGCGCTTCGATGCTGCGAACGCCGGGCGTTGACACCTTCTCGCGATCCTTCGACGGCGCGGGACGTTCGCCTTCGGGCGGCAGGGTTGCCGCGCTCTCGATATTCGAGGCGTAGCCGTCTGCATCGCAGTAGGCGATCGCGTCCTCCCCGGAGTCGGCCAGAACGTGGAACTCCTGCGAGCGGCTGCCGCCGATCTCGCCCGAGTCGGCGTCGACGATCCGGAACGTGAGCCCGAGGCGCTCGAAGACCGCCGAGTAGGCGTCGTACATGCGCTGGTAGGACGCGGCGAGGCCCTCCGCATCGAGGTCGAAGGAGTATGCGTCCTTCATGATGAACTCGCGCGATCGCATGACGCCGAAGCGCGGCCGGATCTCATCGCGGAACTTGGTCTGGATCTGGTACCAGTTGAGCGGCAGCTGCTTGTAGCTCTTCAGTTCGCGTCGGGCGATGTCGGTGATGACCTCTTCGTGCGTCGGGCCGAAACAGAAGTCGCGTTCGTGGCGGTCACGGATGCGCAGCAGCAGGTCGCCGTACTGGTCCCAACGGCCGGTCTCCTGCCAGAGCTCGGCCGGCTGTACGGCCGGCATCAACAGCTCGTGGGCGCCGGCGCGGTTCATTTCCTCGCGCACGACGTTCTCGACCTTGCGCAGCACGCGCAGGCCAATGGGCATCCACGTGAAGATGCCGGACGTCAGCCGCCGGATCAGGCCGGCCCTGAGCATGAGTTGGTGGCTGACGATCTCGGCTTCCGCCGGGCTCTCCTTGAGGGTCGTCAGACCGAATTCCGAATAACGCATGAAGGTGTCGTTCAGGTGTGAGTCTTGAAGCCGCGCATTCTAGCCCGAACGCTCCCGACTTGGCAGCAAACATATTGACTCGTCAGGGAAAGCACGCGAAGGTCGCGTCTTCGTTTCCGCAGGGACGCAGGTTTGGAAGGCCGTCGAAATCCGTTTGTAGCCCCCGAGGGCATCCCGCTCATCGTCATTGCCGGCATCGGCGCCTGGGCGTCGTTTCGCTACCTCGACCTCGTCTGGTTCGGGCTTTCCGTCTTCGTCTTCATTTTGTTCGCGCTGATTTTCCGGGACCCGCGCCGGAGCATTCCGCCGGCGCCGCTGGGCGTGGTCAGTCCGGTCGATGGCACGGTTGTCGACATCGAAACCGTCGAAAAGGGCGTCCTGCACGGTCGGGGGCATCGCATCCTGATTCGCGTCAACAGCCTTGGTGCGTACACGGCGCGCTGCCCGGTGGAGGGCAAGGTCATGAATCTCGAAGCTGAGGCCGGTGACCGGGCTGTCGACTACCGTACCAATGCGCTCTGGGTGCAGACCGACGAGGGCGATGACGTGGTGCTGCAGTTTCGCGGCTATCGCATGGGACTACCGCCGCGATCTTTCGTCCGATTCGGCGAGCGGCTCGGCCAGGGCGCACGCTGCGCCTACCTGCGACTGGCCCGGTTTGCGGAGGTTCACCTCCCCGCGGAGAGCAAGCTCTTGGTGGAGCCAGGCGGCACTGTGACCGCCGGCTGCGACCTGATCGCCAAGTTGCCCCACCCATGATTCATGGCACACTGTGAGGGTCGTTTCGACGCTCGTTTTCGGTTGGGTATGCAGTTGAACGAATCACAGCGCCGCGCGTATCTCGAGGCCATGGGTATCGACCTGTGGGTACCGCGCGATGAGGACGATTCCGAGCTTGCGATGGACTCCGCCGGGTCCCAGCAGGCTGACGCATCCGCGCTCGGCTGGGACGAGCTGCGTGACTGCGTGGCCGGATGCAGCCGCTGCGAGCTGCATTCGAGCCGTACGCAGACCGTGTTCGGCGTCGGCGATCCGCAGGCGGACTGGATGATCATCGGCGAGGCGCCCGGTGCCGAGGAGGACCGGCGCGGCGAACCGTTCGTCGGCCGCGCCGGCAAGCTGCTCGACGAAATGCTGCGGGCCGTCGGACAGGGGCGCAGCGAGGTCTTCATCGCCAACATTCTCAAGTGTCGTCCACCCAATAACCGCGACCCGAAGCCCGCGGAATCGGCCACGTGCCGTGGCTACCTGGAGCGCCAGATCCAGCTCGTGCAGCCGAGGATCATTCTCGCCGTTGGCCGCATCGCGGCGCAGCTGCTGCTCGACACCGATACGCCGGTGGGCCGGCTGCGGGGCAAGCCGCACCAGCTGGGCGCCACGCCGCTGGTCGTGACCTACCATCCGGCTTACCTGCTGCGCAGCCCGTCGCAAAAGCGCAAGACCTGGGAGGACCTCTGCCTGGCGCGTCGCGTTGCTGCCGAGGCGTCGCCGTGAACCGTCCGGCGCCCGAGGCCGACGTCGTCATCCGGCCGATGCGGCATGAGGACCTGCCGCACGTCTCCGACATCGAGCGGCGCAGCTACGACTTCCCGTGGAGCCACGGAGTGTTTCGCGACTGCCTGCTGGCCGGGTACC
>JASJBG010000092.1 GCA_030066625.1 Woeseiaceae bacterium
TCGTCCAGCCGCTTCAGCGAGAAGTTGCCGCTCGAGAACATGTGCTTCACCGCGGATTCGGACAGCCCGAGCCGTTCCGCCAGGTCCCGGTAGGTCAGGCCGCGGGCCTTGAGCTGCGTCTTGAGCGTCGCAATGAGTCGTGATGAGGTCGTCATAATGCAGGTGATAGTATCAAAAATTAGTACTTTTGGTGCCTATTGGCTGACTATTTCGAAGAAGGTTGCCTAATCTGATCCTTTGCCACAGGCTGGCTGTGCACTCACCGACGCTTAAGGAGTTTGTCATGAGCCTTATCCAGAGAATCTCAGCCAGTATTACCTCATCGGTCGACCGGGCCGTGAGCAAGGTGGAGAACCACGACGCCATCGTCGCCGCCGCGCTCCGCGAGACCCAGCAGGCCGCCGCCCGCTCGCGGGTGCGGCTCGAGCGCGTCCGCCGCGATGGTGCAAGCCTGAAGCAGCGCCGCGAGGATCTCGAGCTCGCGATCACCCGCTGGACCGAACGTGCCAGGGTCGTTGCGAAGAACGACGAGGCCAAGGCGCTCGAATGCCTGCGCCGGCGTCGAGAATGCGAGAAGCAGCTCGGCAGTCTTCGTACCTCGATCGAGCAGCACGATGAGCTCGAGACGCGGATCGCGGAGCAGGTCAAAAAGATCGATGCGCGAATCAGCGAAGTGACCCAGCAGCGCAACATGATGCGCTCGCGCCAGTCCGTCGCCGAGGCGATGCGGGCGATCAACAACATCGAGGGATCGACCTACGGCGATATCGAAGACACCTTCGATCGCTGGGAGATCAACCTCGGTGAGACCGAGATCCTGTTGGGCGCCAGCACGCCATCCGACCCGCTCGATACGGCATTCCTGGCCGAAGAGGACAGGGCCGAGCTCCGCGCCGAGCTCGCCGTACTGCTGAACGATGACAAGGAGGATTCGTCATGAACGTACGAACCGCCGACATATTCCCCAACGACGTCGTTGGTCATGTCAACGAGCCGTCACCGCGAAGGCTGGACGGCGTGATGGGCACGCTGAAGGGTATCGCTACGCTGTCCGAGGCACTGCGAATCCTCGGTGCTGCGGTCATCCTCGCGTCGATGTCGCTGTTCCTGCTGCAGGGCTGGAACGACGGCAATGACATCAACCGCTACCTGCTGCTGCTTGCCCAGACGGGCCTGCTCGGCGCCGCTGGTTTCGCTCTGAGTCACGGCCTCAAGGAGGCGAAGGGTGCGCGTATCTTCTTCGGGCTTGCCCTGATATCGATACCCGCGAACTTTACGATCCTTGGCGCGCTGCTGTACTCGGTGTTCCAGCTGGACGGCGCCCTGACGACCTATCCGGGCTACGCCACCTGGCAGATCGGGGACGTGGCGAACATCGGGCTGACGCTGGGCGGTGCCTTGCTGGTGCTCGTGCCGATGTCGCTGTTCTGCTTCGCGATAATGGCCCGGCACTCGGCCAAGGCGCTTGCGTTGCACTTCATGCTGCTCAATGCGCTGCTGCTGATCCCGGTCCGTGAGTCCATGGTCGCTGGCGCAGTTGCGCTGGTCGGCACGGTATATGCGGTGTACATGATCAGTCGCATGCTGTCGCTCGATCGCGCGCTCAAGACGGGCGAGGGCAAGTTTGCCTTGACGGCGCTGTTTGTGCCGATCGGCATCATCCTGTTCCGGAGCATGTACTTCTACGAGATTGACAGCCTGATGATTGCGATGCTGTCGCTTGCGGTGTTTCTTGCCGCGCGCCAGGCGTCGCTGTTCCCGGGACGCAAGCCCCGTGTCGGACTGGCACTGGAAGCCGCGTCTCTGCCGATTGCGCTGGTCACGGCACTGGCCGTCGTCGATGGCTTTGCGCCGTCGATAGCGTGGGCTCTGCAGGCACCGCTGTTTGCCGTCGTTTACACGCTGATGGCGCTCGACGTGCTTCGCCGCACGTCCAGTGAGCGGCTTGCCAAGGCCGTGGGTCTGACCATCAGCCTGTTCGTCTCGATGAGCTTCGCGGTCAGCGTTGCAAACTCGCCGACCGGGGTGACGGCACTGCTGTCGCTGGTCGCGGGCGGCATGCTGGCAACGGCCGGCATCCTGTTCCGGGACAAGACGGCGATTACCGCCGGCAGCCTGACCGTGCTGGCCGGCATAGTCTTCGGATTCGATCCGTTCTGGCAACTGGTCGTTACCAGCAGCTGGATCACGCTCGCAATCGTCGGTGCGACGGCCATTGCGATGGGTTCCCTGCTGGATCGGCACGGTGTCTCCCTGAAGCTGAAAGCGGAGAAGTGGTTCGAAGGCGTCGGTGAGCGCCGGGAGGCAATCGAACTCGACGAGTAGCGATTGTTGCCTGCACCGACAACCGCCGCGGTCTTTGTGGCCGCGGCGGTTTTTTTCGTCTTGAGGTAATTCACGTGTGTTCTACGCTTTTAGGGGCAGGGAAATATCCCACGGCTCCACGTGTGGAGGACAACTATGATCCAATCAAAACTACGAGCGGTATCGCTGCTCGCATGCATCGTCTTTATCGGGGGATGTGGTACCCCGGACATCAGGTCGCTGGACCCGAATACCGGACCCGAGCGTACCCTCGTGGATATTGAAGGCGATTCCTTCCTGTCCACGGCGTACTGGGATGCGGGAACAGCCAGCGAACAGCCGCTTGCCGGGGGATTCCTCGGCGCTTACCTGTTTACGGTACCGACCGGCGCGGCACTGGGCCCACACGACGTTCAGCTCCAGCGCTTCGGCCGTCGCGGCAATATCGTGCCGTTTACCGTCACTGCGGCATTGCCGGCGACGGCACCGCGTCTGGATCGTGTCAGCATCGTGTTCGCCGACTTCCAGGCGAGCACCGTCAATACCTGGCTCTACGTGCAGGGCGCGAATATCGACGCGGCTGCCGAAGTGTTGATCAACAACTCGCCCGTGCCTTCAGTGGCCCACAAGGGCATCCAGAATGACCTGTTGGGCGTTAACCCGACGGACCTCGGCTTTCCGGTCTATCACTATCTCGCCCTGATCGCTGGCCCCGGTGCCCGCGATGTCGGCGGCACGCTCAACGTCAGCGTGCGTAACACGGACGGCCAGGTCTCGAATGTCGTGAGCTACACGTTGCCGAGCAATGCGGCGACGATGGACCGCGACGGCGACGACCTGCTCGACGACTGGGAAATCAACGGCTACGACGCCGACGGAGATGGCACAGTCGACATCGACCTGGCGGCACTGGGTGCGGACCCGCTGCGGCCGGACATTTTCCTCGAGGTGGACGTGATGCAGGGCCTGACGAACAACCCGGGCAATGCCGTCTGGAATGCCTTTACGGGCGCATTCGCTGCAGCGCCGATCATCAACCCGGCAGGCCCGAACGGGATCAACCTCGTACTGGACACTCGGGGCACCGTGCCCTTCTGGCAGACGATCGATTTCGGCGGTACGGAGACGGCAACGCACCGGCGGTTCAATACGCTGAAGACCGCCAACTTCGACGATGCGAATCGCGACCGGATTTACCACTACTGCATCTGGGCCAACATGCGCCCGAACGGCTCGAGCGGAGTCAGCGACGTCGACTGGGTGAACGGCGGCGACGACTGCATCGTCAGCTTCGATGACTTCTCCGCAGGCTTCCAGACGGCGCAGAGCATGGCCGAGACGATCATGCACGAGTTCGGTCATAACCTGAACCAGCGCCACGGCGGTGCCACTCACGCACAAAACAATCCCACCTACAGCAGTGTCATGAGCTACAACTGGCAACTGCGCAGCGGCCGGAGCAATGGGTGGCGCCGCAACAACCCGGTTTACGCGCCTTTCTTCTACCAGATGAACGCAGCCGTCGAGACGAACGGTGCGATTCCCACCGGCTGGGCCCCACCAACGATCGACTTCTCCGAGGGAATGGGGCGCTCGCTCGTCGAGAACAACCTGTCAGAGCCGGTTGGCCTCTATAACGCGAACGCGATCGACTGGAACATGGACGGCGATTCGACCGATACCAGCGCCAGTCGCGACCTGAACGGCGACGGCGATACGAACGATACGATGACCGACCTGTCCAACTGGGCGAACCTTGTCTTTTCAGGGCCCCGGAACGACGGCACCAATTGACGGGGAGACGCGTCATGAAATTCTGCAACCTGTTTTCCATCATCACTCGCGCTGCGGTCGCCGGCTTCGTTCTCGTTGGCTGCGCCGCAACGCCCGATCCCGACAAACCGGCCAGCCTGGACGACGTTCTGGCGGGCGTTCCTGATCCGGCGATGCGCGCACGCTGGACCGAGGCCGAGGCTGAGGGCGCCTTGCCCCCGATTGCCGCGATTCCGACGCCGGCAGCGCCCGTAAGCCAGCGGCAGGTCGTCCGCGTTGACACTACGCCGCTTCCCGATGTGCAGCCTGCGATCTCAAAGGACGCCGTCATCGCCGTGCAGCCGTATCCGAGCAAGCCGCTGCAGGCCTATCGCGGCAGCTTCCAGGTAATCTCACACGAGGCCGGGCGCATTCGCGGCGTGCTCGTCGAGCGCGACGAACCGTTCGAGATCCTGTACCGGCTGCCGAACGCAGCCAAGGCAGCGAGCGCGGAAGCAAGAGCGATCCTCGACCTCGAGTACCGCGATGAGCTGGTCGAGAATTCGTTGCAACGTCGTATGGTGCTCGCGGACAAAGAACGCCGCTCCGCGTCGCTGGTCTCGATATCGGAAGGGGCGCGCCGCCCGTACAAGGGCGAGATCGCGGCGCTGGGGCTCTCCGTATCGCAGGCCGACGAGGGCGAGAACCCGCCCGTTACGTTTTCAGTGGACGGCGACACGATTACGCTCAATCAGGGCGAGACCGGTTCGCTCCATAATGACCTTACCGTGTATCTGTTGAACAGCTACGCACAACAGGAGCAGTTTGCGCTTGCGGACCCCGGGCAGCCGTACTACGTGAGCTTCATCATCTACCAATAGCAGGCTAACGACCTGCAGCGATTGTCCCCGGGGTGGTCCGGCTTGTACCATCCCGGCGATGATCGACCTTTACACGTGGAGCACACCGAACGGTTTCAAGGCGTCCATCGCCCTCGAGGAACTCGAGATTCCTTACAACGTGTATCCCATCGACATTGCGACGGGCGTTCAGAAGTCGCCTGAATACCTCGCCATCAATCCCAACGGCCGTATTCCCGCGATTGTCGACCGGGATAATGACGGTTTCGCGGTCTTCGAGTCGGGCGCCATCCTGATCTACCTGGCCGAACTCGCGGGTAAGCTGTTGCCGACGGAGCGCAATGCGCGATCGACGGTACTGCAGTGGCTCATGTTCCAGATGGGCGGAGTAGGGCCCATGCAGGGTCAGGCTAACGTGTTCTTCCGCTATTTCGATGAACACATCCCGGCAGCGATCGAACGCTACCAGAACGAGACTCGCCGACTGTACGAGGTGCTTGACCGGCGTCTCGAGGATGTCGAGTTCCTGGGCGGCGACTATTCGATCGCGGACATCGCCACCTTCCCGTGGGTGCGGCGGCACGGCTGGTCGGGTGTCAGCGTTGAGGGCCTCGATCACCTGCAACGCTGGCTCGAGACACTTTCCGAACGGCCGGCGGTGCAGCGTGGCCTGCTCGTGCCCGAGAAGGAGACCACCACGCAATCGGCTGCGGGCGACCAGGAAAGCTTCATCAAGGGCATTCGGTCGATCGTTGGCCGCTGATTCGGGAGCAATCACCATGAGCATGGATACCCTTACGACCTTTTTCGGCTGGACCGTCGTTATCAACGTCGCAGTGCTGGCGTTCTCGGCAATTGGCGTGATCGCGACGCGCGGTTTCATATCGCGCATCCACGGCCGTATGTTCGGCCTCGAGTCGGCGGACCTGTCGCGCGCCTACTTCCAGTACCTTGCGCAGTACAAGATCGCCGTGATCGTATTCAGCCTGGTGCCGTACATCAGCTTGAAGCTGATGGCCTGACAGAAGGTCCCAGTGGCAGGAAACACCAGGAGTCGCGAATTCACGGCGGGGAGCGTCCTCTGGCGCCTGCTTGCGTCGCTGTTCCTCGTGCTTGTCACATTCAATCCCAGCGGCGTCTCCGCTTATCACTGGATCTCGGACGCGGTGCAGGCCGGAAATTTCGGCCCGCTGCATTTGCTGACCATCGGCTTGCTGCTGATCGGCTGGACGATACTCGGCTACGCAACGATCCGGGCTCTGAACCTGCTCGGCCTGGTCCTGGCATCGATCGTCATCGGTTCACTTGTCTGGCTGCTGGTCGATTACGGTGTGCTGGATGCCGATAGCACGTCCGCGAAGGCATGGATCGGACTCGTCAGCCTCGCAATCGTGCTGGGCATCGGCACCTCGTGGGCCCACATCTGGCGCCGGATCACGGGTCAGGTCAGCGTCGATCATGTCGAGGACTGATGCTAAGTCATTGAAAAGTCGAGGAGTGCATTTGAAGCTGTGTAACCGGTTGTGTATGATCACACGTATATTGTGTAAGCAGGTGTGAGCTGATGAGTGCCAACCAGAGTCACATGGAACGGATGCAGATTCTCGTACCAAGCAAGCAGAAAGCGCGTATGAAGCAGCTGGCTGCGGAGTCGAATGTCTCGATGAGCGAAATCTACCGGCGCGCGGCAGATGCCTACACGATCGACGAAGATGCCGACGAGATCCAGCATCCTGAGCTCGAGGCGCTCGTTGAGGGATTGAAGGGCGCGATTGCCCGCGCCAACACGTCCATGGACAGGGCGGAGCGCGAAGTCAGGGCAACAATCGATTTCTACAAGGCCCGCAAGCAGCAGCGAGAGTCCGGCGAATGAAGGTCAGCGAGATCATGAGCGCGCTCGCCGACGTGATCCTGTTGGCGGAGCGCGTCGATCGGCTGGACAACACCGTGTCGGAGCTGGCGGCCCTGTTTCGTGAAGACTCGAAAGCGCGGGACGACAAGTTCCTCGAGCACGATCGGCGAATCCAGAAGCTCGAAAACTTCATCGAGTTCGCCGAGAAATACGGCGGCCGCAAGCGGCTGAAGAAGGGCGACTAGGCTCAATCCCCGGCCGCAGTGCTGCGATCGAGCGCCGGTTCCGCGGCGCCGCTGTAACTAGCGGAAGTACCAGCGCCCGCCAATCGTGAAGGCATCAGCATCGCCGCCGATGTCGACGCTCAGGCCTGCCGCGAACTGCGGCGTAAAGTAGTAGTCGGCCGCGATGTCGAGGAAGGTATCGTCGTCGCCAATGGTGACGTGGTTGACGTTGCCGCGCACCTCGAACTGGGGCGCGATCATCCCGCGAATTCCGAACGATATGCCCAGACCGCTGTCGTCAGCGTCGCCGAACGGGGTGTCGACCTCGGTGTTGACGTAGCGGAGCGTGGCCAGGAAGTCCCAGTCCTTCTGGAACGGGATGATATAGCCGCCGCCAACGTCGATCGTGAAGGAATCGACGTCGAAGTCGAAATCCAGCGTCGTCAGGGAGCCGAGCAGGATCCAGTTCCCGTTGAGCTGGTAGGAGCCACCGAAGCGAAACCCGTCGCCTCCACCCACATCGAGATCGACGTAGCGGCCTTCGAGGTAGGAATAGTCGAGCGAGGGCTGGCTCGGCGCCTGTGCGGACGCCGCGCCGGCAAGGAAAAGACTCAGTGCGATCAGGATCGTTCTCATCAGCATTCTCCCTGTATCGGCCGTGAATGGCCGTAAGGAACCGACGCCAAGTATGGGCGCTCGAGAACGCTTAAAGTGTGCGGCCCCTCACGAATTCGGGGTCGGCTGAAAGGTCCTGGTTTGGACCGTTAAGCGTCGCGCGGATCGATGCACGCGGAGACACCTGCATACATGGCGCGGTTGTCGAGGACGGGTATATCCGACTCGATCCCGGGGGCTGGATCCGGCTTTGATTGGGGCTGCTGGCGCTCGGGCGCTTCCGCGGGCGGGTCGTCGGGTTCGCCTGCTGCAGCGACGCCCGGCATCGCGAGGGCGAGGGCACCGATGAGTGTCAGCGCACGCACGTACGTCGGAACGCACACGAGATTGGCAACGCGCGAGATGTGTTTGCTCATCAGGGTTGGTCGAGAGTGGTTTCGACGCGAGCAATTTAACAGATTGTACGAGGGCGAAAAAGCGCGGCGCCGGTAAGGTGCGACTAAAGGACTAAGAAACGCAATATAAACAATAGAATAAAGAAAAGTCTCAATCTGAAATCTCTTTATCTGCAGAAAGGGCGGCCGCGCGATGACGTCCAGTATGGCCGCGATGTTGGCAATCCCATTGCGGCCTTACTTCGAGGATACCCGGGCGCCTGCTAGTATTTCCGGTCAATGAAGCCAATGATTGCCATAGCCTTGCTGGTCATGTGCGCCAGCTGCGCGGTCTCAACAGAGGAAGTGGAGCGTCGCGAGCAGCGGGAAGCCGAGATTGGCGAGATCATTTCGCTGTCGGCAACGGATGCAGACGGAAACCCTTCCCTCAAACGTTGTCTGAGAGACGAAGAGTATCGAAGCTTTCGGGCGCTCGACGGCCGGCATCTGCTGTTCAAAGGCAATCAGGGCCGGCTTTGGATCAACACACTCAAGAGCCACTGTCCCGACCTGCGATTGGACGACGTTCTCTACGTGCGGGTTGCCAGCAGGAGGCGTATGTGTGAGCTGGATACCCTGTGGTTCTGGCATCGCAAAACCTGGCATAGCCCAGGGATGACCTGTGCGCTCGGCGAGTTCCGACCGGTCAGCGAGGAGCAGGTGGCCGAGATCCGCGCCGTACTTCGGCGCTAGTCGGGAACGACATGGCAACACCGGATCGTCCGAGCACTCGGCCTGATTCCATATGCCTGTTTCATGCTGGCCGCATCGGGCTTGCCACGCGGGGCGGCGACGGCGACACTGGGGCGCGTCAACAGCAATCCGGCCACGCACCATGAACCTGGTCTCAGAGGCAACCCGGCAACGGCTTGCAGCACATCATCCCGAGGCCGCGACGGAGATAGGGAATCTCGAAGCGGTACTGGACGGCACCAGCCTGGACGCGGGTCTTCTGGAGCTCTGCAGTCGATTCTTCGAGACGTCGATGCGAGGCGATGAATGGTTACCGCCCGAATCGCTCACGGCGCTCGAGACGGCGTGCCTTGCAGTGTGCGAGCAGTTCATGGTGTCGGTGTCAGGCATCAGCGACGAGCAGATCGCCGCACTGAACGAGCATCTCAATGCCGACGACGTCTACAACCTGATGAGCGCGATCTACCTCGTGGAGATGTCGAAGCGTCTGGACCTTACCCTGGAGCAGGTACTGCAATGAGTGAACTGAGTCCTCGCGTAGCGACAAACGAATTCACGCCCGGCGTCTCGGCGGGTGGACCTCTCGAAAACGCCATTGCAGAGTTTGCGGCTGCGGCGGTACGCGCCGACGGCATCGATCCGATCATCACCGAGCTGGTCAGGCTACGCTGCGCGCAGTACCACGACTGTCGGCTGTGTGGATCGTTCCGGGTGCAGGCGGCGCTGGACGCCGGCTTCGAAGAGTCCATGCAGAAAGCAATCGGGGACTACGAGAACAGTGATTTCAGCCCGGCCGCCAAGGCGGCGCTCGGACTCTGCGATGCCATCATCATGCGTCCCGGTGAGTTCGAACCGGGGCTAAAGCAGGAACTCCGCATGCACTTCAGCGACGCGCAGATCAGCGAGCTTTGCGTCGACGTGATGAAGTGGAGCCAGCAGAAGGCACTGGTTGCCCTGCGGATCGAGCCGCCCGCATCGGAAACACACCTGACGCAGCTGATCTTCGACGAGAGCGGGCATCCCGTTTTCGGAGAGCCGCTCGGCACTTAGTGTTCGGCTTCAAGAAAAAACGCATCGGCTTCGACGAGCTGCCGGCGGACGTCCAGGAGCAGATGTCCATGCTCGAGGTCGTCATGATGGAGGGTGGCGATGCACTCGGCATCGTCTCGCGAATCGCGAAGAAGTACCCCGGCTTCGTCGAGGGAAGACTCAACCTGGCCACCCTGCAGCTCCGTGAAGGCAGCCGCGCCTATGCCCGGACCACGTACGAGAAGGTGCTCGACGACTTCCCTGACGAGCTCGGCGCGATTGCGGGTCTTGCCACGATCTTCGCCGAAGAGCAGAAATACGACGATGCGGAGGCCTACGCACGGAAGGCCCTCGACGGCGGCTACCAGTGGTCGGTCTGCTACGGCGTCATCGCGGAAGCGAGGGAGCAGGCCGGTGACCCCGAGTCGGCGGCGCAGTACTACCTCGATGGTTACCGCCTGTCGCCGCACTCCTGGAACTACCTCGAACACTACTGCCGTCTGAAGGGCAGGGCATACACGCCACCGCTCGAGGACGTCGAGCCGTTCATCACGATGCAGCAGCTCGACGAACTCATCAACTTCATCGACCGCACGGCCAACACTCCGGATGCGTCGGGTAGCGCGCCGGGCTGTGATCACACGCTGCGATTCGCGGAACGCTGGGCTGCCGAGAACGATGTCGACGTCATCGAGCTGTACCAGTTCGTGAACCGCCACGGCGGCTTCTGCGACTGCGAGATTTGCTTCAACGTCAGCAATCTTCTCGAAGCAGCCGATGAGTAGCCGTACTCCCGGCCGCCTGACTACCGAATACGAACACCTGTGGCGTTGGCGCCGCCGAGCGGAATGGCAATCGCCGTTTCGTAGTCGGTACCGATGAGGATCTCGGTCAGACTGTCCGAGGCCTCCTGCGAAATCCGGTCGCCGTCAATGTCCAGCGTTCCGCGCACCCTCAGATAGCCCACTTGGGCATTGGTAATCCCGTCGTAGACGAGTTTGACGACGACGAATTCGATCTTGCTGCGGCCTTTGCGACGCCAGCTGCCGGTTCCCTCCGTGCCGTTGCAGTTCAACTCGAGCGCTCCGCCCGGCCCGGTAAATCCACAGCCCTGGCCGAATGCCGGGTTGTAGCTGTTTTCGTTCAACAGTGTGTTGCTTTCTGAGACCGTGCCGACGACGTGAAACGTCAGTGTTTCCCGGAACGCGGGCGGCGGCGGCGGGGCACCGTCGACCGGCGGGAATTCTACGTTCAGGATCCAGGCGCCAATCGGCGTGGCAAATCGGTGGTTGCTATCGGGTCCGGCGAACGTCTCCGCGGCGAATACGCTCAGTCCGCACAGCAGCATCGTCAGTGTCAGTACGTTTTTCATGGCTATCGCTCCTCGTTTTCTCATCTTGTTCACATCGGATAGGCGTATTTCGTGAGGCAAATCCATCAATGAGCCTGGCCGTGATGCGATCTCCAGCCGTATTGCGCTTTAGACCATGCGTGGCCAATCCGCGCACTGACACGCCCCCGATCACCAACTGCAGCGAACCGCTATGCAACGCAAATACTGGCCAACAAGCAGATACTGGCGCCCGAGGGTTGTGCCTATCCTCGCCTGCGCGGGTCTCGCGGCGGTCGTCGTCGACTATTTGGCGCCATCGCGAGGCGACGAATTTCGCGGTCTCTATGTCGCGTCGTTCGAGGGCTCTTCTTTTGTGCCGTGCGAGGAGGGCACGACCGGCAACGTCGAGGGTTATTGGCTCGAGGCTTCGCGGGAATCCAGATTCTTCGACCGGTATGCGGCGATACGGGCGCGGCACGGTTATCCCGGTCTTCGACACAGCCCGACCGTCTTCACGGTGTTTCGCGGTCGCCTTTCAGACTCCACGGACCAAGGTCAGCAGGTCGTTGTCTCGGACACGGTGGCGATGACGTTCGCAGATAGCTGTCCGTAGTCGTCCTTTTGTGGCCGGCTTTTCACGAGCCCAAGCCTCGATTTTGCTGCCGAATCACTGACCGGCCGCAAAAGTTTTTTGCAAGTAGCTGATTGGGAGAGCGTTCGTGCGTCGAACGCGAGTGGCCTCTCGACACCTTGTGGGCTGCCATTGGCCGAAAATGACCGGTCCGGCTTTGCGGCCGCAGAGCGGTTTCGATACACCACGGGGTGAGAGGGACGTTGATGAGGGAATTCGCCGGCAATTGGCGCTTTCCCTCGTGTGCAGGTGGGAGAACGGACGCATGATCGATACGGAAACAGGCACGCGCGAAGAACCGCGCTGGTTGCACTGGGACAACGTCACCGACTCGGCGCGGCGCAACGAGGGCGCCGTGCCGCATTCCGCGGATCCGGAGGTTGTCGCCTTGTTCGATGAACTGCTGGCTGCCGCGAAATCGTATCGCGAGCTCACGGGGCAGCACCTCGACGTGATTCAGGAGCTCGGCGAGCTCTACGCGGAGATTCACTACGGCGTCGGCTGCAACCGCAAGGGCGCCTTGCGCGGCACCGGTGGAATCGCGGTCAGGACGATAAAGACCAGCGCGGCGAAAGTCTCATTGCGCGGCATTGAGGACCTGGATCGTCTGCTCGTGATCCGCATCAGCGATGACTACGTCTTCGAGGCGAAGGTCGCCAGCCGCCAGCACCTCACGATGGTCAGCCCGACACTCGACGGACATGCTCAGGAAGGCGCGTCCTCCTCGAAATAGAAGATCCCCATGCCGATGAGCTTCTGTTCCGACTCGGGTGCCGTGGCCGTGTCGTCGGATACGGTGTTCATGTAGTCATCCAGTTCGACGATCATCTGCGCGGCCCTTTCGCGGGTACCACGGCGGATAAACGCCAGCCGATCGATCGGCACATGCTCTGCGAACGCGGTGCGTTGAAACCACTTGTTGGCGGCGTCCGGCTCGGTGAAGTTGCGCTCGATGGTTCGGCACATCGGCATCAGGCCGGAACGAAGCGTGATCATCAGCCCCTCCGCGCCTTTCGGCACGAGCGCGTCCCTGCGGCGCGGCAGAACCGTATTTGTGCCGGCCTCGACGACGTGGTCGTAGCGAAACAGCCGGTCCATGATGAGGTCTGGATCGCGATTCGGATTGCTCTTTTCGACCAGCGAATGAAGTGTGCCTTCGCCCGGGCCCCGCTCTAGTGGTCGGGGCTTGCCATCGGGTCCAAGATAGTCCGGATCGTTGTGCCAGTGCTGCAGCACGTTGCCCTCGGGACGCGGATGGCTCCGCGAGCCGTAGTCGTCGACCTCCGCGAGTCGGGCTCGCAAGCGGCGAACGTCGTGCTTCGACAGGCCGGTCTTGTCGACCAGCTTCGCGATGCTCGTCTGGCGCGAGTCGGTGGAGTACTTTCGCGTCGCGGCATCGACATAGGCCAGCTTCGCGAGTTCGACAAACTCCCGTGCCGATATCCCGACGCCCAGCATCAATGTCGCAAGCGACCGCAACGACGTGTAGACAATAGGCCGGAGTTTGGACAGACCGTTTTCCATGGTGCGCAAGTGCTCCTCGGCACGTTAACGGTTAAAGAATACCCCGCAGCGAGTCGGGTGTGCTCACTTCACCTTCTTGATCGGCAGGATGACCAGCGCGCCGATCAGGCCTGCGAAACCGGCGGTATACAGGAGAAGCGCGTAGTTCTGGTTGGCCGCACTGGCAATACTCAGCAGGAACGCACCGAGGGCCGGTGCGACTGTCTGCGGCAGCGCGTTAGCGATGTTGAAGACACCGAGGTCCTTGCCCGCATCGTCCGGGTTGGGCAACACGTCGACCACCAGCGCCATGTCTACGGCGACGTAGACACCAAATGCTGCTCCCAGCAGGGCCTCCACCGCGTAAAACCCGGAAACCGTCTCTATGTGTACGAGTAGAGCGGTGCCGATCGCAAAGAACAGCGTCGAGCCCGCGACGAGCATCTTGCGCCGACCGGTTCGGTCCGAGATCTTGCCCGCCACCCAGCCGAAGAGGATGAGCGTCACCGTGAAGACAAAGACGCCTCGGGTAACGACTGCGGGCGCTTCCTCGAGGCTCAACCCAAGCCGGTCCTGCAGGAAGAACAGCCGGAAGGTCGTAAACATAAAGGCTGCCAACAGGATCAGGAACCGGGATAGCCAGGCCAGGGCGTAGTCCGTGTGAACGCGAGGATCGATCCAGAAGGTCGCCAGCCACTCTCTCACGCCCAGTTGGGGAGGCGCCGTCTTGAGCTGCCTGTCGGGCAACACGAGGGCGAAAATGAGCATTCCCGCGACGGCGAACAATGACGGCATTGCGAACATGATCAGCATCTCTGTGGCGAACAGCTCGGCGACGTAGGTCGCGACCAGGATGCCGATGTTCTGAGCAATGCCGAGGTAGGCAGAGACGCTCGCACGCTGCGATGTCGGGACCTGGTCGGAGATGGTCGCGATGAACGGTGCGAAAGCGGCGTTTGCCGCCAGCTGGGCGAAACACCAGCCGACACTGAGCAGCGGTATGTTTGGCGCTACGGCCATGGCCGCGAGCGCGAAGCCCATGCCGATCGTTCCCGATACGATCCACGGCCGACGGCGGCCCCAGCGCGAGGTCGTCCGATCGGAAATGCGTCCGAAGACGACGTTGGCGATGACGGCAACCAGCGCACCGAATCCCGCGACGATGCCCAGGGCCGACGCTTTTTCCTCGTCGGGCACAATCGACTGCACTTTGAGCCCGATGCCGATGATGGCCGGGCCGAGGAGGGCGATGAAGAAGACGAACTGCGCGAAGACCAGCGCGGCGATGTATTTCAGGCCGACCGGCCTGGTGGGTTCGGGAAACAGCTGATTGGAGGTGGTGTCCAGCGACATTAACCCGCGATCCATGAATGCGGGGTCAAGCTTGCCTCAGGCGGTGTCCTTCCGATAGCCCCGTTTGAGTCTCACATTGCATTAGCGGCTGAATTAGCAAGAAAATCTAGTTAGAGCAATAATTTATGAATCTTTTCTAAAGCAGACTGTTAACAAAGAAAAGCCCGGCGCGAAGCCGGGCTTTTCACATTCTCGAGGACTGCTAGCGGCGACGCGAACTCATCTTGCCCGGTGGGCCATAGCGACGGGGCTTGTCGGCTGCGGCTTCAGTTTCTTCGAAGCGCGCGAACTGCGCGGAGACCTGTTCGGTATCGCCGTGCGAGGAGAAGGGCGGTCGGCCGCGGAAATCGGCGCGAGGTGCGGCGGCCGCGACCTGCGTCTCCGAGGCTGCCGATTTGGCGTGCCGGTTGAAGGGCGGTCGGCCCCGGAAGTCGGTAGCGCGATCCGTGTCCGCTGCGCCGTTCCGAGTGGCCTCGTCGGCCATCACGGCGGGTGCGGCGAAGATCGACGCGGCAACGGTGAATAAAAACAAAGCTTTGACCTGCATTGCAGCTCCTTTTGAGATCCGGTGAGCTGCGCGCCACGTTGGTGCGCAGAACTGGAAACGTGCTCTTAATCAGTGCAAAACGGCGCCGACATTCGGCGCCAAGTTGTTGATTAGTTTACCACCGACAAGATGGCATGAAACCTGCTGTGTTCAAGGGCATGGTTCGGGAAACTCGATTATTTCGGCAGGTTTTGCTGGTTCTCGCGGCAATCGCTGCGTGCCTTGTCGGTGCCCAGGCTGACGAACTCGAGTCATTCAGCGTTCCGCTCATGCAGCAGTCATCGGGGGCGTTCTATATCCGCGGGACGCTCGGCGAATCGGTGGCAGCCGATCTCCTGGTCGATACCGGATCGAGCTACGTCGCCCTGTCCCAGAAGACCTTCGATGCGCTTCAGCGGAGCAGCGCGATGACGTATGTACGCAGCATCAAAGGCGCGACCGCCAACGGCCGCGTTGTGAAAGCAAAGGTCTACGAGGTCAGCGCACTCGCCATTGGCGATGAGTGCGTACTCGAGTCCGTGGAGGCAGTCGTACTGCCCGGTGCCGATCGCGACATCCTGGGCCTGAGCGCGCTCAAGCGTGTGGAACCCTTCACATTCGACCTGGAACCGCTCGCACTGCGCTTCGAGGCCTGCCGGTAGCAACTACCGCGTCAACAGCGAGCTGACGCCTCGGTGCCCGGCTTCTCCAGTCTGAACAGGAATTCCTGCATACCGTTGCTCAGCAGCCGTGCGCGTTCGATGACGAATCCACCGATGCTGTTGCCGAGCTCTTCGGGTGAATAGCGCGGGGCCTCGACTGCGTCGGTAGCGCCGCTGCGATCGATGAGTTCTCCATCGGCGGTCGGCACGAATCGGCCGGGGAACGCTTTCATGTCACGGTCGGCATACGCGATCAGCGCATGGGCGAGGGCACCGTTTTCGGCACGCTCGCCGATGGCGCGCATCAGTACCGAGAGGGCATCGAGCGACAGGTAGTTCGGCAGGTCCCAGCAGAACACGATATCGATCGCATCGCCCGGGCATCGCCTGGGTAGCAGGGATTCCCCGGCATCGACAAGCTCGGGTCCCGCCTCCGTCGAATTCAGGCGATCAACACCGCCGAAATGCGCGAGGTCGGCGATTTCCACCCGGCAGCGCGACTGTCCCAGCAACGCCAGCATCGGCGTTGATGCGGTGCCGAGGTCGAGCACGACATGCCGTTCGTCCGCATCGAGGCCGTCGATGAGGCCATGGAATAGCGGTGCATGAAACGCCGCCGGCGCTTCACGTGAGACGCCGGCGCCAGACTGGCGCAACAAGGCAAGCACGATCGTTACGCGGTTCGGACCTGCGGGCTCGTCTCGACGTTCTCGGCAGATTGATCGGACGTGACCTTGGCGTTGGCATCGCTGGTCTTCT
>JASJBG010000093.1 GCA_030066625.1 Woeseiaceae bacterium
CTCGGGCACGCCGAGCTCGACCTCGAAGTCGGTGCCGCAGCTGACCATGCCAACCTGCTGGCCCGCCGATACGTTTTCGTTCTCTTCAACATCGACGGATGCCATGGAGCAGTCTTCCGATGCCGTCAGCCGCGTGTAAGAGAGATTCAGCCGCGCAATCTCCAGCGCCTTGGCCGCCGCACGCACCTGGGCTGCGGCCGCCTCGGACGCCGCGCGCGCCGCGTCGAGCTCGTTGAGCGACGCGTTGTCGTTCGCGTACAGGCCCTTGGTTCGATCGTAGGTCGACAGCGCATTGCGTTCGCCAGCCTGCGCCTCGACCAGCGCGGCCTGCGCCTGCTCGACTTGCAGCGCAAAGCTGTCCGAGTCGAGCTGCGCGATCAGGTCGCCCGCCTCGAGCTGCTCGCCAATCTGAACGGGCAGATCCGTAACCGTTCCCGCGACCTTGAAGCTCAGGCGCGCCTCGCGCGTCGACTTGAGCCGGCCGCTGAAGGTGCGGTCACGAGCCATGACGTTGTCGGAAATCGTCAGGTAGCGGACCGGGCGCAGCAGCTCCTCGCCGTCATCCTGCGGGGCGCTGCAGGCAGTCACGACCAAACTCGCCGCAGCCAGGACGGCGAACGGAAGTGCAGATTGGATTAGTTTTATTCCGCGCATCAGCGCCTCCCAAGATTGTCGCGAATGAACTGCGCGAGTTCGTCGCGCTCTGTTTCACTGAGCAGGAAGTCGAAGCCGCCCGACGCGCGCTGCAGGCTCATGATCGTCGTCAGGAATCGGTACAGGGAATCTGCCGAAGCCGCATCGGCAGTCAGGCTCGCGTCCTGCGCATCGAGCAACTCGATAATGGTTACCGCACCGCGCGCGTAAGCATCCGCCACGAGCTCGTAGTTGCGACGCGCCGAATCGGCGGCAACCTTGGTGAGATCGATACGACCGTAGTCGGCCTGCGCTGCGGCCAGTTCCAGGCGAATGCTCTCCTCGACGCGCTGCGCCGTCGACACCCGGAGTGCCCGAAGCTGCATGAGCTCAAAATTCGCACGCGAGATATCGGCGCGTCGTGCGCCGCCCGTGAACAGCGGCACAGTCGCCTGCACGCCGACGCTCCAGTCGTTCAGGTCCTGACCGGCCGTCGGCCCCGCACCGGTGCCTGACTGTCCCAGGTTGCTCGTGTACTGACCGCCGACCGAGAACTGCGGCAGCCAGGTCTCGCGCTTGAAGCTCTTGAGCTCGCGCTCCTTGGCGGTGATCTGCGCGTTAACCTGTGCAACCTCAGGCGCCCGGCGGATGCCGCGCTGCACGATGAGCTCGGAAAATCGCGCGTAGTCCGCCGGGCTCGCGATGAGCGTGTCGAATTCGGCGCGGGTGATGACGAACGGATCGTTGAACTCGGCCTCGTCCAGCGCGATGCGCTCGTCCTGCGGCAGATTGAGCAGGCGATTGAGGCGATTCCACGCCTGCTCGACGGCCGCGCGGGCGTCAAGCACGCGAATCTGCGCGCGTGCCTCTTCGGCTTGCCAGCGATAGATATCCGCAGACGACGACGTCCCCAGCTCGACGCGATCGCGGGCGAGCTCGAGGTTGCGGCGTGTGACGCTCAGGTTGTTGTCCTCGACCCTGAGCTGGGACTGTGCATTAAGTACGGCGTAGTACGTGGAGGTCGCGAGCTGCACGACATCGAGCCGAATCTCTGAGAGCGCCTCCTCGCGCGAAAGCTGCAGCTGACGCTGGATGGTCAGGTTGGCGGCCAGCGGATCGGCGTATATCACCTGCGACAGACCCAGGGCTGTGTCGGTGGAACGTTCCGCAGAAAACCCCGCTTCGACCAGCGGCGAAACGCGACGGGTGTTGTAGTTCGCGGACGCATCGAACTGTGGCAGCAGGCCGGAGCGCGCGGTCGCGATGTTCTCGAAGCCCGCCTCGGTCGCGAAGCCCTGCGAGACGAGGTCCTGGTTCTCGCGAATTGCCTGGCGTGCCACCTCGACAAGGCCGTAGCGGGCGCCCCCGATCGTCGGCTGCTCGTTGATCAGGTTGGCGACGCTCAGGACATTGAAACTCGGCGAAATGCCGAGGCGCCGCGCGGTCTCCATGTTGATGGTGTACTGCTTCCGCGACGGTACGGACACAACCTGGTTCTCGGCCAGCTCACCGAGCATGACGGCCTGCATGTTCAGTGCATTGAGCCGCGCCTGCCGCCCGATGTCCCGGGTCTCCGAACTCGTCATGAGCAGGCCCGCCTCGACGTCTCGCGTGCCAACGAAGCTGTAGCTCGCGAGGCCGCGGTCGTTTATCGACTCGACCAGCTCATTGAATTGCTTGTCCGACATTCGCGACAGGCCGGACACGAAGACGGCATCGGTGTCCGGCGGCACTTCGGCAGCGAGGGCGTGATCGTCGCCGTCGTAACGAATCTCGATAAGCTCGATGCCGCGCTCGATGCAGATCGCGTTCGCGGACTCGCGCAGCCTCGGAATGGACTCGGAAAGCTCCGAGTCGATGAACAGCGCGATCCGGTCAATCTGGACGAGTTCGGACATCGCATCGAGGTCCTCACCGAAGTCCGAATACACGAGCAGGTAGCTCAGGTTCGGGATGCCGGAACGATTGTTCGTCGGCGGCTTCGACAGCACGCCGGGATCCAGGATCAGCGGCAGGAAGGTCGGCTTCGGATAGACCGTTCGCTGCGTACCGATCTGGCTGGCGATGAAGCCCGTGACCAGCAGCATGTCGACGTCAGCGTCGGCATACGCGGCTTCGAACGCGGCTTCGACGCTGTCTCGGGTCCAGTTGCCGGGAAACTCGGCGATTCGAACGTCGAACTCGTTCTCCGTCAGCGCCAGCAGTTCGCGAACGTAGACCTCGCCGCGATTCACCAGGCGATCGTTCGGGCCGTCGCCGATGACGGCGATATCGAAGCGTTGCTGCGCCATCGCCGGCGCCGAGACGAACAGGACCGTCAGCAGCCAGGCAAACACGGACGGGGCCAGACACCGAATCTTCTGCAAGACGAGTCTCCAGATCGAAGCTGTTTATATTTGGAGCAATCCGCGGATTGCGCTTTTTTGCATCGTCCTGCACCAGAATTGGGCGCCGCCAATTCGGTGCTCTGTCACGATACACTATTCGCTGAGTGGATCAGGAGTTTCGAGGCATGCAGCTAACCGTGAACGGCGCGACCTACGACGTCGACGTCGAGGCCGAAATGCCGCTGTTGTGGGTGCTCCGCGACGAGCTCGGCATTACCGGACCGAAGTACGGCTGCGGACTCGGTCAATGCGGTGCCTGCACCGTGCACGTCAATGGTGTTGCCGTCATCTCCTGCGTGCTGCCGGTCGGCAGCATCGTCGGCGAGGTCACGACGATCGAGGGTCTCGGCCAGCCGGACGCCTTGCACGCCGTACAATCCGCCTGGGTCGAGCACCAGGTTTCGCAGTGTGGCTACTGCCAGTCCGGGCAGATCATGACCGCCGCATCGTTGCTGGACCAGAACCCGGACCCGAGCGACGAGGAGATCGACCGCGCGATGACCGCGAACCTGTGCCGCTGCGGCACCTACCCACGCATACGCGCCGCGATCAAGACCGCGGCGGCGGCGCTTCGCGACGAGTAATGCGATGAGCGAAGCCAGCGACCAGAAGAAGAAGGGCCGGGGCCGGAAGATCGCCCGCCGGACCTTCCTGATCGGCTCCGCGGTGATCGTCGGCGGCGTCGCCTTCGGGACGTATGCGGTCCGGCGGCCGATTCCGAACCCGCTGCTGCAGGGCCTGCGCAAGGACGAAGCGGCGATTACCCCGTTCGTGAAGATCGACGCTGAAGGCGTCACCCTGATTACGCCGCGCGCCGACAAGGGCCAGGGCTCGTACTCTGTGCAGGCACACCTGCTGGCGGAGGAGCTCGATGTCGATCCGCACAGCGTTCGGCTGGGTCCTGGCGCGCCGGATCGTGCCTACTACAACGGTACCGTCATGCAGGAGGGTGCGCCGGTCGCGGCCTGGAACGACAGCTGGCTGGCCGAACGCGTGCGCGGCTTCATGCAGGTGCCGGCGCGGCTCATGGGTATCCAGATGACCGGCGGCTCCAGCACCGTGCCGGACATGTTCGACACGCTGCGCACGGCCGGCGCAGTTGCCCGCGAAACACTGAAGCTGGCCGCCGCACTCGAGGAAGGCGTCGACGTCGCGGAGCTCAGCACGGAAAACGGCGCCGTCCTGTTGCCCGACGGTCGTCGCCTCGCCTACACAACGCTCGCGTCCCGCGCGGCGACCATCGAGCCCGTCACTGACGTTGCGCTGCGCAGCCCCGGTGAATGGCGCTACATCGGCAAGGACGTTCGCCGCACCGACATCCTCGCGAAATCGACCGGCACGGAGATGTACGGCATCGATCTCGCTCTGGATGGGATGCTGTACGCCACCGTGCGTGCGAACCCCGGACTGGGTAGCGCGCTCCGGAGATTCGACGACTCCGAGGCAAGGCGCATGCGCGGCGTGATGAAGGTGGTCGAGATATCGAACGGCGTCGCCATCGTCGCAGACAACACCTGGCGCGCATTCCGGGCTGCAGAGGCGCTCGACATCGAATGGGAGCCGGGGCCTTATCCGGCGAGCTCGGCGGAGATGTGGGAGGCGCTCTCGACCGCGCTCACGAAAGACAATCGCGACAGCCGCTTCAGGAACGACGGGGACGTCGACGCCGCGCTCGAGGATGGTGAGATCATCTCGGCCGAATACCGAACGCCGTACCTTGCACACGCGCCGCTGGAACCCATGAACGCGGTCGTCCAGGTCGGCGACGCGCGGGTGGATATCTGGACCGGCACGCAGATCCCGAACTTCATCCAGGACCACGTCGCCGATATGACCCGTATCGACCGCGACGACGTACATATTCATGTGCAGCCGATGGGCGGCAGTTTCGGTCGCCGTCTCGAGGATACCTACGTGCTTCAGGCCGTCGAGATCGCGATGGCCGTGCCGGATACGCCGATCAAGATGACGTGGTCGCGCGACGAGGACATGACTCACGACTACCCGCGGCCCATGCAGCTCGGCCGCGCTCGCGGCACGGTGAAAGACGGCCGCGTCGAGGCTTACGACCTCGACACGGCTGCGCAGTCGATCGCGGCATCCTGGTTCGGCCGGCTGATGATGCCGCTGCCCGGACCCGACGTCATGATCATTGCCGGCGCCTTCGACCAGCCTTTCGCAATCCCGAACTATCGCGTTACGGGTTATCGCGCGCCCGAGATGGTACCGGTCAGTTCGTGGCGGTCCGTCGGCGCATCCAGCAACGGCTTCATCCATGACTGCTTCCTCGATGAGCTCATCCACGCGGCCGGCGCGGACCCGCTCGAGGAGCGAATCAGGCTCTGCCACCACGAGCCGTCGCGGAAGGTCCTCGAAGCGGTCGGCGAGATGTCAGGCTGGGACGGCCCAAGCCTCGGCGAGAACCGCGGTCGCGGCGTCGCGTACACGTTCTCTTTCGGCGTACCCTGTGCGGAAATCGTCGAGGTGACCAACACCGAGCGCGGCATCCGTATCGACAAGGTCTACGTCGCCGCCGACGTCGGCCGCATCGTCGATCCCGTCAACTTCGAGGCACAGGTGTCGGGCGGCGTCATCTGGGGCCTCGGCCACGCGATGAACTGCGAACTGACCTACGAGAACCACGCCCCGGTGCAGACGAACTTCCACCGCTACCGGGCGATGCGCTTTTACCAGGCGCCGGAGATCGTCGTCCGCGGTCTGGAGAACGGCGACCGCATTCGCGGCATCGGCGAACCGCCGGTGCCCCCGGCCGCGCCGGCGCTCGGCAACGCGATCTTCGCCGCCACGGGTCAGCGTATTCGCGAGCTGCCGTTCGACAAGCACATCAAGTTCGCGTGAACGGTGGTGATCGCGCCTGAAGGCGCTCAGAAAGGAACGCGGATTCGTCCGCGGTGATCGCGCCTGAAGGCGCTCCTACGTCCTCTCGAGTTCCATCCGCAGCGCCAAAAGCTCCAGCAGGTCCTTGAGCGCGATGATGCCGACCAGCCGCCCGTCGTCGACGACCATGTAACGGGCTCGCGCCGGCTGCATCATGTCGGCGAGCGCCTTGCTCGTGGGTTGGTCGGCCGGAACCGTATTCGCGTCGGAGACCGGCTGCATCAGGTCGGCCACCGACCTCTCGGCGCGCAGCTCCTTCGAGAGCGGCTTGATGTCGGCGAGCGTAATGCAGCCGAGCAGCGCGCCGCGTTCGACAACCGGGTACATCTTGAAGTGATGCCGGTACACGTAGTCGTTCAGCAGGCTTTCGATCGAGATGTCCGGCGGCACCGTCACCAGCTCCCTGCGCATGAAGTGGCTGACCGGTTTGTCTTCGATCATCTCGCTGACGACGAGCTGCTGGAACGCGCTGGCGGCCGCGCCGCGGACAAAGAGGCCAATCAGGAACCACCACATCCCGCCGACGATGTTGCCGCTCGCAAAGCCGATCACGCCGAGAATCATCAGGCCGAGGCCGAAGGCCTTGCCAAGCTGGCTGCTGATAAACGTTGCCCGCCGCAGATTGTCGAGCCAGTGCCAGAGCGCGGCGCGCAGCATCCGGCCGCCATCGAGCGGGAAGGCCGGTATCAGGTTGAAGATCGCGACGGTCAGGTTGATCAATGCCAGCGTCGCGCAAACGCCGATCATCGCAACAGGCCCGTTCGCGGCCATGAGCGCGCGTTCCACCAGGTCGAACACGAACGCCAGCACGAAGCTCGCGATCGGCCCGGCAATCGCCATCAGGAACTCCGAACGCGGACTCGGCGGCTCTTTCTCCATCTCTGCCACGCCGCCGAAGATGAACAGCGTGATGCCGCGAATGGGCATGCCGAAGGCGCGGGCAACCACCGAGTGCGCGAACTCGTGAAAAACGATCGAAAACAAAACGCCGATCGCGACCGCGATGCCCATCCACGCATAGGTCGATGACGGCAGATCGGGATAGACGCGAGGAAAGTGGCCGGCGCCCAGTGACCAGCTGATCAGCAGGCCAAGCAGCAGCCAGCTCAGGTCCATCTTTACTTCGAAGCCGAACAGGTCGAAGAGCCGGAATTGCCGCATGACGGAAGGCTGTGGGTTGTCGGCCGGTTGCGCCATGCTCAGTACTCCGTCGGCCAGCCCTGCTCGCCCACCAGCGGCACGAAGCGCACCGCTGTCAGGGTCTCGGACTCGTAGTCGTCTTCCGCGACGCGGGTGACACGCCGCAGTTCCTGGTAGCTCTTCGTGTCCCCGACCGGAATGACGAGACTCGCACCGACCGCCAGCTGCTCGCGAAGCGATACCGGTACGTCGGGTCCACCGGCGGTCACGACGATTCCGCCAAACGGTGCCTGCTCGGGCCAGCCCAGCGTGCCGTCGCCGCAGCGAACGTGGACGTTGTCGTAGCCGAGCTGGGCAAGTAGCTGCGTCGAACGCTCGGCGAGATCAGGGAGTCGCTCGATCGTGTAGACGTCCCCCGCTACCTCGGCGAGCACCGCAGCCGCGTAGCCGGAGCCGGTACCGATCTCGAGGACTTTCTCGCCCCCGTCGAGCTTAAGCGCCTCGATCATGAATGCCACGACAAAGGGCTGCGAGATGGTCTGGCCCTCGCCGATCGGCAGCGGGCCGTCGTTGTAGGCGTAGGCTCTCTCATACTCCGGAATGAACTGCTCTCTTGGCACCTTGCGCATGGCAGCGAGCACGACGTCGGAGTGCACGCCGCGCCCCTCAACCTGGTATTTGACCATCCGCTCGCGCTGTTTCTCGTACTTGCTCACTCCCGAAACTCCCACGCGCCGTAGCCGACGACCTGATTGCCGTCGCCAGCCGTATCTCCGGAGTTGCGGAGATCGAGCGTGTGAACCGACATGCCGCGGCGTGCCGCCGCGACGAGCAGGCCACCGACCGGCGTCGCACCGCAGGCGGAGTCGTGGCCGATGCTTGCGGCATCGAAGGACTCGATAGCGGCGCAGGTCGCGCTGTCCTTGCGGCGTGCCGAGGCGTCGTCGAGATAGTGACTGAGGTCCGAACTGACAACGATCAGCGTTTCCGGACCGCCCCAGAGCTGCTCGAGCACCGCCGCCACGCGATCGGAAGTCGCGTCGCCAACAACAATCGGGACCAGCGTGAATGCGTCGAGCACGGTCTGCAGGAACGGTAAATGGACCTCGAGACTGTGCTCGAAGCGGTGCGTCTCATCGAACACGTTCACATCGTTCGCGCGGATCTGCCCGATGACCGAAGCGTCAACCGGGACGTCGCCGAGCGGCGTACGAAACACGTCGGCGCCGGACAGCGCGAAGCCGTGCACGGGCACGCGATGACAGGGACCAAGCAGGATCACGCGATGGTATAGGTGCCGGTGCGGACGCAGTCTCGCGTACGCGCTTGCAGCGACCGGACCCGAGTAAATGTAGCCGGCGTGCGGGACAATCAGCGCCTTCGGCGCCGCGGCGTCGACCGCGCCGGCCTCGTCGAGCAGCGAATTCACCGTGCGCGACAGTCGCTCGCGGCCGGCAGGATAGAACTGCCCCGCCACGGCTGCTTCGCGGATCGCCACCATTGCCGTACTGCCTTCCAAATAACTGACCCTGCTTGAATTTTAGGCCTGTGGCCCCACGATTAAATACGTAGTCATACAGCGATCATGGAGATTCACGGACACAGCACCGAACACTGGCACGGCCTGCCCGACGGGAGGCTGCAGTGCGACGTGTGTCCGCGCTTCTGCAAGCTGCGCGACGGCCAGCGCGGGCTCTGCTTCGTGCGCAGCCGCGCCGGCGACGAGATCGTCCTGACCACCTACGGCCGCTCATCGGGGTTCTGCATCGACCCGATCGAGAAGAAGCCTCTCAATCACTTCCTGCCTGGCACGCCCGTGCTGTCCTTCGGTACGGCCGGCTGCAATCTCGCCTGCAAGTTCTGCCAGAACTGGGACATGTCGAAGTCGCGCGAATTTGATCGCCTGCAGGACCGGGCGACGCCAGGGGCGATCGCGGACGCCGCCGTGGCCAGCGGTTGCCGCAGCGTGGCCTACACCTACAACGACCCGGTGATCTTTCTCGAGTATGCGCGCGACGTCGCGGCCGCCTGCCGCGAGCGTGACGTCAAAAATGTCGCAGTCACGGCCGGCTATGTCACGGATGCGGCGCGGCGCGATTTCTTCGAGCATATCGACGCCGCCAACGTCGACCTCAAGGCCTTCACGGATCGCTTTTACTGGAAGGTCTGCGGCGGGCATCTCCAGCCCGTTCTCGACACGCTCGTTTACCTGAAGCACGAGACGGATATCTGGCTGGAGCTGACCACCTTGCTGATCCCGGGAGAGAACGACCACGAAGCGGAGGTCCACGCGATGACGCGCTGGATCGCCGACACGCTCGGACCCGACGTGCCGCTGCACTTCACGGCCTTTCATCCGGACTGGAAGATGCTCGATACGCCGAGCACGCCAATCGCGACGCTCACGCGGTCGCGCGACATCGCGATCGGCAACGGCCTGCGCTACGTCTACACCGGCAACGTCCACGACTTCGAGGGCTCCAGCACCTACTGCCATGCCTGCGGCGAACGCCTGGTTGGCCGCGACTGGTACGAGCTGTCGACCTGGAACATCGAAATCGGCGATGCCGGAGCCGCTTGCTCGAAATGCGGTGCCGCGGTCGCCGGCGTATTCGAAGAGAGCCCCGGCACCTGGGGCTCACGGCGGCGACCTGTGCGCATCGCCGCCTGACGCCAGGCCTCTGAATCCCAGCCATGTGACCGAGTTCTCATATCGGTCCGACGATTCCGTCACCGGGCGGCAAAACGTGAGCCCCGTCATGATTCGTCACAGATTATGTTGCTAATTTGCCGTCAGACACCGATGTACTCGGGAGGCGAGTAATGGATCACAGGTTTACTCTGACGGCGGCTTTGGCACTGATACTGGCGGGCTGCGGATCGGATACGGATTGCTCTATCGCGAGCTGTCCGGATGGCTCGGGCGGCGGAATTGGCGGCGGTGTCGGCGGCACCGGCCTCGCAACGCTCGATGAAAACAACACGCTCGCGGCGATTCGCGAAGCCTGGTTCGCGGCCGCTACTACAGCCGAACTGCCCGGCTTTGTCGTTGCAACGGGTATCGGCGATACCAGCGGCGGCGTCGCAACGGCCATCGATGCGGCCGCGAAAACCGGTTTCCGCAACCGCGTCTCCCTCGCGCCATTCGGTCCGACCGTTTACAACTGCCCGGTCTCGGGACAGTTCACGGCATCGGGCGACGTCGAAGATCCGAATACGGTGACGGCGGGCGACACCACAACCTACGAATCGACGTCCTGCGACAGCGGCACCGGCTACACGGTCGACGGCAGCATCACGATTGCCATCAACTCGATCGACGGCGACCCGAACTCGAGCAGCTACCTGCAGGACCAGACCATGACGTTCACGGACTGGACCGCCGCAACCGCAACGCTGACCACGAACCTGGCCGGCGACCATACCGCCGCTATCGACACTCGTAATGCGGCGGAATTCTATACAATATTTGCGGGCAACTCGCTCGTGATCGTCGAACAGGGCATCACGCTCTCGGTCGGCAGCTATTCGGGGCTTTTGACCGACCTTCCTGCCAGCAATTCACTGCTCCTCGATGCCGACGGCAATGCCAACAGCTCGCTCATCATCGGCAGCGTGAACTACGGCATGCTGGAGACCTTCGTGCAGACGGTCGGTGGTTCGCCGACGGACGGCATCTTCGAGATCTTCGGCCTGAACGGCGGCACGGCACGCTTCGCGATCGTCACCGACACGATCGTTCGCGTACAGCTCGATGCGAATGCCAGCGGCAACTACGAGATCTCGACCGACATGACCTGGGATGAATTCCTGGCGGGCTCGGTACCGCTGATCTCGGCCAACACGGTCTACACGCCGGACGAGCCCGAGTAAGGCTTCGCACTCATAAAAGATCGAGAAGGGCCCGCTTGCGGGCCCTTTTCATTTGTCAGGCCGTGCGATTGCCTGCGACAACGATAGCGGGACCGGCGCGACTATGGTACGAACGGACTGTTCCAGCCAAGAGCACCCCCGTTGAAACGCATCCACATCCCTGTTTCCCTCACTTTCTGTTTAATGATTGCCGGTACGGCCGTCGCCGAAGACGACGAATCGCTGTTCCGCGACCCCGCGGACGGCAAGTTCGACGCCTCCCGCTACCTGTCCGAGAACGCGTTCGGCTTCCTGCCGGTACCGATCATCATCACGGACCCCGCGGTCGACGGCGGACTGGGTGCGGTCGGGCTGTTTTTTCACGAAACGGACGAGCAGGCCGAAGAGCGGCGCAAGGCGCTGCAGACGGCGGACGACGGATCACGCTACCTGCTGACGCCGAGCGTCAGTGCCGTCGCCGGCGCCTACACCGGCAACGAGTCGTGGTTCGTTGGCGGCGGCCACGTGGGCTTCTGGAAGGATGGACGGATGCGCTACATGGGTGGCGGCGGCTACGGCGACGTCAACCTGGACTTCTTCGGATTCGGCGAGGTCGGCCTCGTCAATCCCATCGAACTGAATACGCGTGCGTTCGCGGTCGTCCAGTCGCTCAAGTTCAAGATCGGTGAGCTGCCGATTTTTGCCGGCTTCTCGCAGCGCTATATCGATGCGCGGATTCGGCCCGGGGCTCTGGGCGACCTGTCTGGCGATATCCTGCCGCCCGATTTGCAGGAACGCTGGCAGGAGCTCGTTCGGTCACTGCTGTCACAGGACGTGGCCACGTCCGGGCTCGGCTTCGTCGTCGAACTCGACACGCGTGACAATTTCTTCAGCCCGCGCAGCGGCTACCGCTGGGAGCTGGAGCACCTTTGGTACCGCGATAGCTTCGGTTCCGACATCGACTACGAACTGACGCGGCTCAAGGGACTCAACTACTGGAAGCTCTCGAATAAATGGCGGGTTGCGCTACGGCTGGACCTGCAATCGGCGGAAACCGCAGGCCTCTTGCCACCGTACGCGACGCCGGGCATCGAGCTCCGCGGTATCCAGGCGCTGCGCTACCAGGGCAACTCTGTGGCGGCAATCGAGGGCGAGGTCACCTGGCAGATCAACTATCGCTGGTCGGTGAATGCATTTACCGGCTCGGGCTGGGCCTCGAACGGCAGCGGGGACCTTGCGGACACACCGAGTCGCGTCACCCGCGGCGCGGGTTTCCGCTACCTGATCGCCAGCCGCTATGGCTTCGAGATGGGCATCGACGTCGCCCGCGGGCCCGAGCAGGACATCTTCTACATCCAGGCCGGAACAGCCTGGTAGTCAGAAGCGCCCGGACTGGTAGTCGGTCACCGCCTGGCGGATCTCCTCGGCGGTATTCATGACGAAGGGCCCGTAGCGGGCGACGGGTTCGTCGAGCGGCCGGCCGGCGATCAGCAGCAGCCGCACATCACCGCCCGCCTGCAGTCGAACGACATCGCCGCTGCCAAGCAGCGCGATGTGGCCCTTCGAAACGGCTGTACCGTCAATCTCGACGGCACCGTCGTAGACGTACACAAAAGCGTTGTGTTCGTTCGGCGTCGGCAGCTCGGCTATCGATCCGGGCGCAAGCCGGACATCGAAATAGCGCGGGTCGGTGGCGACACCGCTCACCGGGCCGGTCGATCCGGCCAGCCCGCCGGCGATGATCTTGACCTTTACGCCCTCGCCGAAAGTAATCTCCGGCACGTCCGATGCCGGGATATCCTGGTAACGCGGCTCGGTCATCTTGTCGCTGGCCGGCAGGTTGACCCAGAGCTGGAATCCCCACATCAAACCGTCTTCCTGCTGCGGCATTTCGGAGTGAACGATGCCACGGCCGGCCGTCATCCATTGCACGCTGCCCGGCCCGAGGAGCCCCGTGTTGCCCTGGTTGTCGGCGTGCTGCATCGCGCCGGCGAGCATGTAGGTCACCGTCTCGAAGCCGCGATGCGGGTGATCCGGGAAGCCGGCGATGTAGTCGTCGGCGTCATCCGAGCGAAACTCGTCGAGCAGCAGGAACGGGTCGAAGTGATCGAGTTCCGGCGTCGCGATCACCCGCGTCATGCGCACGCCCGCGCCGTCGGTCGCCGGATGTCCGACCAGTACTCGCTGTACGGATCGTTGAGTCATGGGGTTTGCTCCGTGGCTACGTGGTTATTATAGGATCTCAAGCCTGGGCTCCGATCGGGACGGACAATGAAAGCCATAAACACTCTCCTGTTGCTCATCATCGGCATGACGGCCGGCACCGCGATCGCGGAGGACGGCGACCCGTACCTGCAAAAAGCGCGCGAGATCCTTGCCGACTCGCCGATCATCGACGGCCACAACGACCTGCCCTGGGTGCTGCGCAACGCCGCGGACGGTGACACCGAGCAGGCTAGCATCGTCGACCCGTCCGGTCCGGACACGGACCTCGACCGGCTCGAGGCAGGATTGGTCGGCGCGCAGATCTGGTCCGTCTACGTCCCGAGCGCGATCGAACCGGTCGAGTCGGTGCGCTTCCAGATCGAGCAGATCGATCTCGTGCATCGCATGGTTAAGGCCAATCCCGACAGGCTCGAGATTGCCCTGAGCGTGGCCGACGTCGAGCGTGCGCGTGAGAACGGCCGGGTTGCATCACTGATCGGTATCGAGGGCGCGCACACGATTGCCAACTCTCTCGCGATGCTCAGAAGCTACTATGCGCTTGGCGTTCGCTCCGTCGGCCTCACGCATCTCCATTCGACCGACTGGGCGGACTCGGCGACGGGCGAAAGGAAGAGCGGCGGCCTGTCGGCCTTCGGCGAGGACGCGATCCGCGAGATGAACCGCCTCGGCATGATGATCGACCTCGCGCACACGTCGGCCGAGACGGTCGACGACGTCGTCGCGGTCAGTTCGGCGCCTGTCATCGTTTCACATACCGCGGCGACAGCCGTGGTCCCTCACGAACGAAATCTCACGGACGCGTCGCTCACGGCGATCGCCGAGAACGGCGGGGTCATCATGGTCTGTTTCATTCCCGTCTTCGTATCAGACGTGGTTCGCGAATGGCAGGAAGGCATGATGCCGCTGATCAAGGAAGCGAAGACCGAAGAGGACTGGATACGGATCAACGAGGCCTATGTTGCCGAACACGGTACGCCGGACCGCGCCACGATCAGCGACGTCGCGGACCATATCGACCATATCGCCCGCGTTGCCGGTATCGATCACGTCGGCATCGGCGCGGACTTCTACGGCGCGCACAACGAATACGACCTGGTGCAGGGCCTCGAGGACGTATCGAAGTACCCTGCCCTGTTTGCCGAACTGCTGCGGCGTGGCTGGGAAGCAGATGACCTCAAGAAGCTGTCGCGTGGCAACGTGCTGCGGGTGTTTGCGGAGGTTGAAAAAGCTGCGCGCAATTAGAGGAGCGCCTGCATGTCTGCGAGGCGCAGCTTTACTCCGACTGTCCGTCGAACAACGAAAGACCCTCGGTCAGGTAGTCCGCGACGAGCGACGTGCCAATGAGGTAATCAGCCGTGTGCGTATTCCAGCTGTCCTGCGCGTGAGCGAGCGCGTCCGCCCACTCGCCGAGCGAGTAATCCCCGCGGCCAACCCACATTAGCGCCACCAGCGTGATCTGCTGATCGGGCTCCAGGTCCTCGACGGTGCTCTTGATCTCTCCGTAGTATGGGTCGTCGGAAAAATCCTCGGACATCTGCAGCGCAAGATCCTCGTTTGGATTCTCGGGCTCGTCGGGAAAAGTGACTTCCTCCCGTTCGTGGAATTCGTGCGCCTTGTCGATAAGGAACTGCACGGTCTCGCGATTCAGTTCAAGTTCTTTCATATCCGTCTACCGCCGCGGTCAGGGTGTGGGATGGTGCTTGCCGACGATGTGCACAGAGCTTGCTTGCGGGCCCTCGTCGCCAGCCTCTTCATCGAAGCGCAGCTCGGTCCCGATCTCCAGGTCCTCGAACTTGCCAGTGACGACGCTGTTGCGATGGGAGTAAATGTCGCGGCCGTCCGGGGTCATCAGGCGCCCGAAGTCCCTGTCCGGATGCAGCTCCGAGACACGCCCGTGTGGTGTCTCTTCGTGGTGCTTCACCTTGCCGCGTCGCTCGCGAGTGTAGTCCTCGAGCTGGCGGCGCATCGCATCGAACGCATCCCGCAGAGCAACGTAGGGGTCTTCGTGGGCGTGATGCTCGTCCGGCGAGCGCTTGACGACAATTTCCTTGCCGGGGACCGTTACGTCGATCCGGAAGTGAAACAGGTTTCCCTGGTGATGGTGCTTGTGCGGTGTCTCGACGACGACGCTGCAGCCGATGATCTCGCCGCAATAGCGCTCGAGTTTCGCCGCCTTTTCGCGGATCGTGGTTTCGAGAGCCTCGGACGGTTCCATGTGCCGAAAGGTGATTTCCAGTGGTTTTTGCATGCTGATAGTGACGATGTGACCAGGCTGGCAGGCACTGTATCGGTCCCCGGCCGGCTCAAATAGTCGTGAAAATGCCTATCCCGGAGACGTGCCCGGAAGCCTGATGTGTAGATTCACGGATAGCCTGCGATCGGTGCCGCTGCTAGCGTCTACTCATGACTACCGCAACACGCAAAGACATACTCGACGTCTTTCCCGGCCTGCAGGATCACGCGCTGGTCGAGATCCTCGAGATGAACGTAACGATCGAAGACCTCGAAGCAACGCTCGCCGTGATGACGAGCGACGATGAGGACCTGATCGATGTCAAACAGCGCGAGAGCGCCCGGATACACGGGCTGCTGCGCATTCTCAGCCAGGAAGGGATCGAGGCGCCGGGGCGCGACCGCTAGAGTCAGAGAGGCTCGGTTCGCGCCTGCTGCCGCTCCTCGAGGCGTTCGATTCTCGCGACCACGTCTTCACAGGACCGGTACGCGATCTGGTCGCGTCGCTCGGTCTGCGAGATCAGGTCGCGGCGCTTCTCCAGCGTCACCGTGACGTGGTCACGAGGCTCCAGCTGAATAAACGCTTCCTGCGGCGGTGAGCTGTGCAGCACGACCCGGTACCTGCCTTCGGGCAGGTACGTCGTCTCGTTGGAACCGAGTGAGCCGCTCGCGACCTCGACGCTTCCCTTGAAGACGCTATAGGCCGTCGCTACCGTCTGTGCCAGCGCCAGGTTGAGTTCCTCGGCGCTGCCCGCGGTGACGTAGCGGCCGCCGGATGCGTTGGCAATCGCACGCAGGCTGGCGGTGTCCTCGTCCTTGGCGTTGCCGAGGCCGAAGCCGATGACGTGAACCGCAATGCCGCGTTCGCGAAGCTCGCGTGCCGCATAGACGGGGTCGCCGCCGCAGCTTTCGAGGCCGTCAGTGACGAGCACGACCGCGCGGTCGGCGTCCTTCGCACCGAAGTCGCGGGCCGCCTGGTTGAGCGCGTACGCGATCGGCGTTTGCCCGAGCGGGCGCAGGCCGGCGATAGCGCGGCGAATCGGCTCGCGATTTTCGTCGCCGAAAGGTACGAGCAGGGTCGAATCGGAACAGTCGTTGTTGTCGCTCGGGCTCTTGCTGCCGTAGGCGCGCAGCGCGAGGTCGAGGTC
>JASJBG010000094.1 GCA_030066625.1 Woeseiaceae bacterium
CGTCGTCATTACCTCGGTCGATCGCGACGACCTCGCAGACGGCGGTGCCGCGCACTACGCGGCGTGCGTACGCGAGATCAAGCGCCTGAACCCCGGCACCGCGGTCGAGGCGCTGACGCCCGATTTTTCGGGCGTCGCGGAGCATGTCGAGCTCGTCGTCGACTCCGGCCTTGACGTCTTCGCCCAGAACGTCGAGACCGTCAGAAGGCTCACGCACCCGGTGCGCGACCCGCGCGCAAGCTATGAGCAGACCATCGAGGTGCTGCGACACGCGAAGGCTCACCGCCCCGACGTACTGACGAAGACCAGCCTGATGCTGGGCCTCGGCGAGAAGGACAGCGAGATCCTGGAAGCCATGGACGACCTGCGCGACGCGAATGTCGATATCCTGACCTTCGGACAGTATCTCCGGCCGACGCCGAATCACCTTGCGGTCGAGCGCTACGTGACCCCGGACGAATTCGAGGCCTATCGCCAGGAAGGCCTGGAACGCGGTTTCCTCGAAGTGGTGGCCGGGCCGATGGTGCGCTCGAGCTACCGCGCCGAACAGGTCCTCGAAAAGAACAACGTCGGCCTCGCCGTTTAGGCCGGCCCCTCGCCACACGGATTCAACGATGGATTTTCTCTCCCAGTACGGGCTGTTTTTGCTCAAGGTCGCGACGATCGTCATCGCGATCCTGATCGTTATCGGCTTCGCGGCGGCTGCCGGCCGCAAACAAACCCAGGACGGACTCGAGGTCGAGAGCCTCAACAAGAAGTACAAAGCGCTCGCCCGCTCATTGCGTAAGGCCGTGCTCAAAAAGGCCGAGCAGAAGCAGGCCGAAAAAGAGCAGAAAAAGCAGGACAAGGCCGAGGAGAAAAGCGACGCGCAGAAGCCGCGCAGCTTCGTCATCGATTTCAAGGGCGATCTCAAGGCGAGCGCGGTCCCGTCGCTGCGCGAGGAGGTTAGCGCCATTCTCGATGTCGCGACCGAGGACGACGAGGTCATAGTCCGGCTCGAGAATCACGGTGGCATGGTGCACGAGCACGGCCTCGCTGCGTCGCAGCTTGCGCGTATTCGCGATGCGGGTATCCCGCTGGTCGCTTGCGTTGACAAGGTCGCGGCGAGCGGCGGCTACCTGATGGCCTGTGTCGCATCGCGCGTCTACGCAGCACCGTTTGCGATCCTGGGCTCGATCGGCGTGCTCGCACAGATCCCGAACTTCAATCGTTTCCTCGACAGCCACGGCGTCGACTTCGAGCAGGTCACCGCCGGCAAGTACAAGCGCACGGTGACAATGTTCGGCAAGAACACCGATGAGGACCGCGCGAAGCTCAAGGAAGAACTCGAAGACGTGCATACGCTGTTCAAGGGAGCGGTCGCGAAATACCGGCCCGACCTCGATCTCGACAAGGTTGCGACCGGCGAGCACTGGTACGGCACCCGTGCGCTCGAGCTCGGCCTCGCTGACGAACTGCTGACCAGCGACGAGCTGCTGCGCAGCCGCGCCGAGGATCGCGAACTGTTCCGGCTGGAATACAAGATCAAGCAGCCGCTGCAGAAGCGCCTGATGTCGGGTGTGGACGGCGCCCTCGACCGGGTCGTCTCCGCCCGCTGGCAGCAGCGATTCGAGTCGCGCCTGCCACGCTGAGGACTGGAACCGGAGGGCGTTTTTTCGGTCCAATCCACATGGGTCGCAGACGCTATGCAGCGGCTATAATGACCCCTCGAATGTCAGGAGTTCTCATGCTTATCGAGCGTATCAAAGCCCGGTTGCTGCTGGTCGCCACAAGCGTTCTGCTCGCCGCGTGTGCTGCGGCACCGAACCAGATCGACATGGAAGCCGAAGCCGCGCGGCAGTTCGCCGAGATGCGCGCCTCGATTCCGCTCGAAACCGACCGCGAGACCATCGACTACATTCACTGCGTAGCGGTGGCGGTGGTCCAGGAGCTGCCGCCGGAGTATCGCGACCTGAACTGGGACATGGCGATCTTCGACTCCGAGTCCGTCAACGCATTTGCCATGCCGGGCGGCAAGATCGGCGTGATGACCGGCATCCTAAAGGCCGCCGACAACCAGGATCGACTGGCCGCCGTGATCGGCCATGAAATCGCCCACGTCACTGAGGACCATGCCGCGGAGCGCGCGTCGCGCGCGAAACCCTCGGAGATCGGCGTTCAGGTGGCTGCGGTACTGCTCGGCGGCGGCAACCAGGGTGCCACCTATACCGCCTACGAGGCGCTCAGCGCGGGTGCCGCGTTCGGCCTGCTGCTGCCGTTCTCGCGGTCGCAGGAAACAGAGGCGGACGTGGTCGGCCTCAAGTACATGGCCCGCGCCGGCTTCGATCCGCGCGAGAGCGTGCCACTTTGGCAGAACATGTCGGAGCAGGCTGGCGAGGCGCCGGCCGAGTTCCTGTCAACGCACCCGTCGAGCGAGAAACGTATCGATTCGCTGGTCTCGCTGTTCGGCGAGACGCTCGCTCTGTACAACCAGGCCAAGGCCGAGGGCAAGAACCCGAACTGCGGCCCGTAGCCGCTGACTAACCAGGCTGACGGTTTGGCGGGCAGCTTCAAGGATCATTTCTCGATCCGTTCGCCGGACTACGCGCGATACCGCCCCACCTATCCTGCCGCACTGTTCGAGTGCCTCGCCGGGCTCGCCAAAGAGACCCGCCGGGCCTGGGACTGCGCGACCGGCAGCGGCCAGGCGGCCATCGCCCTCGCGGATTACTTCGATGAGGTTATCGCGACCGACGCCAGTGCCGAGCAGGTCAACGCCGCGGTTGCCCGGGACGGCGTTCGCTATCGCGTCGCGCCCGCTGAAGGCTCCGGACTCGATGACAATGCCTTCGACCTGGTCAGCGTCGGCCAGGCGCTGCACTGGTTCGATCGCCCGAGGTTCTTCGCGGAGGCCGGTCGCGTTCTCGTCGAAGGCGGCGTCCTTGCGGCATGGTGCTACGAGCGCTGCGAGGTGACGCCCGCGATCGATGCTGTCGTTGAACGCCTCTACGAGGACATCGTTGGCCCGTTCTGGCCACCGGAGCGGGTGCTGATCGAACGCGGCTACCGGGACATCGATATGCCGGGTGCTGCCCTCGAGACACCCGACTTCGAAATGCGGCTCACATGGGGCCCGGATGATATGCTCGGCTACCTGGGTACCTGGTCCGCCTGCAAGCGCTACGAAGCGCAGCACGGCGAGGACCCGGTATCACTGATTCGCGAGCCATTGAGGAGCGCCTGGGGCAGCAACGAACGACCGGTTCGCTGGCCTGTCCGCCTGAGAGTATGTCGCCTGTAACGACCGCCACCAGAGCCACCTTGCTGATCGCGCTCGCGCTCACGGCCGGCTGCGCCGAGTTTGCGCGGTATCCTGCGGGCAGCCAGGCACCGGTGCCCGTCGGTGAACGACCCGTCCTCGAACCGCTGCACCCGAATCGCTTCGTCGTCGAGTCCGCCGAGGTTGACGTTATCGGCGAACCGCAGGTGGTGTTGACGGCCGAGACCGACACGCTGTCCGACCTCGCCCGCGAATACGGACTCGGCTACGACGAAATCGTCGCCGCAAACCCGGGCGTCAATCCGTGGTTGCCCGGCGAAGGCACGCCGGTACTTCTGCCAACCCAGTACGTACTGCCCGACGCGCCGCGAGAGGGCCTGGTCCTCAACATCGCCTCGAAGCGCGTGTTCTATTTCCCGACGCTTCCCATTGAGCACAGCGAAGAGGACACCTCGCAGATCGTCCTGACGTTCCCGATCGGCATCGGCAGGGTTGGCTGGGAGACGCCGCTCGGCGAGTCGGTCATCATCTCGAAGGCCAAGGACCCGACCTGGTACGTGCCGGCGTCGGTGCGCCGTGAGCATGCGGAGATGGGCGACCCGCTGCCGTCGGTGGTTCCCCCGGGGCCTGACAACCCGCTCGGCACGCGCGTCCTGAAGCTCGACATGCCCGGCTACCTGCTGCACGGCACGAACCAGCCGTTCGGCGTCGGCATGCGCGTAAGTCACGGCTGCGTACGGCTGTATCCCGAGAACATCGAATACCTCTACGAACTCGTCGATATCGGCGAGCCGGTGCGGATCATCAACGAGCCGTACCTTCTCGGCCGCCGCGACGGTGAGTGGTACTTCGAGAGCCATGCACCGCTCGAAGACGACACGGTCGATCCGGTCGAACGGCTCGACCGCCTGCTGGCCTCGGTCGAGGGCCGGTTCCCGCCAGCGGTTCAGGACCATGCGCGGTCGATCGCGAGCATTGCCCACGGCATGCCGGTCAGGCTGGCCCAGTACGATGCCGACGAGGTGCTTGCGCGGCTCCGGCAGGTCGAGAACACGGTCGAGATCGATGCCGAGGCGCCGACACTCGAGGAGGTCCGGGAAATGATCGATGAGGCCGTCGCCGAGGCCGAAGCCGACGAACTGGCCGACCAGCTGGCAGACCCGGTTGCCGACAATCCCGGTAGCGCAGACACGGCCGCCGCGCCCGCCGCGGGGGAAGGCACGTAGCCGACCTCTATTCGAAGTAGCGCGCGAACTCCGCCGGCGTCTTTTCCGGATCGAGGGGCTGTCGCGGGTCGATGGCGAGCGGGCGCGAGTTGTAGGTATTCCAGAACAGCACTGGTTGCTCGCAGCCGTCGCCGAGGTCGTGCAGCACGGCCGCCATCACCTTCCCCGAATACGTCGACTCGAGCACGAGGCCGAGCTGTTCCTGCGCGAGCGCTATCGCCGCCTCGGTGGCCGGGTTCGTGCGTCCGTATCCTTCGCCGAAGAATTCGTGCCGGCAAACAATCCGCGATCGCGCGGCTAGATTCGCCGGTACGGCAGCGTCGACCGCGTGCATCAGGGTCGCGGTCTTCTGCATCAGCTTCACGAGCGCAGGCTCGTTTGCGAACTGGGGGTCCGTGACGCGGATCGCCTGCGTCTCCGTGTCGAGACCGGCGAGCGCGAACCCGAGCGCGAGCCCGGCAGCCGTACCCATCGTGCCGAGCGCGACGTAGACGCGTGCGGGTTTCGGTATCTCCCCGGCCTCTATCTGCGCGGCCAGTTCGAGACCGGCATTGACGAAGCCGAGCGTTCCCAGCCAGGACGTACCGCCGAGCGGTACGACCCAGCAGTGCCGCCCCTGCAGGTAGTCGCGCATCTGCTGCACACGGTCGTGCCTGTCGCGGGCCCAGCGCACGATCTCGGTGCTGTTTTGTTGGTGAAACCTGAGCGCCTTGCCGAGTCCAGGTTTCAGCGACTGGTGCGCGAGGAAGCAGGTGCAGTCGAAGCCTGCGCGTTTCGCGTAGAACGCCGTTGCAACCGCGTGGTTCGAGCCGACCGCGCCGAAGGTCGCGATTCGCGTCGCGCCACGATCGCGCGCGCGACGAAACACGTACTCGAGCTTGCGCACCTTGTTACCGCCGTACTCCGCTCCGGTCAGATCGTCGCGCTTCACCAGCAGCGTTCGCGAATCGCCGTCCAGGACAATCTCGCGCGCTTCAACCGGCGTCGGCAGGTCGCCCAGCGGCAGCGTGCCGAGCCTGGCGCCGAGGGTCGGGAATGCGCGGGCAAGGTGGTTGGCCATTACCAGAGGGTAGCGGCTCGATGCAGCAATGGCATCCCCGGTCGCCACTGAATAGAATACGCGCTACCCGATCTGACTTTCGCGGAGAAGGAATTGTCAGACGCTCGCGACCGTGGCATTACGGTCACCGAGATTGCGGCGATGGACGAACCCATCGCCGTATCGCCCGAGACGACGGCCGCTTTCATCGGACGTGCGCTTCGCGGCCCCCTTCACACTCCCGTTCTCGTCAGGCATTTCGGCGAATTCCGCCGCCGCTTCGGCGACTGCTGGTCGCGTTCCAGCCTCGGTCCCGCGGTCAAACAGTTCTTTGAACACGGTGGTCGCAAGCTCTACGTCGTCCGCGTCGCCAACACGGCACGCGGCGCCATGCTCTGTTTGCCGGCGGACGGTTCCGCGCTCCTGCTGCGTGCGGTCGACCCGGGCTCCACGGAACGACTGCGCGCCGCGGTCGACTACGATGGGATTCCCGAAGACAACGACCGGTTGTTCAATCTCACAGTGCAGCGCGTGGATCCGACCAGCGGTCTCGTGGTCGACCAGGAAATGTTCAAACGGCTGAGCTACGTCGAGGGCGATGAGACCTTCGTCGCCGACATGCTGTTGACGTCGACCATAGTCCGTGTGGAGGCGCCGTTTCCGCTGCACCGGCCGGCGGCCACGACGGACGAGGACAGTCGCTTCGAGCTGACCTGGGTCGATCCGGTGCAAGAGGGCACGGACGGCACCGAGCTCTCCGACTACGACCTGGTCGGATCGATGCGCGACGGCACCGGCCTGTTCGCGCTCCAACAGGCGGAGCGTGTCGATATCGTTTACCTGCCTCCGCCCGGCAAGGGCCGCGATACCGGGCCTGCGGCGATCCTTGCTGCCGACCAGTACTGCAAGCGTCGGGGCGCAATGCTCGTCGTCGATCCGGCAACGGCATGGCAGACGGCGGACGATGCGGTCGCGGGTGTGCGCGAGCTCGGCTACGCGAGTCCCAACATCCTGAGCTATTTTCCGCGGCTGTGTAGCCGCGGCAATGACGGCCCCCCGCGTGTGGCCGGTGGTGCGCTCGCGGGTCTTTTGTGCAAGCTCGACGCGACGGCCGGGCCGTGGGAGGCCCTCGATCGCGACCTGCTGGGATTCAAGCGTCGGCTGCGACCCGCCGTCGATCTCGACCAGCGCGATACGCGTGCGCTTGCGCGCGCCGGTTTGAACGCTATCGTGAATGCAGAACACGGACGAGCGCGCGTTGTCGGCGCCGCTACGCTCAGCCGCGGCAGCGAGTCCAATCGCATGTTCCGCAGTCTCCCTGTACGGCGGACCTGCCTCGCCATTGTCTCGAGCGTCGATCTCGCAACGCGCTGGGCGGTGTTCGAGCAACCGGACCGCAAGCTGACTGCGCGCATACGCGCCCAGGTGCTCGCGTATCTTTCCGGCCTCGCCAATGTCGGCGCATTCGAGAACGATCGCTTCATGGTCGACTGCGATGCCGGACTGTGCGAGCGCGACGATCGCCTCGAGCATGGCGTGACGATTCTGCTTGTTTTCCAGCCGAAGGGCTCCCGCGTACCCATATCGTTTACGATCCACCAGACTGTCGCCGGCTGCCGGGTTACGAGCACGGCGTTCGCACCCGTCATCGAAGACTGCGCCTGAGCCGGCATGCGCCTCGACGCCTACTTCGAGCGCGTCGGTTTCGGTGGCCGTGTCGCGCCAACAATTGAAACGCTGTTCGAGGTGCAGCGCCGGCACGCGCTGACCGTTCCCTTCGAGAATCTCGACGTGCAGCTCGGCCGGTCGCTGACGACCGACGTGGGCGAAGCCTACGCAAAGATCGTGGAACGAGGGCGGGGCGGCTGGTGCTACGAGCAGAACGGTCTGCTCGGCTGGGCACTGGGCGAACTCGGCTTCGATGTCACGCGCGTCGCAGCCGCCGTGATGCAGCAGCAGCGCGGCGATATCGCGGACGCCAACCACCTCTGCCTGCTGGTTCGGACGCCGGACGATCCGGATACCGTCTATCTCGCCGATGTCGGTTTCGGCGGCAGCCTGCTCGAGCCCATCGAACTCGCCGCCGCCGATTTCGAGCATGCGCCGTTCCGTCTCGGCCTGCGTCAACTCGGTAGCGCGCGATGGCGCTACTACGAGGACGGCGGCGATGGCGAGTTCAGTTTCGACTTCACGGCCAGCGCGGGCGACGAGACCGTACTGAGTAACCGCTGCCGGTTCCTGCAGACCCATCCGGAGTCGAGTTTCGTTCTCAATCTCGTTGCACAGCTCCGTGTCGGCGACGAGCATCGGACACTGCGCGGACGCGTACTGACTGTCCTGACGCCGGACGGCAGCAGCACGAGGCAGCTGGACTCCGCGGACGAGCTGGTTACGACGCTGGCCGAGTTATTCGGGATCGATGTTCCCGAAGTGGCCGATCTCTGGCCGCGGATCGTTGCTCGGCACAGGGAGGTGTTCGGCGAAGAGTGAGCTTATGTAAATGCAGCAAGTCCCAAGGGCGAAAACGGTACAAAAGCCCCGCCATCGGCGGGGCTTTTTTGTGCCTGTGGGCAACCGGTGAATTCTGGCGCGGAGCGGGCCGATCGGGGTATTCTTCCCGGCCGTTCAAGATCCAGGAACCACCATGAAGCACTTTCCAGCGGCTGTCCTGGCCGCTTCCCTGCTGCTGTCCGCGTGTGCCGAGCGCGCCGAGGAAACGTCGCCGGCCACCGAAACGACCGTTGACGCATCCACCGCGCTGGCGGCGCTGTTCGACGAGCACTTCGAGCGCGGTCTCGAACTGAACCCGATGCGCGCAACGCGAATCGGCGACTATCGCTTCAACGATCGTATGGCGATCTCGAACAGCCCCGAGTACCGGGACGCCGAGCGTGCCATGGACGAGGAATTCCTGACGCGGCTTATCGAAATCGACCGCGATGCGCTGAGCTACCAGGAGCAGCTCAGCTACGACATGTTCAAGATCCTTCGCGAGCAGTCGCTCGAGAGCAACCTGTATCCGTCGCACCTGCAGCCGCTCAACCAGTTCTACTCGCTGACGAACTCGTTTGTCCGCCTGGGCAGTGGTGCGAGCGTGCACCCGTTCGAGACGGTCAAGGACTACGAAGACTTCCTGAGCCGCGTCGACGACTTCGTCGCCAACGTTGACTTCGCGATCGCCAACATGCGGGAGGGCATGAACGCGGGCGTCGTGCAGCCGCAGGTGCTGATGGCCAAGGTCGTGCCGCAGCTCGAATCGCAGATCGTCGACGACGTCGAGGCAAGCCTGTTCTGGCGGCCGATCGAGAACATGCCGGACGACTTCAGCGCCGCGGATCGCGACCGGCTCACAAACGCCTATCGCGAAACGATCTCGACGACGATCATCCCGACCTACGAGCGGCTGCTGAACTTCATCGGTGACGACTACCTGGCTGCCTCGCGTGAGACTTACGGTCTCGGCGACCTGCCGAACGGCGAGGACTGGTACCAGTTCCTCGTCAAGGTCCGCACGACCACCACAATGACGCCCGAGGAGATCCACCAGGTCGGTCTTGCCGAGGTCGCCCGCATCCACGAGGAGATGCGCGGCGTCATGGCGGAGGTAGGTTTCGAAGGCACGCTCGAGGAGTTCTTCGAGTTTGTGAATACCGACGAGCAGTTCTTCTTCGACGAACCCGATCAGCTCATCCAGGGCTATCGCGACATGTCCGATCACGTCGGCGGGCTCGCGAAGAAGCTCTTCGACGTCGAGCCGAAGACGGGTTTCGAAGTGCGCCGCGTCGAGCCGTTCCGCGAGCAGTCGGCATCCGGCGGTTCGTACCAGGCCGGCACGCCGGACGGCTCGCGCCCCGGCATCTTTTACGCCAACGCCTACAACATCAAGGCGCGGCCCAAGTGGGCGATGGAGTCGCTTTACCTGCACGAGGCAATTCCCGGTCACCATTTCCAGATCGCGCTGCAGCAGGAGAACGAGGACATTCCGCAGTTCCGCCGTTTCGCGCGTTTCACGGCCTACAGTGAAGGCTGGGGCTTGTACGCCGAGACGCTCGGCAAGGAGATCGGCGTTTACACGGATCCCTACCAGTACTTCGGCGCGCTGAACGCGGAGCTCTGGCGAGCCATTCGCCTGGTCGTCGACACCGGTATCCACGCCAAGGGCTGGTCGCGCCAGGACGTGCTCGACTACATGTACGCCAATTCGGCGGTCGCGCCGGCGCGGGCGATCTCGGAGGCCGAACGCTTCATGGCGATCCCGGGTCAGGCGCTGGCCTACAAGATCGGCCAGCTCAAGATCCGCGAGATCCGCGACAGCGCAGAGCAGCGGCTTGGCGAGAATTTCGACGTCGTGGCCTTTCACCGCGAGGTCCTGAAAGACGGCCCCATGCCGCTGTCGATGCTCGAATCGAAGCTCGATCGCTGGGTCGAGGCGCAGCTATAGGCCGGAGTTCACCGCAAAAGCAGTAAACTAGGCGTCCATGAAGCTGGACCGCTTTATCCGAGTCGCGATCGCGGTCGCGATTCTCGTCGTTTTCATCGTCGCGACGGGCGGACTGCTCTATGTGACCGACGCGGCGCTGCGCGTCTGGGATCGGCTCTCCGAGGGCCCGGCCTTCCTGCTGTACACGTATGTCGCGGTGATGGCGTTCATCGTCATCGCCGCGATCGTGCTGATCTGGCGGCTCGTCATCCGCCGCCGCATCGAACCGCCGCGACCCGAAGTCGTAAAGCCGTTGACGCGGGACGACATCGAGTCCCGCCTCCGTCACGCCGAATCGGCCGGCGTCGACGTCGAGTCGGCGCAGGAGGAATTGCAGGAGCTCGCCAGTCGGCGCGAAGCCGGCTCGATTCACCTGTGTTTCTTCGGTGAGGTCAGTACCGGCAAGAGCTCGCTCATCAAGGCGTTGGTGCCCGAGGCCGACGTCACAATCGACGTGGTCGGCGGCTCCACCGATGACATCCGCCACTACCGCTGGCGGAGCACCGAGGGCCAGGAGATCCTGCTGACCGACGTGCCGGGTACGGGCGGGCACGATGAGGGTTTCGACGAGCTGGCCCTCGAGGAAGCGCGCCGATCACACGTCGTATTGTTCGTCTGCGATTCGGACCTGACCCGCGCGGAAACCGACGCGGTGCGTGCGCTCATCGGGCTCGGCAAACCGCTCGTGCTCGTGATGAACAAGGCCGATCGCTTCAGCGTCGAGGAACAGGCAACGCTGATGCAGCGGCTGCTCGAACGCCTCGAGGGTATCGGCGGCGAAGTCGGCCGCGATCGGGTCGTGGCCGTGTCCGCGGGTGGGGAAGTCGACGTCATTGAACGCGCAGACGATGGCAGCGAGAGCGTATCGCGGCGCCAGCGGCCCGCGGACATTGGCGTGCTGGTCGTCGCGATCAACCGTCTGCTCGACGTTGCCGAGCCGCTCGACCTGCGCCGCGACCGGGCCGTCTTCGCGCTGGCCGCCGACAAGCTCGCGGAAGCCGAGGCGGTATACCGAGTGCAGCGTTCGGAGCAGATCATTCGCAACTCGACGCGCAAGGCGGTGGTCGGGTCGCTTGCGGCGATCAGCCCGGGTACGGACATCCTGATCCAGGGTTACATCGGCACGTCGATGACGCAGGAGCTGTGCAAGCTCTACGGCGCCGCGCCGCGGGATCTCGACATCGAGGAGTTCCTGAATCTCAGCCAGAGCCGCGTCGGGCGCGCCCTGCCGCTGACGCTCGCCGTGGCCGGCAATGGCCTCAAGGCGTTTCCCGGCATCGGTACCGTGGCGGGCGGTTTCGTACACGCGGTCGCGTATGGATTGATCTTCGACGCACTCGGGCGCAGCCTCGTGCTGACGCTTTCGAGGCACGGTGAGCTCGTGCCCGAAATTGCGGCGAAGGAGTTCGAGGAAGGCATCAGTGAGCATATTGAGGCGGGCGTTAAACGCATTGCCAAAATGGCCCTGGACGAAAAGATCGGCAAAGACTGACGCCGACGACCAGGACCACCTTACGCTCGCGCGAGAGTCCCTCCGCGAGCTCATCGACGATTCGCGCCTGCCCACGGGCGTTCGCGAGTCGCTGGCGCACGATTACGCCGCGGTGCAGGGAATGCTCGACAAGCTCGAGCACGGCCACATCCACCTGGCCGTCTTCGGCCGCGTCAGCACCGGCAAGTCCTCACTGCTTAATGCGCTGATCGGCGAGGAAGCGTTTTCCGTCAGCCCGCTGCACGGCGAGACGAAGCACTCGGAGATGCAGGCCTGGAACGAGATCGAGACCGGCGGCGTGTTCCTGATCGATACGCCGGGCCTCGACGAGGCGGGCGGCGAGGAGCGCGAGCATCTCGCGAAGGAAGTCACCGAGCGTTCGGACCTGGTCATCTTCGTCGTCGACGGCGACATGACCGAGTCGGAACTTGATTCGTTGCGCACGCTGCTCGCGCAGGGACGCCCGGTCATCGTCGCACTCAACAAGTGCGACCTGTTTACCGCGGACGAGCGCGACCGGCTACTTGACGCGCTTCGCTCACGCACCGACGGGCTCGTCGATCCGGCCCATATCATCCCGGTCGCGGCGCAGCCGCGGCCGCAGGCCGTGATCGAGGTCGATACCGACGGCAACGAGGTAGCGACCGAACGCGCCCGGCCGCCGGATATCGAGGCGCTGCGGCTCCGGCTCTGGGAGATCCTCGATGCCGAAGGCAAGACACTCGCCGCGCTGAATGCGAGCCTGTTCGCGTCCGACCTGAGTGACCAGGTGGGCCGGCGGATACTCGCGGCGCGCAGCGAGATCGGCGATAAGCTGGTGCGAACGTACTGCATCGGCAAGGGAATCGCCGTGGCCTTCAACCCGGTGCCCGTGGCCGACCTGTTTGCCGCGGCTTTCATCGACGTCGGCATGGTCGTGCACCTGTCGCGTGTCTACGACCTGCCGCTGTCGCAGCGGGAGGCCGGTTCGCTCGTAGGCGTCATCGCCGCGGAGTCGGCGGCCCTCACGGCAACGGTCTGGGCCATCCACCTGGGATCGAGCGCGCTCAAGGTTGGCACCGCCGGACTGTCGACGGTCGCCACCGCGGCGGCGCAGGGCGCCGTTGCGTACTACTCCACCCTGGTGGTCGGCCGCGTCGCCGCAGAGTACCTGTCGCGGGGCAAGTCCTGGGGCGAGTCGGGACCCAAGAAGGTTGTCCAGCGGATTCTCGACAGCCTCGATCGCGATACGGTGCTGAGCGATGCGCGACGCGAAATCCAGGCGCGGCTGAAAAAGGCGGAGACCTGAGTGGATCGCGAGACTCGCATGCGCCGCATACGCGACACGATCTGCGACATCCCGGAAGGTTCGGTGGCGAGCTACGGGCAGGTTGCCGAGATCGCCGGCATTCCGCGCGGTGCGCGGCAGGTTGGCTACACGCTTCGTAACCTGCCGGAGGGTCACGGCGTACCCTGGCACCGCGTCGTCCAGTCGGCGGGTACGATCGCATTCGATAAAGACAGTCGGCAGTTCAGGACACAGCGAGATCGGCTGCGCGATGAAGGCGTCAGGGTGACGGATGGTCGTGTCGACATGCGTCGCCACCGCTGGCAGCCTGTTCTCGACGAACTCCTCTGGAAGCCGAACCCGGCATGGGACGAAGAATGAAGAAAGCAAGATCCCGGTTGCTGCGCCTGTACACGAGCGAACGAGTGCTGCATTTTCGCCGAAAGCTCACCGAGTGGGGCCGCCGGCTAAGCGGCCGCCGGCACAAAGTGATGGTGTTCCTCGAACTGGACGACCCGTACTCCTATCTGCTGGGTCACTACCTGGCTGATTTCGTCACCGCTTTCGATATCCAGATCGACATTTGCCTGACCGAAGCCGTTGCCGGCGGTGTTCGACCCGAACCCGAACTCCATGCCGAGTACGCCCTGATGGACTGCCGACGACTAGCACGCGAGCTCGGCCTGCCGTTTCTGGACAAAGGCAGAAGCCCGGCAGTCGAACACCGTCGCGCGTTGCTCGATATGCTGGCCAGCCGCGAGAGCGAGCCTGCACCCGTCTACCTGCGCGAAGTCGTCGACACGCTGACGGCCTACTGGCGAGGCGACGCCGAGACCGTTGCGCGTCGCGCCGAGGGAGCGCGGGCTGGCGGCGGCGACGGGATGATCGAACGCAACCAGCGACTCCTGGAGAAGCTCGGCCACTACAACGTGGCAATGCTGCACTACGGCGGCGAGTGGTACTGGGGCATCGACAGGCTGCACTATCTCGTGGAGCGCCTCGATGCATTGGGGCTGCGCCGCGCGCCGACGCCCGAGCTCAAGGCCATTCGCCAGGCGATGCAGCTCGACCTGCCCGTGCAGCCGCCCGCCGCGGCGAAGTCGCTGCCGCCGCTCGAGTTCTTCTACTCGTTCCGGAGCCCGTACTCCTACCTCGCGATATCGCGCATGTTTGCGATCGCCGACGCGTTCGGTGTCGAGCTGAAGATTCGCCCGGTTTTGCCAATGGTCATGCGCGGCCTGCCGGTGCCCAAAGCCAAGCTGCGCTACATCCTGCTCGACGCCAGCCGGGAAGCGCGTCGTCTCGGTATCGACTTCGGCAATGCGGTCGATCCACTGGGCAAGGGCATCGAGCGGCTGCTGGCGACACTGCGCTACGCCGCGAGCCAGAAGCGCGAACGCGAGTGCCTGCTGGCCGGCGGCCGAGCCGTCTGGGCAAAGGGAATCGACGTGGCGAGCGACGTCGGTTTGCGCAAGGTGACGGCGCGGGCGGGCCTTTTCTGGCCGGACGTCTGTGCCGCGCTCGAGGACGACAGCTGGCGCCGCGATGCGGAGAACAATCGGGCCGACATGATGGCTTCCGGCAGCTGGGGCGTGCCGACCCTTCGGATCGGCGACTGGGTATGCTGGGGGCAGGACCGGGACTGGCTGGTCGCGCGGCATCTCGAGAAACTCTGTGAGACGGAGGAGGGGATTCTGGTATGACGACGGTGATTTTCTCGCATGGCCAGGAGAGCGGGCCGTGGGGTACCAAGATCCGGGCAATGGCGGAGCTCGTTCGCTCATTGGGCTGCGAGGCCGACAGTATCGACTACCAGGGCATCGCCGACCCCACCGAGCGCGTCGAGAAACTCGTCGCCGAGGCAAAGGGCATCGACGACTCACTGATCCTGGTGGGATCGAGCATGGGAGGCCACGTGGCCACGGCGGCGGCCGATACGCTCGGCGCGGCCGGCCTGTTCGTGCTGGCGCCGGCTTACTACATGCCAGGCTACGAGTCACTGACGCCGGAACCACCCGACATGCCCATCAGCATCGTCCACGGCTGGCACGACGACGTGGTTCCCGTGGAGAACAGCATCAGGTTCGCCCGGCAATGTGCCGCGACTCTGCACCTGATCGACGGCGACCACCGTTTGACGGACAATATCGACGAGATCAACGAATACCTCGGGAGATTCGTTGCGAAATACGGCGGCTGAGCACCGTCGGGGGGGTGACCATGCGATTCCTTACCATGTTGGTGGCAGCCTGCGCCCTGGCGCTTGCGGCCTGCAGCAGTGACAGCGAGGACACGGTCGGCAAGGAGATCGCCGACGACTACAATGAGGCAATGGACAAGGCGGCCGACATCGAGAACCAGCTCGAGGACAAGAAGGCCGATATCGACGCTGCCCTCGAGGAAGCCGAATCCGGCGACGAAGACTGAAGACTGAATGAACCCCGCCGGACTCATTGCGACGCCGCTCTACTGGCTCGCAGGCAAGATTTTCGCCATCTGGGCGCGCCCGGTCGTGCAGCCCGAGGTTCCGGCTGCGCTACTCACCAATCCCGATGCGGCAGTCTGTTACGTGCTTGAAACGGGCGGTCTCGCAGACCTGCTCGCGCTGGAGCGTGCCTGTGCGAAGCACGGCCTGCCGTCGCCGACCAGCTCACTGACCTACGGCAAGGCCAGGGAGTCCCGGCGGGTTGTTGCACTGCGGCATCTCGAGGGATTCTGGGCACGGCGGCGATCGCGCTTCGGATCGCGGCGTCTGAAGCGGCTGATCGAGGCCGCGGGCGGCGACAACGAGCAGGAACTGTTGCTCATACCGGTAGCCATCTACTGGGGACGTTCCCCCGAGAAAGACCGTTCGCTCATGAAGCTCATGTTCTCGGAGAACTGGGAGGTCGCGGGGCGCACGCGCAAGTTTTTCGTCACGCTGCTGCAGGGCCGCAACACGCTGTTGCGATACTCGGACGCGCTGCCTATCAGCTCCATCCTGAGCGACAACGTCGAAGGCGAGATGGCGTTTCGCAAGGCGCTCAGGATTCTTCGCGTGCATTTCCGGCAGCGCCGCGCCGCCACGGTCGGGCCGGACCTGTCGCACCGGCGAACGCTGGTAGAGCAGGTATTGATGGAGCCGCCGGTCCTCAGGGCCATCGAGGCCGAGGCCGAGAAACACGCCGGCAATGTCGAGAAAGCGCGCAACACGGCGCGACGCTATGCGCTCGAAATTGCGGCCGACATTTCCTATCCCACGATCCGCGTCGTCGAGCGATTCCTGAAGTGGCTCTGGCACCGCATCTACGACGGCATCGAGCTCAATCACATCGAGCGCGTTCACGACGTTGCGCGCGGTCACGAGGTCATTTACGTCCCCTGTCATCGAAGCCACTTCGACTACCTGCTGCTGGGGTACATCGTCTACGAGCAGGGCCTGCACATCCCGCACGTGGCCGCCGGTATCAACCTCAACCTGCCGATCGTCGGGCCGATATTGCGGCGTGGCGGTGCGTTCTTCCTGCGCCGAACGTTCAAAGGCAACCGCCTGTACGCCGCTGTGTTCGATGCTTACCTGCACAAGATCATGTCGCGCGGTCATTCGATCGAGTATTTCATCGAGGGCGGCCGCAGCCGCACGGGTCGGCTGTTGACGCCGAAGGGCGGCATGCTGGCGATGACCGTCAACTCCTATATCCGCAAGCCGAAGCGGCCGGTCGTGTTCGTGCCGATCTACTTCGGCTACGAGAAGCTCATCGAGGG
>JASJBG010000011.1 GCA_030066625.1 Woeseiaceae bacterium
GATGTCGGTCGGCAACCTGATCGGCAGCAACGTTTTCGATACGCTCGTGCCGGTCGGTGTCGCCGCGGCTATTGCAAAGATCCGCTTCGACGAGCACATGCTCATGGTCGAGCTGCCGTTCCTGATCGTGCTGACGCTCATCGTGATGTTCTTCTTCTGGCGCAAGCAGGGCATCCAGCGCACTGAGGCGAGCGTGATACTCTTGCTTTACTTCGGCTACGTCACCTACAAGTTCCTGACGTCTGCCGCCTAGGCGCTCTGGGCCTCCGCCAGCAGGGCCGAAATCACGGACGGATCCTTGCCAACGACGTCCTTGTTGACCGAGGCGTATGGCTCGGCCTTGGTCGAGCTGGACAACGCGTCACGCAGCTCGCCAAGGAAACGGGGTGCCGCGACGAGTGCGAAGCCCCTGCAGCGACCCGTGTTGACGTCCGCAGTGACCTCGCCGGCGATACGCCGTGCGAAGACGCTGGCTGCGTGCTGTTTGGGGCCGGACTTCTCGCTGGCCATCGTGTGCCGGCCCTGACCGTGGCTGTCAAAAGCACGGCCGCCGCGGTCCGACATCAGGTCCGCGGTCTTCGCGCGGGCCGTATCGTTGTCGATGATCTGCCATTCGGTCAGCGGGCCGCTGCGGGTGTCGTGCGTATACAGGATCGCTCGCGACTCGTCAGCGACGACAACGAGGAAGTGCTTGTCCAGGGGCGCTTTGCCAGGTGTCATCGATTTGCCTCATCGTCACTTCTCCCAGGATAGGTATGCGCCGGCCGCCCGTCACCATCAAGGAGTAGATGTACGTATTGTTTCAACGTTCGCGATCCGGACATTGTAGTTTGGCCGGTATTTGAGCGACTTGTCTTGGCATTCGAGCTGACATTCCACGGCGCAGCGGAGCAGGTTACGGGCTCGCTCTACGTGCTTCGCGCGGGCGCGAGCACGGTAGTGGTCGAGTGCGGTCTGATCCAGGGCGGCAGGGAGGCCGAGGCGCGAAATGCCGATCCGCTGCCGGTCGCAGTCGACTCGATCGATGCCGTTGTCCTGAGCCACGCTCACATCGACCACACAGGACGCCTGCCTTTGCTTTTCAAGCAGGGTTACGACGGGCCGGTCTACGTACAGCGTGCGACGCGCGCACTCTGCGAAATCATGTTGCCCGACTCGGGCTATCTCAATGAAAAGGACGCCGAGTGGGAAAACCGAAAGCGGGAGGCGAAGGGCCAGCCCCTGGTCGAGCCGCTGTACACGCGTGAGGAGGCGGAGCAGAGCCTTGCGCTGTTCGAGGGCCTCGGCTACGGCGAGCCGACCACGATAGCGCCGGGCCTCACGCTGACGTTTCATGATGCGGGCCACATACTGGGGTCCGCCATCGTCGAGCTGCGTTACGACGATGAAGGCCGCGAGCGAACCCTCGTCTTCAGCGGCGACCTCGGCTATCACGAGTCGCCGGTCATGAACGATCCCGCCACGCTGCAACATGCAGACGCCGTGCTGATGGAGAGCACCTATGGAGATCGCCAGCACCGCCCGTATGCGGAGACGCTCGAGGAGCTAGGTGACGTCTTCGAAACCGCGCGGGCGGCGCAGGGCAACATCATGATTCCGGCGTTCACGGTCGGGCGCACCCAGGACCTGCTGTACCTGATGGCGAAGCACCACGATGAGTGGCGGCTCGACAAGTGGCACATCTTCCTCGACAGCCCGATGGGTATCGAGGCAACCGACGCATACGCACGTTTTCGCCACCTCTACGGCGTGCAGTTGTTCGAGACGGACTCACGGCAGCCGGACCTGCCGAACTTTCACGCGACGCGTACGACCGAGGAATCGATGACGATTAACGAGATTCGCTCGGGCGCGATCATCATTGCGGGTAGCGGCATGTGCAGCGGCGGCCGCATACACCACCACCTGCGTAATAACATCTGGCGGCCGGAGTGCCACCTCGTAATCGTCGGCTACCAGGCGCAGGGCACTCTCGGTCGACGGCTGGTCGATGGCGCGGACGAGATCCGGCTCTTCGGCGATACCTACAAGGTGCGCGCGCGGATACACACGATCGGTGGTCTGTCGGCGCACGCAGACCAGCAGGGGCTCATCGACTGGTACGCCGCATTCGATAACCGGCCGCCTGTCTATCTCGTGCACGGCGAGGCGCGTGCGCAGGTGCCCTTGCTCGAGCGGCTGCGCTCGGAGCTATCCGCACCGGCAAGTATCGCCCGTTATGGGCAGACGATCGCGATCTAGATGTTGGATACGAAGCGCCAGGCACAGCACGCCGTCGAGCACGCCTGGTCGCTCGAGCATACCGAGGTCGTCGACCGGCTCACGACCGATGCGGCGGCGGGTCTGTCCACAGCCGAGGCAGTCGCGCGCCAGGCGCGCTACGGCCGCAACCTGCTTGAGACCACGCGCCGGCGGCGGCTCGTGTCGATTGTCGCGGACCAGTTCAAGAGCATCGTCGTCCTGCTGCTGATCGCGGCAGGGATTCTCGCGATGCTGTTCTCGGACAACGTCGAGGCGCTGGCGATCTTTGCGGTCATCGCCATTAACGCAACGATCGGCTTCCTGACCGAGTGGCGCGCCATACGTTCGATGGAAGCGCTGAGCCGGCTGGGTCACGTCGAGACGGCGGTTATCCGTGACGGCGTCGCCCGCCACGTCGAGGCAGCGGAGCTCGTGCCCGGCGATATCGTTCTGCTCGATGGCGGGGATATCGTCGCGGCAGACCTGCGATTGATCGAGGCGGCAAAGCTACAGGCCGACGAATCGACGCTCACCGGAGAGTCACTGCCGATTGCCAAGTCTACCGGCACCATCGCGGCCGACACGCTGCTGATGGATCGCGACAACATGCTTTTCAAAGGTACCGCGATTACCCGCGGCTCGGGACGGGCCGTCGTCGTCGGTACCGGCTTCGGTACCGAGCTCGGCAGGATTTCAAAACTCGTAACGCACGCCGAACCGCAGCGCACGCCGCTGGAGAAGCGACTCGATGTGCTGGCACAGCGGCTGGTCTGGGCCGTCCTCGCACTGGCGGTGACGATTGGCGTGGCCGGCATCCTGGCCGGGCGAGAGACGGTACTCGCCATCGAGGTTGCCATTGCGCTGGCCGTGGCGGCGATACCCGAGGGGCTGCCGATCGTGGCGACGCTGGCCCTGGCCCGCGGCATGTGGCGAATGGCTCGCCACAATGCGCTGATCTCGAGGCTCTCAGCCGTTGAGACGCTGGGCGCGACCAGCGTGATCCTCACCGACAAGACCGGCACGCTGACCGAAAACCGCATGACGGTGACACGTGTTTCCGTGGCAGACAGCGACGTCGAGCTGCCGGACGATCATCCGCTGGTTCGAAAGCTGCTGATCGCAGCATGCCTTTGCAGCAACGCTTCCTTGCGCATCGAAGACGGCGAGATGCAGTCGGTCGGCGATCCCACCGAGGTTGCGCTGCTCGCTGCTGCCTGGCAGCAGGGCCTGCGCCGTGAGGCGCTGCTCGAGGAGATGCCCGAGCTCCGCGAGATTGCGTTCGACCCCGAGACAAAGCGCATGGCAACCCTGCACGCTGCCGCGCACGGACTGTTGTTCGCGGTCAAGGGCGCGCCCGAAGCCATACTGCCGCTGTGCACGGGCATGGCGACGCGCAGGGGAACGGTGCCGCTCGATGCCGCCGACCGACGCCGCTTTGAGGACCGCGTCGAGGCGCTGGGTCAGCGGGGGCTCCGGACGCTGGCCCTTGCCCGCAAGAAGGCGTCGAACCCGCAGACAGAGCCCTATGCGGACCTCGAGCTACTGGGGATTGTGGGACTCGAGGACCCGCCGCGACACGGCGTTGGCGATGCGATCCGCCGCTGCCAGCGTGCCGGCGTCAGGGTCGTCATGGTGACGGGCGATCATCACGCGACCGCGAAGAACATCGGCGACGAGCTCGGCATCGACGAGGTGCATGCGCGGGTGACACCGGTCGAGAAGCTCGAACTCATCGACAGCTACCAGCGGCGGAACGAGGTCGTGGCCATGACGGGCGACGGCGTCAATGACGCGCCGGCGCTGAAGAAGGCGGATATCGGCGTCGCGATGGGCGTCCGCGGTACCGCGGTCGCCAAAGAGGCGGCGGCGATGGTGCTGCTCGACGACGACTTCGGGACGATCGTCGAGGCGGTCGCGCAGGGACGGACAATCTTCGAGAATATCCGCAAGTTCGTCGTCTACCTGCTGTCCTGCAACATCAGCGAGGTCCTGATCGTCAGCATCGCGACGCTGGCCGGCGCACCGCTGCCGCTCCTGCCGCTGCAGATCCTGTTCCTGAATCTCGTTACAGACGTTTTCCCGGCGCTTGCGCTCGGCCTGGGCGAAGGCTCTCCGGCATTGATGCGGCAGAAGCCGCGATCGACGGCGGAGCGGGTACTCATGCCGAGGCACTGGGTCCGGATTGGGCTCCGCGGCCTCGTCATTGCGCTGTCCGTGCTCGGCTCGATGAGCCTGGCGTTCTACGCGCTCGAGTTCGACTACGAACAGGCCGTCACCGTGTCGTTCACGACGCTTGCCCTCGCGCAGGTCTGGCACGTATTCAACATGCGCAACGATGAGTCACACCCGTTCGTTAACGAGATCACGCGCAACATCTGGATCTGGGTCGCAGTAGTCCTGTGTGTCGTGCTGGTGCTGCTGGCCGTCTATGTGCCGGTGCTCAATGGCGTACTGCGGCTCGTCGATCCGGGCGCCGATGGCTGGCTGCTGATTCTCGGGATGAGTTTCGTACCGGTCGTCGTCGCGCCGTTGCTCAGGCGCTTCTCGCGTTCGCCACCGCCGGAGCTGGTCGACCGTTAGTTGTCGGAACCGACCGAGTCGAGCAGCAGGTTGGTCTCGGTCGCCTCGATGCCGTCGAGCCGACGGATCTTGCCGACGATGGCGTTGAAGTTCGCGAGCGTGTCCGTCCGGATTTCCGCGATCAGGTCCCACCGCCCGGTCGTGTGGTGTACGGCAACGACGTTCGGTATGCCGCGAAGGCTCTCGATCACCGACGCTTCGCTACGGCTCCCAACCGCGATGCTCATCAGCGCGCGCACCGGGTATTCCTGGACCTCGGGCCGGACCAGCACCGTGTAGCCGCGTACGACGCCGCTCTTTTCGAGGCGCTTCATGCGGTTTTGCACCGTGGCCCGCGACACGCCCAGCTGCTTCGCGATGTCGACCACCGGCAGCCGCGCGTTGGAGCGCAGCACGGCGAGCAGGGCCTGGTCGGTAGAGTCGAGATTGATCATTTCGAACAGTATCAACACACAAAATGCAAAATATGCGAACGATTATGCGCAAAAATTGGCCTTTCGACTAGCGCAGATTGTACATACACTCGTCGGCCTCAACCAACCAATGCAGGAGACGACGATGACCCGCTTCGTTGATACCCAGGCGCTGGCCAGCCTGCTGGCACGCGTCGGCACCCGGACGTTCATGGCCGAGCTCGCCGAGCTCATGAAAAGCGACTACGTGCGCTGGCACGAATTCGACAAGTCCGCCCGGCTCGCAAGCCACTCCGACATTGGCGTCATTGAACTCATGCCGATCGCGGACGCGTCGCAGTACGCGTTCAAGTACGTCAACGGTCACCCGTCCAACACGCAGCGGGGGCTGTCGACCGTAATGGCATTTGGTGCGCTGGCTGACGTCGATACCGGCTTTCCCACGCTGCTGTCCGAGTTGACGCTGTCAACCGGCGTGCGTACGGCGGTTGCATCGGCCGTTGCCGCCGAGAAGCTCGCCCGCGCGGACGCACGGACGATGGGGCTCATTGGCTGCGGCGCGCAGAGCGAGTTCCAGGCGATCGCTTTCGAGAGCCTCGTCGGCATCGAGCACGTCAAGCTCTACGATGTCGACGCTGCCGCTGTCGGCAAGCTGGAGCGCAACCTGCGGGCGCACACCGATCTCGAGGTCGAGGTCGCTGCTTCCGCGGCAGAGGCCGCCGAGCGCGTCGACGTGTTGACAACCGCAACGGCCGACAAGGCACATGCGACGATCGTGACCGCGGATATGCTGTCGGCCGGCCTGCACATCAACGGTGTTGGCGGCGACTGCCCCGGCAAGACCGAGCTGGCCGCCGAAGTGCTGGAAGCCGCGAGCGTCTTCGTCGAGTATGAACCGCAAACGCGGATCGAGGGCGACATCCAGCAGATGCCGGAGTCCTTCGCCGTCACCGAGCTCTGGAGCGTGCTTGCCGGTGAGCATCCGGGTCGTCTGCACCATGCCGAGGTGACCGTGTTCGACTCGGTCGGCTTCGCGCTCGAAGACTACTCGATGCTGAAGCTCGTGCACCGCTACGCGGAATCGCTGAACATTGGCGAGCAGGTCGACCTCGTGCCGACGCTCGACGACAACAAGGACCTGTTCGGCCTGATCGATCGCCAGCTGACGCCTGTAAAATCGCGGACAGCGGCTTGATATCGGAGACAGACGTGAGCAATCCCAGGGAAAACAGCAAATCGATACGCATCATCGCGGTTCCGATCGACCTTGGCGCGTCGCGTCGCGGCACCGATGCGGGCCCCTCGGCGATGCGTATCGCGGGCCTGCACCCGGCGCTGACGCGCCTCGGCCACGCCGTGGACAGCGAAATCGACATCAAGGTGCCCGCGATGGAAACGCAGCACTCCAAGGATGACGCGGCGCGCTTCAAGGACGAGATTCTCGACGTTTGCACGAATCTTGCCGAGACGACCCGCGATGCACTGGCGGACGGCCACGTTCCGCTGATCATCGGCGGCGACCATTCGCTCGCGATGGGCTCGGTGGCGGGCGTCGCCGCACATTACGGTGCCCGCGGCGAAGACATCGGCATGGTATGGATCGACGCACACGCGGACATGAACACGCCCGGTTCGTCGCCGAGCGGCAATGTCCACGGCATGCCGCTGGCGCACCTGCTCGGCTACGGCGACGCGGACATGAGCAGCATCCTGGACGTCAACCCGGCGATCAAACCCGAGAACACCGTGCTGATCGGTGTCCGCGAGATTGACCGGCGGGAGCGCGAGTACGTCAGGAAATCCGGGCTTACCGTGTTCACGATGCGGGACATCGACGAGCTCGGCATGACCGAGGTCTGCCGGCGGGCGATGGACATCGCAACGTCGGGCACGGCGGGCTTTCACGTCAGCTTCGATGTCGATGGTTGCGACCCGAGCGTCATGCCCGGGTCCGGCACGCTGGTACCGGGTGGCATCAGCTACCGCGAGGCGCACCAACTGCTCGAGAATTGCGCCGATACCGGCCGCATGACGTCGATGGACGTCGTCGAGTTGAACCCGTTCCTGGACGAAAAAAACGTGTCCGCAGAACGCGCCGTCAACCTCGTGCAAAGCGCGTTCGGCCGCAGCATCCTGTAAACTGACGGGCATGCGAAGTGCCGCATCCCTGATTGTCCTTCTCGCGCTTGCCGCATGCGGCGGGCCTGACGAGACGCCGCCTGCACCTTCCGCCGAGCCGGTGGATCAGGGCCCGAGCCTCGAGGGCGATGAGCTCGACGGGATCGTGTCGGGCCAACTGGCGTACGAGCACTACTGCGTCGGTTGCCACGAAACCGGCATTCTCGATGCCCCCGTCGTCGGGCATATCGAAGTAGCCGCCGAGGATTGGGAGAAGGTGTCCGAGCTTTGGCAAGCGGTCGTCATGGAGCACGCCAGGGACGGGTACTTCGACATGCCCGCCAAGGGCGATCAGCCAGAATTGCCCGATGCGACCGTGGACGCCGCGGTCGAGCACATGTTGAAGATCACCTACCCGGACTGGCCCGCAGACCGCAAATAGTCTCTCACCGGCGCACCTGCCGCTGTGCCTAACGCGCTCGGGAATAGTCCGAACGGTCGGAAAATGCATAGCTTGGTACCCGGTCGCACGGTACACTCGCTGGGCACAATAACTATAAAGTCCTCCCAATGCCTGGCCCTACTGTCTACGTCCTGATTGGTGCGGCGCTCGTCGTGATCACGGTCCTGATTCACGCAGCAGGTACGACCTGGTGGCTTAAGTACCTCGGTCGCGCGTTCACCCTCGGCGAGGGGCAGAGACGCAAGCCGATGACGACGATGCGAATCCTGGGCTCTACCGTGCTCGTCCTGTTGGTGCTGCACGTTATCGAGATCGAGGTCTGGGCGATGGCGTATTTGTATCTTCTGCCATCGGAGTTTCTCGGCACGGCCGAGGAGGCCGCCTACTTCTCGTTCGTCACCTTCACGACGCTGGGCTACGGGGACATTACGTTGCCATACCCCGTACGGATGATGAGCGGCATCGAGGCGATCAACGGCATCATGCTCGGCGGCTGGTCGACGGCGCTACTGTTCGCCGTCGTGCAGCGAACCTGGCAGGACATGGGCCGCGGCAAAACCAACCAGTGAGCAAAGAACGATGAGCAGCGCAGACAGTTCAAAGGTAGACCCGAAATTTCTAGCTAATTCGATGGCGTCCTTCCTGCAGATTGCCGCCGTCGTCCTCTTGATATGGATTTGTTACCGGATCGTCAACCCGTTCCTGACGATCATCGTCTGGGGCGTGATCATCAGCGTGTCGCTCTACCCGGCGCACCAGTCGCTGACGCAGCGCCTCGGCGGCCGTGAGAAGCTCGCGGCCACGCTGATAACGCTGCTAGGCATCGCGATTATCGTCATTCCTGCCTGGCTGCTTGCCGACTCGACGATCGGTGCGCTCAAGCACATCGCGGAACAAGCGAAGAGTGGCACGCTGAGGGTTCCGCCGCCCGGCGAAAACGTCGCAGGCTGGCCGGTCATCGGCGAGCAGGTCCACGAGATCTGGACGCAGGCCGCGAACAATCTCGAGGCGACGCTCAACCAGTACGAGGACCAGATCAAGGCAATGGGCCAGAGAGCGGCCGGGCTCGCCGTCGCCACCGTCGGGACGGTCTTCCAGTTCATCTTCTCGCTGATTATCGCGGGCGCGCTGTTCATGGTCGCATCGGGCGGCTACCAGGTGTCGCGCAATTTCTCCGCGAGCCTGGTCGGTACCGAGCGCGGCGCCGCGCTCACCGATATGACGGTCGGTACGGTTCGCAGCGTGTTCAAGGGGGTCCTTGGCGTCGCGGCAATCCAGGCATTCGCAAGCGCGGTCGGCATGCTGTTCGCCGGGATTCCGGCTGCCGGACTGTGGGCCGGCGCGGTACTCGTGCTGGCGATCGTCCAGCTGCCGCCCATCCTGATCCTCGGTCCGATTGCTTTCTGGTATTTCTCCGTCGCGGATACGGTGCCGGCGGTGATCTTCCTCGTGTTCGCAATCATCGTCAGCGGCAGCGACGCGTTCCTGAAACCGATGTTCCTCGGCCGCGGGCTCGACACGCCGATGCTCGTCATCCTGGTCGGTGCAATCGGTGGCGCCGTCGCGATGGGCATCGTCGGACTGTTTATTGGTGCGGTCGTGCTCGCACTCGGCTACGAGATCCTGGTGGCATGGATGGCGCCTGATGAACACGATGAAGAGCCGACTCCGGCGACCGAATAGCGTTTTTCGAGTCGTCACGGTAGCGCTTGCGGCAGGTCTCGCGGGCGGCTGCGCTCCCGTGGGGCCGGATTTCGTACGGCCCGACGTCGAACTGCAGCCCGAGTGGCTGACCGCAGAACTCGCCGAGTTCGAAACGAGCGAACCGGAACTCGTCGACTGGTGGCGGCAGTTCAACGACCCTGTTCTCGACGAGCTGATAGCGCTCGCCTGGGAGCGCAACAACTCCATCAGGATCGCAGGCCTTCGCGTACTTGAAGCGCAGGCTGCGCTCAACATTGCGGTCGGAAACCAGTATCCGCAGACGCAGGTACTCGTTGGCGACGCGACTGCGGTCGGCAACAGCAAGAATGCCGAAGACGGCTCGACCAGCGAACGCTCGCTCCGGCAGGCGAATCTTGCCGGCAGCATCTCCTGGGAGCTGGATTTCTGGGGACGCTTCCGGCGCGGCGTCGAGGCCGCCGATGCGAGTCTGCTGGCCAGTATCGCCGACTACGACGACGTGATGATCCTCGTTACGGCAGGCGTTGCAGATACCTACGCCGTCCTCCGTACGCTCGAGGAGCAGCTTCGCCTCGCGGAAGACAGCTTCAAGTTGCAGCAACGCAGCTTCGAGATTGCCGAGGTGCTGTTTCGAAACGGCGTCAATTCCGAGCTCGATGCGCTGCAGGCGAAGACCCAGCTGCTCGGCACCGAGGCTTCCATACCGGTCATCAAGCAGTCCATTCGTCAGGCGAAGAATGCGCTGAGCATACTGCTCGGCATGGCGCCGGGTGAGGTCGACGCGTTGCTCGGACCGTCCGGGATGCTGCCGTCTGTGCCGGGCACCGCCGCGGTCGGCATTCCGGCCGACCTGCTGCGACAGCGTCCGGATGTCCGTCGCGCCGAACTCAATGCGTTGGCGCAGAACGCGCTGGTTGGAGTCGCAACGGCAAACCTGTATCCGAGCTTCAGCCTCAACGGCAACCTGGGGCTCAGTACGACCAATGCCGGTGATTCGAGCCTTGGCGACCTCATCAACGGCGACAGCTCGAGCTACGCGGTGGGAGTCTCGTTCGTCTGGCCGTTCCTGAACTACGATCGAATTCAGAACAACATACGTGTCGAGGATGCGCGCCTGCAGCAGGCACTGATAGGCTATCGCGAGACCGTGTTGCAGGCCTCGCGCGAGGTCGAGGACGCAATGGCGTCATTCACGGGCTCGCGGGATCAGAGCCGGATACTCGAGGAGGGTGTGGAGACCGCAGAGCGCTCGGCGAACCTGTCCATCCTCCGCTACCAGGAGGGTTTCGCGGACTACCAGCGCGTACTTAATGCGCAGCAGTCCCTGTTTACACAGCAGCAGCGCTTCGCGACGGCCCGCGGTGACGTGATGCGGAGCCTGATCGCGATTTACCGGAGTCTTGGGGGCGGCACGTCCGCGACTCGCAGCTTCGTGGACCCGGAGAGCGCAGAAGAGATGCAGGAGCGAATCAACTGGGGTGATCTCATCGAGACCACGCCGGATCGTTGAAGGAAAGACTGATGGCTGACGACGACGCGAGCGACGACAAGACTCCGAACACGAGCAAGGCGCCGATGGACCCGGTGCGCCGGTGGACCCTGATTATTCTCGGCCTCTGCGGCTTCCTGATGCTCTGGTACATCGTGTCGGATCGCATCACGCCGTACACGACGCAGGCACGCGTTCATGCGTTCGTCGTACCGGTCGCGGCAGAGATTGCAGGCACTGTCGTCGACGTGCCGGTGACGAGCAACGAGTTCGTGGCCGAAGGCGACCTGTTGTTCCGCATCGACAAGACGCGCTACGCGCTCGACGTCGAGACGGCCGAGGCCAACCTGGAGGCGGCGCGCCAGGCGACGGGCGCGTCTACCGCCGCTGTGGACGCCGCGGAGGCGCAGGTCCGCTCGGCCGAGGCCGCGCTCGTTCGCTCGCGGAAGGACGCCGAGCGCATGGAGCGGATTCGCGAAGAAGACCCGGGTGCAATCTCGCAGCGACGCCTCGATTCGGCAGTCGCATCGCTCGACGTGTCGCGCGCGCAGCTCGCTGCGGCAGAAGCCTCGCTGGAACAGGCGCGGCAGAACCTCGGTCAGACCGGCGAGCAGAATTCGCGGATCCTGCAGGCACAGACGGCACTTGACCAGGCAAGGGTTAATCTCGACCGCACCGACGTGGTCGCGCCGGCGGACGGCGTGGTGACCGAGGTCCGCGTGGATCGCGGCAACTATACCCAGGCTGGCGCTCCGCTAATGACGTTTCTCGGTACGCAGGATGTCTGGATCCAGGCCGATTTCACCGAGAACAATCTCGGCAACATCAAGCGCGGTGACCGCGTCGATATCGTGTTCGATGCGTTACCTGGCAAGGTCGTCAAAGGCACGATTCGGACGACGGGCTTCGGCGTCAACGTCGATTCCGCACCGCTCGGCAGCCTGCCGACGATCGAGAACGATCGCGCGTGGCTGAGGGATGTGCAGCGCTTCTCCGTGCTTGTGGATTTCGAACTGCCCGATGCCGAGGACCGTCTCGGAATTCGCATCGGCGCGCAGGCATCGGTCAAGGTCTACACCGGGGGTAACTGGATCTTCAACACTGCTGGCCGCATCCACATGTGGTTCGTCAGCAAGCTGACCTATGCCCTCTGACGCGGCGTCCGCTGCGAGGGACGGGCTGTCGATCGCCCAGCTTCGGACCTTGAGGCTCGCACTCGGCACGGCGCTCAGCCTGTGGTTTTCACAGGTCGTCGGTTGGCAGATGTCGTTCGTCGCGCCCGTGATCACGATGTTCCTGCTCGCGCTGCCTTTGCCGGCACCGAAGTTCAGGAGCGGCCTCCTGTTCGTACTCGTCATGACGGGTTGCATGTATGGCGGCACGCTGCTCCTGCCGACGCTGGTCAACCAGCCGGCCGTTGGTGTGCTGCTGCTCGTTCTCGCGTTGTTCTGGTCCTTCTACTACACCGCCAGCGGCGGGTCGGCGATTCTCGGCACGTTCGCGACGCTCGGCATTGCGCTGACGGCCGCCATCGGCTCTGTGAATATCGATGCCGTGTTCATCCTGGCCAACGCGCTCGGCTTCGCCACCGCCGTCGGTATTCTGTTTGTCTGGATTGCCTACGCGATTCTCCCGGACAGCGTGGCGTATGATGCGCTGCCGTCGGGAGTCGGACCCGGCAAGAAGGCCGCGGAACCGCCCGATGCCGGCGAAGCGCGCTGGAGCGCGTTCCGGTCGCTCTTGATCGTGTTTCCGGTCGCGGCCTGGTTTCTGCTGTCCGCGGCAAGTACGGCCTACCTGCCGGTCATGCTCAAGGTCGCCTCGATGGGCCAGCAGACAACGAACGAAGGCACTCGCCAGGCCGCTCATTCGCTGATCGCGTCGACGCTCATCGGCGGTGCGCTTGCGATCATCGGCTGGAACGTGCTGACGATCGCACCGACTCTGCCCGTCTACACGTTGTTTATCGCGCTGGCGGGCCTGTTTGTCGGCCCGAGGGTGTTCAAGGGGCTCGGCATGCAGCCGAACGGTGCGATGTGGTCGTACGCCTACCTGACGATGATCGTCATACTCGCGCCTGCCGTCATGGACAGCGCCTCGGGCGCGCCGGCCGGTGCCAAGTTCTGGGATCGACTGCTGATGTTCGGCGGCACGGCGCTGTACGCGCTGGTCGCGGTTTACATCGTCGACGCGTTCCGACGCAAGTAGGCTACAGGCGGCTGGCCAGCCGCTCCTCGATATGCGCCTGCACGATGGCAGACGGGCGGCTTTGTTGCGGCCTTCAACCGTACGAACGAACCGGAAAGCCCGATTTTGACAAGCGGAGGCAAGAAAACCGTATTTACTCGACGATGCGCTGCGGCGTGAGGCCATCGAGCACGGACAGCTCGGCCGGCATGCCGTCGAAATCCGTTATGACACGCCAGCCGGTGCCGTCGTGGATGAACACCCAGGAGAACTTCTGTACGACCTCGACGGGCTCGCTGTCGCCCTCGCTGATGCTGGCGAACAGGTAGCCGACGTCGTTCGCCATGTCGCCGTGAATCTCGCGACGCACGATGTAGGCCCGGCCGTCGATGTACAGCTGGCCGCTATTCACGACGTCCGCCAGCGGCACGATGTTGGTCTCCATGAAGCGCGCTTTGCCGGCGATCAGGTCCGTGCCCGGCTGTCCGACGTGAATGATGTCCTCACGGTACAGGCCCTCGATCAGTTCGAGATCGATGCTGTCCGCCATGAAAGCGCGGTAGATCTCGTCGATCTCCGCGTCGTCGGCGCTGCGGTCGCGCGAAGGGGCGCCGGCATCGGGTGCACATGCGCCGAGCAGCAGGGCGAGAGACAGGACAAGCAGGTGGGAATTCCGACGGGTAAGGGTCATGAGGTGAGCTCCGGCTAGGCATATCAGGCGGATATGCGGCTTGTATATGCCCGATCGTCGGCTAATATTAGCGACCACGCAATACGCGCACTAGCGCCCGGAAACAAAGATCCAATGACAGATATCAATTACGAAGTTCACCCGCTGTTCGCAGAGCCGTTTTTTCGCGGCGACATCGGGTTTGCGATCAGCGATGAGCAGATCGAGTACATCAAGAACCTGAAGATGGTTCCCAACCACCAGAACCTGATCTCGGAGAACCTGTACATCTTCGAAGAGCCTGAGCTCAAGAGCATCAAGGATGCTGTGCAGGAGGCGCTCGACGTGTTCGCGAGCGAGGTCATGGGAATTCCGCAGCGGCTCTACGTGACGCAGTCCTGGTCCCTGATCAACAACCCGAACATCGGCATGCATGGCCACTCGCATTCGAACTCGATTATCTCGGGCTCGCTTTATTACACGGACCTGCCGGCGCCCGGTTCGAACATGATCTTCGATCGCCACCGCGCCTACCAGCAGCTCCAGTTCACGCCGCAGAACGACAAGCAGAACATCTTCAACACGACGATGAACGTGGTAACGCCGCAGCGCAACGACCTCATACTGTTTTCCTCGGGGCTGCAGCACTTCGTCGAGACGAACATGTCGAGCGAACCGCGCTACTCGATCGCGTTCAATACCTTCATCAAGGGCAAGCTCGGTGACTACCGGGACGTCTCGGAACTGACGCTGTAACCAGGGCGCGGAGCCTTCGATCGGGGGGCGCCCGACCCGTGGAAACTGTTTCGGTCGGAGTCAACCGGCACTCGTATTCGCGGACGGTTCGCAGGTAGACTCGCGCGATGGCCAGGTTACTCGTCTACTACGCCCATCCCGGGCATCGTTACTCCAACGCCAACCGCGAGCTGTGGCGGCGGGCGCGCAGCGTTGACGGCATCGAGCGCGTCGACCTTTACGAGGAATACCCGCGATTCGACATCGACATCGACCGTGAACAGCAGCGCCTGCTCGATCACGATGTGATCCTGTTCCAGTTTCCGATGTTCTGGTACTCGACGCCGTCGCTGATCAAGGAGTGGGAGGACCTCGTACTCGAGCACGGCTTTGCCTATGGCTCGGGCGGCGACAAGCTCGGTGGGAAGTGCATGATGCTGGCGATCACGTCGGCCGGGCCCGTAGAGGCGTACACGCCGAGGGGCTACCAGCACTACCCGATTCGCACATTCCTGACGCCGCTCGAGCAGACGGCGCGCCTTTGCGACATGCGCTTTGCACCACCCTATGTACTGTTTTCGTCGCTCACAGCGCCTTCTGACGGTGCGCTCGAAACACACGTCAAAGGTTATGGTCGACTGCTCGAAGCGATTCGCGACGACCGCTACGACTTCGACGCCGTGAAGGACGTCGACGTGGTTCATTACGAAAATCTGCCAATCCGGGAGACAGGCTGATGGGTGACTTCCTGCTGCTCGCGTTCCTGTTCCTGGTCGGCGGCGTCGTGGCCGTGCCGATCGCGTCGCGGCTGGGCCTGGGCTCAGTACTCGGCTACCTTCTTGCGGGCATCGCGCTGAGCCCGCTTTTGGCGAGCCTCAATGTCGACGTCGTCAAGATCCAGCACTTCGCTGAGTTTGGCGTAGTCATGATGTTGTTCCTGGTCGGCCTCGAGCTCGAGCCGAAGATGCTCTGGCAGATGCGCAACAAGCTGCTCGGGCTCGGTGGCCTGCAGGTGACCCTTACGACAGTCGCCGTAATGGTAATCGCGATGTTGTTCGGCCAACAGTGGTCGATCGCACTGGCGATCGGTTTCGTCTTTGCCCTGTCCTCGACTGCCATCGTGTTACAGACCCTGAATGAGAAGGGCCTGATGAAGAGTGCGGGCGGACAGTCCAGTTTCTCCGTACTGCTGTTCCAGGACATCGCCGTCATTCCTATGCTGGCGTTCCTGCCGCTGCTCGCACTGCCGGAACTTGCCGACCTCGCGCAGCTTTTCCTGGCAGACGATCCCGGTGCCGAAGCCGCCGGGGGCGGCGACGGTGGCAGTTTCGTCGAAACGCTGCCCGGCTGGCAGCGCGGTCTGGTCACGCTCGGTGCTATCGCGTTTGTCGTCGTTGGCGGCAGCTTCCTGACCGAACCTGTATTTCGCTACATTGCAATGGCGCGTCTCAGGGAACTGTTCGTCGCGTTTGCACTGCTGATGGTCATCGGTATCGCGCTGCTCATGATCGCCGTCGGCCTTTCGCCGGCGCTCGGCACCTTCCTCGCGGGCGTCGTGCTCGCGAACAGCGAATACCGCCACGAACTCGAGAGCAACGTCGATCCGTTCAAGGGCCTGCTGCTCGGCCTGTTCTTCATCACGGTGGGTGCCTCGATCAACTTTGACCTGCTGTTCGCCAACGTACCGAGTTTCATCGGCCTGACCATTGGCCTCATGGCGCTCAAGGCGGCGATCCTCTACGGGCTGGCCCTGGTCTTCGATATTCGCGGGGCCGATCGCTGGCTGTTCACGCTGGGGCTGGCGCAGGCGGGCGAATTCGGATTCGTGCTTCTGTCCTTCTCGGTGGCGAGCAACGTGATTCCGGCGCCGCTTGCCGAGCAGCTGCTGCTGGTCGTTGCACTGTCGATGCTCCTGACGCCGGCGTTGTTCATTGCCTACGACAAGCTGATCCGGCCCCGATTCACCGCGTCGCAGCAGGAGCGCGACCCGGATGAGATCGACAGCGACGGCAATATCATCATTGCCGGTGCCGGCCGCTTCGGCGGCGTCGTGAATCGCATCCTGCTTTCAGCTGGTTTTCAGACGACAGTGCTCGACTACCGGTCCGAGCAGCTCGACATGATCCGCGCGTTCGGCATCAAGCTGTTCTTTGGCGACGCGACCCGACCCGACATGCTGCACGCGGCCGGCATCGAGGCCGCGCGCATGCTTGTGATCGCGATCGACGACAAGCAAAAAGCGACCGAGCTCGTCCGCTATGTGACCCAGGCGCATCCACATGTCTATATCGTCGCGCGCGCGGTCGACCGCCATCACGTCTACGAGCTCTGGGGCGCCGGCGCGCGGGACATCATCCGCGAGAACTTCGACGGTGCCGTGCGCGCGGGACGTTCGGCACTCGAGGCCCTGGGACTCCATCCCTACGACGCGGAGCGCAAGGTGCAGGGCTACGTCGCAAACGACAAGGCACAGATACGGGACCTCGCCGAGCTGTTCGATCCGGAGATCCCGGTCCACGAGAATGAGCCCTATATCGAGCGAACCAAGCAGTACATCGCTCGCACAGAGGAGATGATGCTGGGGCGCAGCTCACAGTTCTCGAGCCGCACCGACCGCGGCTGGGTACCTCCGACGCTGGAGGATGTCGAGGCCGAGGCCGACCAGGCCGCCGCGAAACAGAAGGCGCAGGACTAGCCGTCCATCACGCCCACCCGCTCCGGGTGCTGGCCGTACTGGGCCTTGACGAACGGGCACAGCGGCACGTCAGAACTTCTTTTCGACGTAGCGGTCCACGACCGCGGCGCCCACGGCGTCACCCCAGACGTTGGTCGCTGTGCGGAAACGGTCCAGGAACCAGTCGACGGCCAGCAGCAGGCCAATGCCCTCCAGCGGCAAGCCAACCACCTGCAGGACGATGATCATTGTCACGAGCCCGGCTTGCGGAATCCCGGCCGCGCCTATGGCAGCGAGCGTCGCGGTGACGACGATGATCGCCTGCTGGCCCAGACCCAGTTGCAGGTCGTAGGCCTGAGCAATGAACATTGCGGCGGCGGCCTCGTACAGCGCGGTACCGTCCATATTGACCGTGCTGCCCAGCGGTAGCACGAAGCGCCGCGCGCGTTCGTCGATACCCGATTCCTTCGCGCACTGGATCGTCAGCGGCAGCGTTGCCGTCGAACTCGCCGTCGCGAACGCTGTGACGATCGCACGTAGCATATTGACGAGATAGCTGAGCGGCTGGCGAGCCACAAACAGCATGATCAGGATCAGCACGACGAAGTGCACGCCGAGGCCCGACAGTACGGTAACGACGTGCAGGCCGACAGCGCTGATTTTTTCAACGAACGCCTCGGTGCTGCCCGCTGCGCCGAACATGCCCGCGATCAATCCGAAAACGCCGATCGGCGCGAAATACATGACCCACGAGACAAGCAGCATCATGCCCTCGTTGAAGCTCTCGAAGAACTGTGCCGCCGGGCGCCCGCGCTCGCCGAGACTCGCAATCGCAATGCCGAACGCGACGGACCAGATGATCAGCGGCAACAGGTTGGTCGTGGCCGCTGCCTGGATGAGATTGGGAGCAATCATCGCCAGCAGGATGTCGCCAATACCGCGCTCCTCGACGATCTGGACGAGGTCGTCGGGGCGCTCCAGTCCCTCGGTCGAGATGCCGACGCCCGGCTGAATCAGGTTGACCATGAACAGGCCGATCAGGACGGCGATCACGACCGTGATCAGGTAGTACCCGATCGTCACCGCGGAGATGTTACCGAGATGGCGGACGTCCCCAATCGAGGTTACGCCCGTGATGACGGCGCTGACCAGCAGCGGTATGACCAGCATCGACAGGGTGTTCAGGAACAGCTTGCCCAGCCAGGCGACGCTGGTCGCGGCCGCACCCCAGTACCAGCCGACGAATAGCCCGGCAAACACGCCGACAATAATGAACATGAGCAGCCAGAGGCTGTGTCGGGAATTCATAGGTGAGGCTCCACGGTCACGGGCATGCCCATCCACGGCCAGACTTTCCAGACGAACAAGGCGATGACGAGAATCAGCAGGACGCTGGCCGGTACGCCGGCACGGAAGAACTGCGCCGCGGTGAACTGCCGGCTTTGATAGGCGATCGCGTTCGGGGCGGCGCCGACGAGCGACAGGAACGGCATGCCGGCCGTTGCAAGCGCGGCGAATACGATTACCTCTGGAGCGACACCGAGGTACGGCGCAATTGCCAGGGCGACTGGCAGCGAGATCGCGATCGCTGCAACGTTCATGATCAGATTGGTCATGATCAGCACGAAAACAGCAACGCCGATCACGAACAAAAGCGGTGAATCGGTTGGCAGCGCGTTCAGCCAGTTGATGGCCAGCCACTGCGCGGCGCCCGTTTGCCACAGGCAGAAGCCGATGCTCATTGCTCCGCCGAATAGCAGGATGATGTTGATGGGCAGCGACTCGAGATCTGGAAGCTTGAGGCAGCCGAAGACAAAGAACAGTACCGTCGTTGCGAGGATGATCGCGCTTTTGTCGATAGCGCCGAGCAAGGGCACGACCGATCGCAGGCTCATCGCCACAACGGCGGTGAGCGTGATCAGCAGGGTCAGCCATTCCTGCCACCGCAGCGGGCCGAGCGTGCTGTGCAGTTCCCTCGCGCGCTCCTTGAGCCCGGGAATCGAGCTCTTTTCGGGCGGGAACACGACGAGCATGTACAGCCAAAGCAGCACGACCATGACGACGCCGACCGGCAGCATGTAGTAGCTCAGTTCGAAGAAACTGATCTCGCGGCCGACGAGGTCGCGATACAACCCGATTGCAACGGCGCCTCGCGCGGCGCCGAAGAGCGTGATGATGCTGCCGGCGCCAGCCGTGAATGCCATGCCGATGAACAGGCCCTTGCCGAAGCGCGTCGGTTCGTCGCCATCTGCGTACGCAGAGTAGATCACCGCGAGCAGAGGGTAGACGGCGGCGGCGACGGCGGAATGCGCCATGAACAAGGTCAGGAACGCGGTCATCACAAAGGAGCCGAAATAGATCATTGCCGTGCGTTCGCCGACGAGTGCCAGCATGCGATAGGCAATCCGGTTGGTCAGTCCCGAGCGGGCGAATGCCGTGCCGATGACCAGCGCACCGAGAATGAACCAAACGGCCGGATCGAAGAAATCGGTGAGCGCCGTGCGCGCGTCGCGGATGTTGAACACGGCCTGGACGACCGCGATGGTGATTGCCGTTATACCGACCGGGACGACCTCGAATACCCACCAGATCGCCGCCAGTACGAACAGGCCGAGGGCAAGCCGGGCCTGTTTGTTCAGTTCGAAGGGCTCGCCGAGCGGATCGACGGCGACCGGCAGCTCGGGCATCAGCGCAAAGACGAGAAAGCCCGCGATCCCGGCGAGCAGCGCGACGAGTCGACCAACATCCAGCCTGGGCCGTCCGCCGGCAAGCGCGACGCCGGAGGGCGTTCGCGGTACGCCGCCCTCGGGCGCCGAAAACTCGTCCTTCGACATCAGATCAGGTCTTCGGTGAGCGTTCGCAGCACGTCGAGTGTGCGCACGACGCCGATGACCTGGCCGTCGTCGAGTACGGCGGCGATATGCGTGTCCTTGCCGACGAGTTCGCGCACGACCTTCATGATCGAGTCGTCGACGTCGACCTGGCCCTCGAGTTCGCGGACCACTTCGGACAGTGTCCGGTCGAGCTTGCGGCGCAGGCGCTCGGGGTTCTCATCGCCGGCGAGGTCGGTCAGGTTCGGGTCAATCTCGGTTTTGAAGTGAGCTTCCGGGTGGGTGGAGTCGAGTTCCGGGTCGTAAGCGGGCTCTAGCCCGCCCAGGATGTCGCGACGCCGCGCCATGCCCACGAGCCGGTTCATGTCGTCGAATACCAGCAATATGCGAGGCATCGATGTGGTGTTATTGAAGCGGATTTGCGCCGTATCCAGTAACCGCACAGCATCACGGAGCGACTGGTGCTCGAACGCGTGCGGGTACTCGTCCAACGGCACCATGACTTCGCGCGCGGTCCTGGGCATCGGGACGGGCCTCATCCCAAAGCGCCCAGTCTGGCGCTCTCATGCCGCGCCTGCCATACGTATTGGCCGAGTGCCGGTGACCGCAGGATTCGCGCCGCCGGAGTTTTTTCTGCAGACTACGGATTCGGCTAACAAGGTCAGACCAACGATGTTCAAACGATTGTTCGACAGGGTGGCGGACGCGGTTGCCGCGACCGACGCCAAAGATGCTCAGCCAGCAGAGCGCGAGCACGCGCTGAGACTTGCGACTGCGGTACTCATGGTCGAGGTAGCGCGTGCCGACCACGAGTTCGGCGAGGAAGAGTTCCACGCCCTGCTACGGCTTATCGAGCAACACTTCCGGTTGACGCCCGACGAGGCCAACGAACTCGCCAACGAGGCCGGCGAGCATTCCGAGGAGGTCGTCCATGTGCAGCACCTGACGCAGCAGATGCACGAACACCTGAACGACGACGAGAAGGCCCGCGTCGTGTCGCTGCTCTGGAAGGTTGCCTTCGCGGATGGTCGCCTGCACAGCTTCGAGGACTCACTGGTCCTGAAGATCAGCGACCTGCTGTACGTGAGCCGCGGCCGCGTCATGCGCCTGAAGCATGACGCCGAACTCGGCGCGCGCTAGCGGCTACGGATAGATCGGGTACTTGAACGTCGGTACGACGACGTCGTAGTGCGGCTGCAGGAACATGACCAGGTCGGTGAGTTCCTGCACGGTCATGTAGCGATTGTAGTTGTACATTCTCGATTCGCCGCCTTCCTCGGAGACCTGTTCCTCGGCGTAGCCGGCCGCGAGCTTGTGTGACGGGTTGATGATCGCCGTAACGAGCTGGCCGTAGGTCTTCACTCGCGTCACCTTGCCGCCCAGCTCGACGTACGGGTCATACCCCGGCACTGTCGGTAGTTCCACGCCGGCAATCGAGTGGCACTGGTTACACTGCATGTACAGGAAGGCATCCTCGCCGGCCGTCGCGTCACCTTCCGGCAGCGCGAATCCGCGTTCGGACATCATGTCGCGGTCGCAGCCGGCAGCCAGCGTCAGCACCAGGCAGAGTAGAAGGGATCGCTTCATATTTCCAAGTCCGTCAATGGCTTATCTAATTAGACAGGAATAGCACAGCGTCCGGCGGGCCGCATCAGGGAAAACCGCAGATCGTCAATGAAATATCCCGGGGTGTAGCGGGGTCTGGTTCAGTAAGCACGAAAAACGCTGCCCCTCATGGCTCCCCCCGGCCTCGCAGCGTCCCTCGCCGACAGCAGCGACGCTGCTGTCGGCTCTTTTTCTGCCCGGTTAGTGCGGTAACAAGGTGTAACACCTCGGCGAATAACCGGCGTTTCGTCGGCCGCCTCGTTTACGCTTGCACCATGAACATCCGATACGCTGCAATTTTGGTCTTCCTGGGCCTCTCTTCGTTGACGCCCGCGGGCGCCGCCGAACTCGTCGTCAACCTTCGCGGCGCGCCTGCCGACGTGCCGCTCGTATTTCAGGTCTTTGATTCTCCGGCGACGTTCGGTGACCTGCGCGACCCAGCCCTCGAGGTGACGCTGCCTTCGACCGGCGACGGCGAGTATCGCATCGGCAACGTGCCGTCCGGCGCGATAGCTGTCGGCGTTTTCATCGACGAGAACGCCAACGGGATTCTCGACAAGAGTTTCATCGGCATTCCGCGAGAGCCGGTCGCGCTGTCCAACAACTACCGGCCCAAGGGGCCTCCGGCCTTCGACCGCGCGCGTATCGATGTCGCCGACGGCGAGATCAAGTCGCTGGACCTGGAGTTCTTTCTCGTCCTCGGCGAGCGAGGTCGCTGGGGCGTTGGTGTCGGCATGATCGGCCGGGGCAATCCGTATATCGGCGCGCAAAATGAGGTTACCCAGGCGATACCGGCGATCACCTTCACCGGCGAGCGGCTGCAGTGGCTCGGGCCGACGCTCCGCTACGGCATCGCCGGCAGCGGCAACCTGAGGCTGGCGATTGCCGCCGACTATCGCATCGGGGCCTACGAAGAAGACGACGCAACCGTGCTCGTCGGTATGGGCGATCGGGAAAACACGCTGCTGGCCGGACTCGGCGTTCAATGGGTAATAGGCGGCGGCTTCGAGCTCGACGCGGCTTATCAGTTCGACGCGCTCGACCAGATCGGTGGCAGCCAGGCGCGCGCCCAGCTCTCGCGCAGTTTCCAGGCCGGGTTCGTACGCATCTCGCCGCAGGTGTCCGTCAACTGGGTCGGCAGCGATCTCAGCAATCACGACTTCGGCGTCGCGCCCGGACAGGCAACGCCGACGCGGCCCGCCTATTCGGTCGGCAGCACGACCAATTACGAGGTTGGGGTATTCAGCTTCATCGAACTGACTGAAGACTGGCGAATACTGATTAACCTTTCGCTCGAGCGACTCGACGACAAGATTGCTGACAGCCCGATTGTTGGCGATGACAGCGTCGTCAAGGGCTTTGCCGCTATCACCTACGTCTTTTGATCGCCGCGCGTGTAGCGCCGGCGGCAACCCGCGCGGCGAATCTGCGACCTGGGTACTGGTCGCTCGCCGCGGATCGGCTAGAGTCGCTGAATAGCCAACGGAGACTCCGCCATCCCGCAGTTTGCCGGACAGTTCGTCGTACCACCCGGGCACCTGGTCGAGGTCGTGTTTCATCACTCGGGCCTCGAGGAGTATTGTGTCGACGGCGAGGTCGTACACAAGAGCCGGGCGTGGGAATATTCCGGGGTTCGCGAGTTCACCGTTGGAGATGACGAAGTCCGGGTCCGTTTTTCGATACCGCGCATGTATTGCAAGGCGTACGTCAACGGCAGGCTCGTGGCACGAGAGGTGTTCCCGGAGATGAAGAAACTGCGTCAGAAGCGGCGCGGCTATGGGCCACCGTGGGTCGCGGCGATTCGTTTCCTGCTTGTCGTGCATGTCACGATCGTCGGTATGACATGGGTGCTGGGATAATGCTGGCCGACACCGCGGTCAATCTCTTGCAGGGCCTGCGGCTCGCGCTGCTGCTTCCGGTAAAGCCGGAGAAGTTTCGCGGTTCCCTCGGTCGTGCACTGTTGCTCATGCTTGCGGGCGCGCTCGTGGTCGGCGGCATCAACTATTCGATCCAGCAGGGCGAGATCTACTTCAACGACTTCGGCGCGAGCTTCCTCGGCCTGTGCGTGTTGATCATTGTCCTGCTTGTTGCCTTCATCACGCGCTCGCAGGGTAGCCTTGATCGGCTGCCCGACGTGCTGACCGTAGTTTTCTCAGCGTTTCCGTGGCTCGCCGCGGGTGTTTCCGTACTCGCGCTGTTGGTCAACCCCTACACGGGCGCAGTCATTCACTGGCTCGCGGCGCTCGTGTGGGTAGTTGCTGTGATCGCTCGCGGTATCCAGCTCGTGTTCCCACTGATAACAGGGCGCGCGCTGCTCGGCATCGCGGCGATCATGGCGGCGGTTGCTGTCGGCGCCTACTATCGCGGCGTCGCGCCCGTGTTCTTTTGGTCCTACGACGCGGCGGCGTACGAGGACGACGACGCCTGGAAAATCTACGAGGACTTCGATTCCGAGCTGGTACTGCTGAGCCAGCGCGACCTGCTCGACGAAGAGTTGCGGCGTATCGACGTCGGCGTCCCGGACGCAACCGAGCTGTATTTCCTGGGCTTTGCAGGCAATGGCGATGAGCCCGTGTTCGACAAGGAAGTCAATTTCGCGGCGACGCGCGTCAGCGACACGTTCGCGACGACGGGTCGCTCGCTCGTTCTGTCGACTAACGTCGATTCGGTGCTCGAGCGGCCGCTTGCCAACACGCACAACCTGTTCGCAACGCTGGCGCACTATGGCGGAGCCATGGATGCAGACGAGGACGTCCTGTTCCTGTTTCTGTCGTCGCACGGTTCGAAGGACGCGTCGCTGCAGGTCGAGCTGTACCCGCTCGAACTTCGCCAGCTTTACGCGGACGATCTCCGCGAAGCGCTCGATGCGGCGGGCATCCGCTGGCGCGTGATCGTTATCTCGGCCTGCTACTCGGGGTCGTTCATCGAGGCGCTCGAAGACGAGCACACGCTCGTGATGACGGCGGCCGCCCCCGACAAGACGTCGTTCGGCTGCTCGATGGATCGCGACCTCACCTATTTCGGCGAGGCTTTCTTCCAGGATGCCTGGCCATCCGGCGAGGGTATGCTGACCTCGTTTGACGAGGCGAAGGCAAGCATCGGCGATCGCGAGCGGCGTGAGGGCCGTACGCAGTCAGAGCCGCAGATTTTCATCGGCGATGCGATGCGCGCCAAGCTCGCGGAGATCGAACGCCGATCCGGCCGTGACGACGCGGCCGCCGTGACACGTTAGACTGATCGCCTCGCTACGAGGTAGATCGATGCTTCGAAATTCGTGGTTCTGCCTGTTCGTACTGGCGTCGTTCGCGCACGCCGACGACAAGATGTTCTCGAACCCTGTAATCCCGGGCTTCGCACCGGACCCGTCGATCGAACGCGTCGGCGATGACTTCTATCTGATCAACTCCACCTTCGAGTACTTTCCCGGGATCCCGGTTTACCACAGCACCGATCTCGTCAACTGGGAGCTCATCAGCTACGCCCTGAACGATTCCGGGCAGCTAAATCTCGATACGATCGGATCCGGTAGCGGTATTCACGCGTCGACGATCCGCTTCCACGACGGTGTCTTCTACATCGTCACGACAAACAACATCGACGGCCGACTCGTTAACTTCATTGTTACGGCGACCGATCCGCGCGGCCCATGGTCCGAGCCGCACGTGCTGGAGGGCGCACCCGGCATCGATCCGTCGCTGCTATTCGACGACGGCCGCGTCTGGTACGTCGGCAATCATGCGCCGCCCGATCCGGCTTTTGTTGGCGAGATGGAAATCTGGCTGCAGGAAGTAGATATCGAGCGCTGGGCGCTCACCGGCGAGCGCTACTTTCTCTGGCGCGGCTGCTGCCAGGGCGTCTGGGCTGAAGGGCCGCACATCTACAAGAAGGACGGTTACTACTACCTGCTGATCTCGGAAGGCGGCACCGCCTACGAGCACGCGCTCTCGGTAGCCATCGCAACGGATATTCGAGGGCCGTACCAGAACAATCCTCGTAACCCGATCCTGAGCCATCGCCAGCTGTCGTACGATCATCCGATCACCGGCGTCGGCCATGCCGACTTCGTCGAGCTCGCCGACGGCCGCTGGTACGCGATGGCGCTGGGATGGCGGCTCGTGGACGGCCTGCACGGCATCCTTGGCCGCGAGACTTTCCTGGTGCCGCTCACCTGGGAGACGGAGCCGTACTGGTGGAAGGAGCCGAAGTACACATGGCCGGTCGTAAGCCCCGAGACCGGTCGCATCGAGCTCAGGTTCGCACTGCCGTTTGCGGATCGGGCGCAGCGAGCGCTGCCCGATGTCAACGATGAGTTCGACTCTGCGGCGCTGGGTCTCGAATGGAACATGCGACGCACACACGAGCAGCCGTTCCATCGCCTCGAGAACGGCAGACTCATGCTCGAACTGGGCGCGGGTTCGATCGCGGAAGGGGCCCGCTACAGCTTTCTTGGAATCCGCCAGCGGGGCTTCGAGTATGCGGCCGAGACCGAACTGCGCTTCGCCGCGGCCGGCGACAACGAGGAGGCCGGACTGACGGTCATCCAGAACGATCGATCGGCACTGGTCGTGTCACTACGGGCCGGCCGGCTAAGCCTGTACCACGCGGAAGACGACAAGCGCCGCGAACTCGCATCGGTGCCCTACGCGGAGGAAAGTGTTCGCCTGCGAGTGGAAGCCGACTACCTCGAGTTTCGCTTCCTGTTCGCCGGGCCGGACGATGACTGGCGCGTCCTCGCCGAAGAGGTCGACGGCACTGTGCTGTCGCCGGCCGTCATCAACGGCTACAACTATACTGGCCTGTATATCGGTCCGTATGCGACGGCAAACGGCGAGTCTTCCGAGACTGAAGCCGAGTACGAGTATCTTCGCTACAAGGGCACCGCGCGATCGCGTGACGCCTGGTACGAACGGCAGGTGGGAGCGGACTAGGCAGCCTTCGCCGACGGCAGTTCGAATTCGAAGCGCGTGCCCGAATCCAGCTTGCTCGTGACGGTGATGCGGCTGTCGTGCAGATCGAGAATGCGCTTGACGATGGCAAGCCCCAGCCCGGACGAGTCGGAGCGCGCTTCCTCGCCGTCGAGCGCGCGGTAGAAACGATCGAAGATGCGCGGCAGGTCCTTGTCGGGAATCCCCGGGCCGTTGTCGGAGACCGACACGGCAACGGCGTCGCTGCGCTCGGCAATCGCAATACGCACAGCTCCGCCGTCGGGCGTGAAACGTATGGCGTTGCGGACGAGGTTTTCGAGTACCCGCTGGATCAGGCCGATGTCGCCGATGGTCATGGCAGGCTTCGCGTCCACGTCGATCGCCAGGTCGATATTCTTGCGCTCGGACTCGATGTGAAATTCCTGGGCGATATCCTGAACGAGTTCGGGCAGGGAGAAGGTCTCCAGGTTCGGCGTCACGCTGGCCGAATCGAGTTTCGAGAGTTCGAACAGGTCGCCGATGAGCGTGCCGAGTCGAACCGTGTGTTTGCGCGCAATCCTGAGATAGCGGTTGCGCTCTTCGGCGGACATGCTGTCGCTCTTGATGATCAGCGTCTCGACGTAGCCCTGCATGGCCGATAGCGGCGTCCGAAGGTCGTGCGAGATGTTCGAGACGAGTTCGCGGCGCAGCCGGTCATTCTCTTTCAGCTGCTCTATTTGTTCGCTGATGCGAGCGGACATGTGTATGAACGTGCGGCCCAGCCTGTCGATCTCGTCGCCGCCGGCGGCGGGAACCGACACGGACGGCTCGATGTCGAAGCCGGCGGCCGTCACCCGGCGCATGTCACGATCGAGTCGTTTCAGCCGCCGCGTCAGCATGTTGAAGACCAGGACGCCGATAACCGCGCCGAGCGCGACGATGACCGCAAGGGCGACGACGCTGGCCCTGCCAACATAGGACTGGCCGATGTCCGCCGCCAGCGCCTCGTAGGTCTGGCCGCCGAGCACGACATACAGGTAGCCTTCCAGCCGGTCGCCGCTGCGAACCTCTGCCGCCGAGAAGACCTTGCGGCTGCCCGCGCTGCGAGGGTCGACGCCGCGGACGGGCAGGTGCGCGGCACCGTCGATGAGGGCACGCACAGGGTCGAGGTCGACGCGATCGCCGACAACGGCATCATCCGGCAGCCCGTGACCGAGGATTCGGCCCTCGGCGTCGAGAAGGTAAATCTCGGCCGTCGGATTGATGACCATCGCGTGCGCCGAAAGCTCACGCAGGCTGTCCAGGTCCGGGACGCCGTCCGATATCAGCTGGCGCTGCCCGGTCACGTACATCGCGATGGGCGCATTGAGGTTCTGCGAAAGCTCCTCGTAGTAGGCCGCGGTATTGATGCGGTCGACGATGAAGAACGCGGCGCCCATCAGCGCGACGATCGCCAACAATGCCGCCGACAACTTTGAAAACAGCGTGTTCATACGAGCCGCGGCTGCTCGAGCTCACAAAACTTGTAGCCGACGCCCCAGACCGTGACGATCATCTCTGGCTGCGACGGGTCGGCCTCGATTTTCGCGCGCAGCCGGTTGATGTGGGAGTTCACCGTGTGCTCGTAGCCTTCATGGCCGTAGCCCCAGACGCTGTCGAGCAGGTCGGCTCGCCGGAATACGCGGCCAGGGTGGCGAGCGAAGTGCTCCAGCAGGTCGAACTCGCGTGCCGTCAGCTCGATGGATTCACCGTCGAGTGTCACCTCCCGGCGGGCGGGATCGATGTGCACGCCGCCGACCCGGATGGTTTCGCTGCCGCCGTCAGTCTGCCGCAGGCTTTCGATACGGCGGAAGATCGCCCGGACGCGGGCGCCGAGTTCGAGCACGCTGAAGGGCTTCGTCAGGTAGTCGTCGGCACCGGTCTCGAGGCCTAGCACCCGGTCGAGTTCGGAGGACTTGGAGGTGAGCATGAGAATCGGCTGGAACGACCGCTCCCGCCGCACCGCCCGGCAGATCGACAGACCGTCCGGGCCGGGTAGCCGCAGGTCCAGGATGATCAGCGCCCAGTCGGCGGTGGTCGCGAGGCGCATGCCATGGTGCCCGTCGCGCGCAACGACGACCTCGTCGCACAGGTCGCGCAGGTGCATGGCGACGAGCTCGGCGATGTCCTCCTCGTCCTCGACGAGAAGGATGCGGCGCCGCTTCAAGTTGACCACCCCGTGACCCGCATTATCTCTCAGCCTGATCTGCATGTGATCAGGAGAGTAGACCGCAATGTTCACGCAAATATCACAGCGGGTGATTGAGAGCGACGGTCCGGATCGGCGAGAATGGGGCAGTGTTCAGGAGGTCACCGATGCGACAGTGGATTGTGTGTGCGCTGGCGGCAGCAATGGTCAGCGCCTGTGGTTCCGAACCGGCGCCCGAAGCGCCCGAGGCGGGCGAGAGCCCGGCGGAAGCCGAGGAGGCTGGCAGCGTGGCCGGCGACGACAGGACCGAGATGCTCACCGCGCTGATGGCGCGGCTTGGCCGGGTGCAGTGGCGCGTCGTGTCAGTGGACGACACGCTGCAAATGCCGGCCTCCGCGGAAGCGACGCTTGTGTTCGAGGGCGAGGAGTTCGCCGGCCGCGGTCCCTGCAATCGCTTCTTCGGGTCGTTCAACCGCGACCCGAATGTCCCGGGCCTGTTCGGCCCGGTTGGTTCAACGCGCATGATGTGCGACGACCTGTCGATGCGCCTCGAAGACGCCTTCTTCAAGGCGCTCGGCAGCGTTCAGGATGCCCGCTTCGAGGACGACACACTCATCCTCGAGTGGTCGTCCGACGAAGACGGGGACTCCGGCGAACTCGTGCTGGTGCCGGACGGCGACTAGAAGCGAAGGTCGAAGCCGACGGAGAAGACGTCGCTGTCGGTGTCCTCGAAGTCGTACCACGAATAGTCGGTCGTGATCGAGAAGCGCTCGGTCAGGCCGAAGCGCAGCCCGCCGCCCAAATACAGGTTCGTATCGTCGGGTGATGCGGATGTGATGCCGTTGATGTCGGCGTCGCCGTCCCAGAAAAATGCGCCGGCGCGGCCGAAGACATCGAAGCGATCGGTCAGGGGAATGCTGGCAACGCCGCCGAGCGTAAAGCCGTCGGCCTTGAGCGATGCGTTTGCCGGCACGCCGAGGAAATCAACGGTTTCCTCGAAGCGGCCGAAGTTCTTGTAGCCACCCTCGAGCGCGAAGAAGTCGTTGAAGCGGTAGCCCAGGGCAACCCGCCAGGCCGTCGAGTCGGCGTCGATGTCGAAGCCGTCGAAATCGTCCGAAAGCTGGGCGCTGCCGACGCTGCCGGAAACGTACGGGCCGCTCTCCGCGACGGCGGCGAGCGGGGCCAGGAATGCGAGCGAGGCCGCGATGATCAGGGTCTTGGTCTTCATGGTGAGGTCCTTTGTTCAATTGAATGGAATAGCGGCAGTGTCAGGGGATTGCCGCTAAACTCGTTGAAGCCTCGCTGAAGAACGCTGAAGCTTTGCTGAATCCTCGAAAATCCAGTGCGGGCAGTCGCTTGCGGCTGCTCGAATTAGACATAGATCCGCAATCCGGGACCGTCTGGCGGCACGGCGAGGTCGTCGATCTGCCGGATCTGTCCTTCCGGCTGCTGATGGCGCTCGTCGAGCGCGCGCCCGCCCTGGTCAGCAAGGACGAGCTCATCGCGGCAGTGTGGGGCGACGTGGTGGTCAGTGACGAGACGCTGACTCAGCGCGTCCGGCTGCTGCGGCAGGCGATTGGTGACGACAGCCAGGAGCCGCGCTACTTTGCCGCGGTTCGCGGTCGCGGCTATCGGCTGCTCGCGCCCGTTAACGGCCCTGGCGGCGAGGCTCCGGCCACAAGGCACCGGCACCTGCTGGCCGCCGCCATACTCATGGTCGCCGCACTGCTCCTTTGGCAATTCATCGAGCCGGAAGGGCAGCAGATCGACACGCTCGCCGTGCTGCCGTTCGACGACATGAGCGAAGAGGCGAATTACGGATTTTTCGCGGCCGGTATGCAGGAAGAGCTGTTGGCAAGGCTGTCGCAGGCGAGCAATGTTGCCGTCTTGTCACGCACAAGCGTCGACCCCGTTCACATCGAAAACATGAACATGAGGGAGATCGCGGAAAAGCTCGACGTCGATGCGCTTATCGAAGGCAGCGTGCGCGTCACGGGCGACCAGCTGCGAATTACCGTGCAGTTGATCGACGGCAGGACCGACCAGCACATCTGGGCGGAGACTTATGATTCGGCACTGTCGGTGGAGGACATCTTCGAGATCCAGAGTCGCGTCGCCGACAGTATCGCTAATTCGTTGGCGCTTGAGTTCCGGATTGGCGAACGATTCGACCTGCCGACCACGAACCTCGAGGCCTATAACCTTTACCTGTTGGGTCGCCATCATACTTTCCAGCAGACAGAGGAGAACCTCGACGAGGCGGTTCGCTACCTGCGCGCTGCGATTGAACTCGATCCCGGATTCGCCGAGGCCTACGCGGCGCTGGGCTGGGCGCTGAGTTTCCAGGGCACGGGCTACGGGCGGCGCGTGCCTGGCGATGTCTACCCGCTGGCGCGTGAGGCAGCGCTCAAGGCGCTCGAGCTCGACGACACGCTCGCGGACGCTCGCTCGTTGTATGCCGACATCCTTACCTGGTACGACTGGGATTTCGATCTTGCTGAGAGCGAGTACCGACGCACGCTGGCGCTCGATCCGCTGAACGTTCTCGGCTATGCCTTATTCCTGTCGAGCCAGGGGCGCCATGACGAGGCTATCGAGCAGGTCATGCGTCGCGTGCGGGCCGATCCCGACGATCGCTACGTGCTCGCCAACGCGGCCTGGCGCTACCTGCAGGCGGGCCGTTACCGGGAGGCACGCGACGCGGCTACGCTCGCTTCCAGTCATCCCGATGCAGCCAGCGTGCTCGGGTTCGCAGAACTCGAACTCGGCAACCCGGCCGTGGCGATCACGGTTCTGGAGGAGGACCTGCGCGCGCAGGGCCGCGAGTACTATCAGCTGACGAACCTGGCGTATGCCTACTTTCGCGTTGGCAAGAATGCCGAAGGACGGGAGCTGCTTGAAGAGATCGAGTCCATAGCCGAGGGTGGCTATGTGTCGCCCGTGCCGCTCGCGGCCATCCACGTCGCGGCCGGCGATCGCGATCGCGCGATAGAGTTCCTTGAAGCGGCGCTCGACGCGCGCGATCGTGGACTGATATTCCTGCGGGTGGCCAACTCGTTCCGCGACCTGCACGGCGACCCACGCTTCGAGGCGATCGCCGACGAGGTCGGCCTGCCTTCCGTAGCTCAGTCGAGCACGTCGAACAAATAGCTGTACTTGATGATGAACTCGCGCCCGGGCGGCGGCGAGCCGGCAGAGCGTTCGTCGAACTCGTTATAGACGACGAACAGGCCGGAGTTTGCCGTTCGCAGCACCGAAAAGCGCAGGTTGGTCGAGAGCTCCTCGCTGTCGTCGTTGAACTGGATGAGTGCCTGCATCAGGATTTTCGGCGTGAACGAGTAGGACAGCCGCAGCCGGGTCAGGGTCACCGAGAAGTCGCCATTTGCGTAGGGCAGGTCGAAGTCGTTGTAGATGACCGTCAGCTCGGAGTTGAAGGTCTCGCCGATACGGTAGTTGATCGTCGGCTGGATCAGGTAGCGGTCGCCGCCGAAGCGCTGGCCGAAGTTCGTACGGAGATTGAGGCTGAGCGGCGCGGCCAGGTTCGTGTGGCCGACGATCTGCACCTCGTTGCCCGAGTACGTGCCCGCCGGGACGATGACGCCGTCGACTATCTCGAAAGGTTCCTGCAGGCCGTCCTTGCGATAGTTGACGCCCGTGTCTATGCGGTAGCCGTTCTTGTACTCCCAGTGCACGTCGTAATGCTGGAAGACGGTTTCGAGAAAGCCATCCAGGTCCCAGACGTTCAGGATGGACATGTGCGGCCGTACCTCGAGCAGCGCGCCCTGCGGACGATAGCGGCGCATGATGAAGAACTCGCCGCGTCGGTAGTCGTCACGCTGCAGGAAGCCGACCTCGGGATTGAAGTCTTCGCGCACCTCGGTCCAGTTGAGGCGCGACGACCATTTCGCCGAGTCGTAGTTCATCTTGGCGGCGAACGCCTTGTCGTCGCCGTCGAGCCCCGGCGTATCCGTTCGCGCGTACCAGCCCTCGAACAGCAGGTTGTCGCCGATGCCCCAGCGACCGTCGATCGCGTAGGTCTGGTTCTCGTCGGTCGCCGCATTGCCGTTAACGTTGCCGTCGCCGTTGCGGCTGACCGCCAGCACGCCGATCGACGAACGATTCGGCAGCTCCTGGTTAACGCGCGCGACGACGAAGTCGTTCTGCGGCGCGACGCCCGCAATGCCTTCGTCGGCCATGTACAGGAAGCCGACATTGGTGCTGTTGCCGACCTTGCCGGACAGTCGCACACCGCCCTCGATCGGCACGGGTTCACCGTCGTCGATGCCGATGCGGCGGCTGAAAAACAGCTCTACCTGGCGAGCGTTACCGACGGTAAATTGCCCGGCGTTTTCGAGAAAGAATGGCCGCTTCTCGGGCAGGAAGATGCTGAAGCGGTCGAGGTTGACCACCGCGTCATCCACTTCGACCTGGGCAAAGTCGGTGTTGTAGGTGGCGTCGAGGGTCAGGCTGGGTGTCAGCGAATACTTGATGTCGAAGCCGAATTCCTGGTCGGCGATCGTCGCATCCAGAACGCCGCCCTGGGACCAGCTCGCGAGCCCGTAAGGGGTGAACTGCAGGTTGCGCGAGGCCGGCGGTTCGATGCCCTGCAGGGTGCCTGCCTCGGAGACACGCTCGATGTTGCGTTGCCGGTTGAGCGGGGCCCAGTACACGATTTCATTGTTGTTGCGGATATTGCGCTGGAAGTTGATACCCCATTCCTGCTCGTCCGCATTGCCGTAGCGCAGCGTCGTAAACGGGATCTCGAACTCCGCGCTCCAGCCTTGCTCGGTTATCGTGGCCTCGACGGTCCAGCTACCGTCCCAGTTCAGGTTGAAGCCGCCTCCGCCCGAGCCAAACTGGCCCGTCGAGCCTTCTTTCACGACCTGGGCATCGTACTCCACGCCGGCCGGGTTGGTGCCGAACAGGTAGCCGTTCTGGCGGTCCTTGAGTCCGTCGATGATGACCTGGAAGCTGTCGGTCTCGTCGAGTGGGGAGTCGCGCCGGCTGTCGGCGATGATGATGTTTCCGGGGTTGTCGTCGTAGGCCATTACGCCGATGTACAGCGCGGTATTCGTATAGCCTATGTAAACGGCCGTGTCCTGGGTCGCCGGCGCGCCTTCGATCGGCTGGACCTGCGTGAAACCCGTGGCCGGCAGAAGACCTTCCCACGCGGGGTCGCCTACGACGATGCCGTCGACCACCGGCGCCGTCTCGAGAGCCGTTGCCTGCATGAGCGGCCGCGGCCGTTCTTCGGGCGGCACGTCTGTCTGCGCAAGCGCGGCGTTGCCGCAGGCCAGGGCGAGCAATGCAAACGCCGCTTGCAGGCGCATGCGAAGAGTTCGAGCGATCAATGGGTTCCCCTCCCGTCGCCAGTGTAATCGCATATCGATTGGCTTTCACAGGTGGAATAATTTTTGGTTCTTTGACGGTCCGCAGCCGATGCGCGATCCTCGACGGCGATGCCACGTCCGCCGACGATACCCAGCCTGTTTGCCCCGGATCTCGCCGAGACCGTGCGCTACTACACCGAGGTGCTCGGCTTCACGCAGAGCGGCTCATACCGGGACGACGACGTGGAGATCTGGGCCGAAGTCACCCTCGGCGACGCCCGGCTCTGGTTCTTCTCGGGTGCACTCGATGCACAGCCGGGTCCGGTCTTGAGCGGCCTCGTCTATGTCTTTGTTGACGACGTCGACCAAGTCGCAAGCAGGCTTCAGGACAAGGTCGGCTTCGAGTGGGGACCCGAGACCCAGGACTACGGGCTCCGCGAACTCGGCATCCGCGACCTCAACGGTTACTACCTCGTATTCGCTGCGGATGAGGCGGATGCCGAGCTGACATAAGTACCCTGACAGCCATTGCCCGGTGCTGCGTTGCGGTGACCGGCCCGAAACATTTGCGGCTTTCCCGCGGCCGGCCCACAATGATCGAAAAAAGGGCCGCACAATGACAAAAACAACCGTGCTCGGATCGATTTACCTGTTGCTCCTGTTCGCATTCGCCGTCGGCGTCGAGTCGCTCGCGCGCGGTGACTGCAGCGACTGGGTAATGAGCTGCCCCGGCGAGAAGCAAGCAATGGTGCGACCGAAGGACCAGCCGGCCCTGCCCGGCGACAGCGAAGAACGCTGAGGTCCATCTGTCTGTCGAGATTCGAGACGAGGATCCCGCCGACGCTCAAGCGATACGGTCGGTTACCGAGCGCGCGTTCCGGGACATGCCTTACGCGGGTGGCGACGAGCAGGACATCGTCGACCGGCTGCGCTCCGTCGACGCGCTGACGGTGTCCCTCGTTGCCGTGGTCGACGACGAGCTTGTCGGCCACGTCGCATTCTCACCGGCCAAGTCCGCCGATGCGACCGGGCCATGGTTCACACTCGGACCGGTTTCAGTCTTGCCGGGGCACCAACGCCGCGGCATCGGCTCGGCACTGATAAGGGCCGGCCTCGCGCGCATAGAGGCCGCAGGCGCGGCCGGCTGCATCCTTACCGGCAACCCGGACTACTACCGGCGCTTCGGCTTTGAGCTGTCGCCGGCGAACGCGCCGCAGCAGGATTACGCGGAGTTCTTCATGATCAGGTCGTTCACGCTCGCGCGGCCGAAGGGTGCACTGCGGTTTCACAGGGCATTCTATGGCGATCTGTGACGACGGTTGCTTTAGACTTCGGGGCCGAAGCATCCGAAAAGGTGATTTATGAGTACGCCGGCAATCGATCTGAACGAAACGGCGCCTTTGTCCGAAGGGCAGCGGCTGTTTCTGTTGTATTTCACGGCGATTCTCATTGATCTTGTCGTCCTGAACTTGTTCGCTGAGTACTGGCAGCACGTTACCGTCGACTCGTTTACGGTATCGATGCTTGCTGCTGCGCTACTGCAGGTACTGCTCAAATTGACACTCGCGATTGAGCATAGGGTGGCTGACTATTTCAACGCGCGACCCGGGAAGACCGCCAGGGTGCTGCGTTTCTTTTGTGCCTGGCTGATACTGTTCGCCTCGAAATTCGTGATCCTCGCGGCGCTCGACATCGTATTCGGCGGCAGCGTCGAATTCGATGGTCCGCTGCACGGTATCGTGGCGCTCATAGCCGTGCTTATCGTGATGGTCGCCGCCGAGGAGGGTGTTCTGCGCCTGTACCGATCGCTCGGCGACTGACATCACCCGGTACGCCGCTAATGGTCTCATGCTCATCCTGCAGGTACCGGACCGACAGGTCGGATACGTTCATCCCCCGGTTTCTGGGTGTGATGCCCGGCATCTGAAGAGAGCGGGGTGGGGCGCGGATACGTCGGGCTGCGGCGTCGGGCTGTGACACGCGTACTTTGATTGTGTACGAGTTTCGTTACACTAACTCAATGCACGATCGCCTGAACATTCCCAGCGTCACCGGGACCGATCTCGAGTTCGACATCGCCGGACCCGGCGGCCGCGCGTATGCCTTCATTATCGACTGGCACATTCGCTTCGTACTGGCGACGGCCTGGTACTTGCTCGTGCTGCTGTTTTACCAGGGAACGACGACCTGGTTCGATGTGGAAGTGTCCTCGCTCACCACGTTCTTCTGGCTTGCGGGCCTGCCCGCGATGCTCATCTATTTTCTATATCACCCGGTGCTCGAGATCGTCATGGACGGACGAACGCCGGGCAAGCGAATCGCGGGCGTGCGTATCGTGACCCGGGACGGACAAAGTCCGGACGTCGTCGCACACCTGATCCGCAATGCATTCCGCCTCGTCGACAGCCTGCCTTCGGCGTACCTCATCGGTTTGCTGACGACCGTGTTTACGGCCAACAACGTCCGCTTCGGCGACCTCGCCGCGGGGACCCTGCTGATCTATGATGCAGCGGACGAGAAGAAGGTGCTGAAGGACGTCGAGTTCGGCTTCGGCAGGCAGCTCGGACTCCGCGAGGCCGAGCTGGTTCGCGAACTTGTCGAGCGCTGGGACTCGCTCAATGAGCATTCCCGCCACGACCTGGGCAGCAAGCTGCTCAAGCAGCTCGATGCGGACGCGCAGCCAGCCATTAACGACGACCGGCTGTACGCGCAGCTGAAGGCGCACCTCAAGGAGGCGTAACTTGGCAACACCCGAGTCCTGGGCCGGGGACAAGCTGCCGGAGTGGCGTGAATCGGCCGAACGGCTGACTCGCATCGAAAAAAGCAAGCATTCGAGCCGTGACGACCTGCTGAAGGCTGTTCACAGCTATGGGGAGATCGCGCGCGACCTCACGGTAGCCGAGCGTCTGTCGCCGGGCGGCAAGCTGACGCGATTCCTGAAACAGCTCTACGCGCGCTACCACCGCGCGCTGCACAAGAAACCCGGCACGGCGCGACAGTCGTTCAAGAACCTCTTTCTGAACGAGATCGTCGACATCACGTGGGATCTGCGCGAACAGATATTCTGGGTGACGGCGCTGTTCGTCGCATCGCTGCTCGCCGGCTGGTGGCTCATCTCCACCTACCCGGAGCTGGCAGCGCTGCTGGCCTCGGAGCAGATGATCAACGGTGCGGCGCGCGGCGAACTGTGGACCGATGACCTGCTTAACGTCGTGCCATCGTCGGTACTGGCCGTACAGATCCTGACCAACAACATCATAGTGTCGCTGTTCGCGGCGACCCTCGGCGTCTTTTACGGCCTCGGTACGATCTACATCATGGGGCTCAACGGCCTCATGATCGGCGGGATCTTCGCGATGGTGGCGCAGTACCAGCTCGCGGGCCGACTGTTCGAGTTCGTCATTGCCCACGGTGTCGTCGAGCTCAGTGTCATCTGTATCGCCGGTGCGGTGGGTGTATCGTTGGGGGCGTCGATCGCGCGGCCCGGCAACCAGACACGTGCCCGGTCGTTCCAGCAGGCGAGCACGCGCGCGGCAAAGCTGGTCTTCGTCTGTGCGCTGTTCCTCGTCGGCGCCGGCATCATCGAAGGCTACGTATCACCGAGTGACGCTTACCCGTTCGCTTTCAAGGTATTCGTCGGTATCGTCTATTTCCTGTTATTCGCGGCCGTGCTCGGAGGCGTGCCCAGGCGCCTGCTCGCGGCGCGCCGGGCGAACGGCGTCAGATCAGGTGCCGCGCCTTGAGGCGGTCGTAAAGCCCCATTACCCGGCTATCGAGCACGCTCGGCCGTGAAGTCACGGTGTACGCACCCATGCGCGTCAAGACTGCGGCATTGGCCTGCAGGTCGCGCCGGTATTCCTGTGCGGCGAGGCTCCGGTAAGGATCGAACCAGTCGTCGGCGTCGCGGTCCGCGAGCGCCGAAACCTCTTCGCTCATCGTACCCACGACGATCGGCAGGTGCTTCGGTGACAGCGCCGATACGAAGCGCTTGAGTGCCGGGTTTGCACCGCGGTCGTAGAGGCTCGTCAGCAGAATGACGAGGCTGCGATGCCGGGCGAGTGTGCGCACCTTGAGTGCTGCCTGCGTCAGGTCCGATTCGGTCAGCCGGGGTTCGAGATCCGTCAGCGCCGCGCGAATGCCGCGGACGCCCTTGATGCCGCGCTGTGGCTGCACGGCCTCGTGAATGCGATCGGAGAACACGACGAGCCCGACCCGGTCTTCGGCGACAGCCGCGTATTCGGCGAAGCGCGCGGCAAGGTTCACGTAGTGCGATACCTGTGCCATACCGTCCATTTCGAGTCGGCTGGTGCGGCCTGCATCGAGGCACAGGATGATCTCCAGGTGCTGGTCCTCGCCGAACACGCGCGTGATGAGGTCGCCGCTGCGCGCCGTTGCTTTCCAGTCGATCGAACTGGGCGCGTCGCCACGGCGGTAGGGACGCAGGTGGTGGAGCTCCATGCCGCTGCCCACCTGGGTACGCGATTCGGTGCCGATGTCGCTCGAGGCGAGCTGCGTGCCGCGATTGCCGAGCGTGTCGGGGATGATGCGCAGCTCCTCATCGAGCTTCAGCTTTAGCGACCATCGGGCGAGACCGAGCGGACCCGTGAGCATCGCCGGCAGCGTTCCCCACGTCGTCCTCCCGAGGCGCACCGCCTGCGCGGGCACGCGATCGACCGTGGTCCCGGGCGGCAGCATCACCCTGCGGTTGTCGATGCTGCCGGAGAGGCCATCGGGGAGCGCCGGCGCATACCGGAGCTCGAGTACCCGGCCGCCGGCGTTCGTGAATGCAAGCCCCGCGTCGATGCGGCGACCCAGGTAGAGTGGTGCATCGTCATCGAGTGCCACGGCAGGGCGGTTGCGCTGCACGATGACCCATTCGTAGATGAGTCCGAACAGGAATAGCGCGGCGCCAATTTTCCACGCGGCCTGTAACACGTCGGGATTCCACGTGCTGACGATGCCGATCGCGGCGATCAGCGCGGCAAGTGCGACGGCTCGGGGCGACAGGCTCATTCGAGTCCGGGGCTCAGAGGTTCACCGGGACGGCGTCGACGATGCGCCGGACTTCGTCGTCGGCGCTCAGGCCGTCGAGAGCGGCCTCGGGCGTCAATACGATCCGGTGCGGCAGCACCCACGGGGCACTGGCCTTGACGTCATCGGGGACGACATACTCGCCACCGCGGAGAGCGGCCTCGATGCGCGCACAGCGCACGAGCGCAAGTACGCCGCGAGTCGACAGGCCCAGCTGGATCTTCTCGCTCTGCCGGGTCGCCGTAGCGAGATCGATGCAATAGGCGATCAGTTCGTCGCCCAGGTGCACGTTGCCAATCACGCTGCGGGCCTCGGCGAGCGCGGCCGCTGGCAGCGTGGTGTCGGCAGCCGCCGGTCGCGCGGACGGCAGGTCGTACGCGCGCAGGACGCGCATTTCCGCGTCGCGAGCGGGGTAATCCATTGGCACGCGAATCAGGAACCGGTCGAGCTGTGATTCGGGCAGCGGGTAGGTTCCCTCGAACTCGTGAGGATTCTGCGTGGCGAGTACCAGGAAATCGTCAGCGAGCTTGAACTTCTCGCGATCGATGCTGACCTGGCGTTCCTCCATCGCCTCGAGCAGCGCTGACTGCGTCTTCGGGCCGGCGCGATTGACCTCGTCCATGAGCACGACGTCCGCGAACAGCGGTCCGCGGTGAAAGTTGAACTGGCCTTGCTGGGTATCGAAGACGTGGACACCGATGATATCGCTCGGCATCAGGTCGGCGGTTCCCTGGATGCGCTTGAATTCGCTACCTAGAACCTGGCTCAGGGTACGTGCGAGCAAGGTCTTGCCGAGCCCCGGCGCGCCTTCGAGCAGCACGTGACCGCGGGCGATGAGCGCAACGGCAAGTGCGTGGATGACATGCTCTACGCCGAAGACGGTTTTGCCGAGGGTCGCCTTCAGGGTCTGTTCGAACTCTACTGCCTTGTTGGTCATTGCCTATCCTATTGCCTGTCTTGCACGGTTAATCGTGTTGTGAATGTCGACGAGGTCGAGAGCGCGGCCAGTCGAGAGGCGCGCGTGCTGGCGCTTGAGCCGGCCGAGCAGCTTGGGGTCGAGCGTACGCAGTCCGTCCAGCTCGGACCAGACGGGTTCGCCGTTTGTCGGCAGGTGCAGGTGCCGGCGCACGTCGTTGAACCAGGACCGGAACAACCACAACCCGGCGTCGGTCTTGCTCGAGTTGTTACTGATGAAGCCGCCGACGGCCTGGACGAAATCGGTCTGCCGAAGGGCGAGGGTTTCGGCCCGCGGATTCAAGAGGCGATTGCTCGAGCCGACGACGTAGAGCAGCCAGAAGCCGATTACGAACCAGATGGTCGTGTGCAGGCGACTGTCGGAGTAGAACGCGTCCGGGTCGTACAGCGCCGACAGCCCCTGGTGCATATCGTCGAATACGAAGCGGCCGTCCGGGCCCAGGTGATGCGCAACCACGTTGGCGATGAAGCGCCGGTTGTCCGCGCGCGCTATTGCCCGGTTCGTGAACATCGTGCCGCTGCCAACGATGATCGTCTGGCCGTCGCCGGTTTTGCGCTGCCAGATGAGCGGCGTGCCGGTGAGCGGGATCGTCGCGAGTTCGAGAATCAGGTCGCCGTTGTTGTACGCATCCGGGACCCAGATCGATGTCACCATGTCGGATTCGGCCGCCATGCGCTCGATGCCTTCGACCAATGGGTGGCCTTCACGAGGCTCGACGGCGTAGCGCTCTGCGTCCGGATCGTCATCGAAGAGGCTCAACAGGGGGCTCCGATAATCGTCGCCGTCCTCGTTGATTGCGCGGAAATAGGTGTCGGCCACGCTGCCCAGGTCGTCGATCAGGCGCGATGGCACGGCGGTGCTCCAGTCGGACGTATCGTTGAGCGCGGCCATGATCAGCAGCGTGTTTCCGGCCTGCACCCAGCTCTTGAGTTCGGCGACCTCGGCTTCGCGGGGCGGCCGATAGTAGGGCAGGGCGACGAGCAGTACGTTGCCCGTCGCGGCAGGCAGTTCCGGATGTGCCGCGAGCTCGGGATAGCGCTCGCGCAGGCTCAGCGTGGCGACGCCTTCGCCGTCCAGCCAGGTCTTGAGCGCGAAAAGGCCGTTGCTGGCGACTTCCGTGGTAACGGGGCGGGCCGGTTCGGGTACTTCCTGCTCGGCGAAGAACAGCCCGTAGATGACAACGAGCGCAAGCAGCGCACCGGCCAGCGTGACGAGACGGTCGCGCATTATCGACGCTTCAGCCGCTCGAGGAGCGACGAGCCCTGGCGCAGCGCCTCGTCGACCTCGTCAGCCTTCGGCACGCCGCCACCATAGCGTGCACGCTCGGCAGAGCGTGAGACGACGACCAATGATGCCCGCTGCTCCTCGGCCAGGCCGGCCGGAGTCAGCGCAAGTTCGCGGTGCGTCGCGGCAGGCTGGTGTGTCAGCATGGCGAGGGCTTCGAGCCGCTGCACGATAAGCCGCAGCATGATCGTCGGCTTGTCTCGCAGCTCGGCTGCGTCGAGATCCGCGAGCGTCAGCATGACCGGTCCGGCGGCGCCGTAGCCGCCCATGCCGGCCTGCGCTGCCCGCTCACGCGCATAGCTCGAGCGCGCCGCGCGAATCTCGATCACGATAACGGCTATCGCGCCGATGATGATCAGCACCGCCAGGACATAGAAGGTGTACTGCAGCGCGGTCTGGGGGATCTTGATCTTCGACAGCCACTCGTCGAGCCACTGCGGCGTTTCGCCCTCATCGTCACCGAAGATCTCCTTGAGCCAGTCTGTGAACCGCTGCCACGCTGACTTCTCTTCCTCGACGCGCGATGGATTATCGAGTTCGTCGACAATCGCATCGAGCGATGCCGTGCCGATGATCCCAGTATCGGGGCCGCTGTCGACGTAGTACGCGTCGAAGAAATCGAGCTGTGTGGTTTTGAAAGGCGTCAGCGCTTCCGACCAGTTGGCCGGCATCGTGTCCGCCAGGGGATGCGCGTCGACAATCGCGAGGACTTCGGGGCACGCGTCGGCAACCGCGTCGAACTGCCACTCGTCGTCCTTGCCCTCGGCGCAGGCGGCAATCTGGGTGCTGACGTCGGCGAGTGCCGACGCCGAAAACAGGGTGAGCAGCGAAAGCGTTACGAGTCGCGCCGCGGTCTCGCTCACGCTTCTTCGCCGAGCCCCTCGATGCGATCGGCGAGATCGCTGCCTTCCTTGCGCAGTTTCAGGTCATCGTAAACGGCGAAAGCCAGGCAGTAGCTCAAGGTCGAAATGATCGAGCCGATGATCGGCGTAATGACCACGTCGAGTATCAGGTTCGGGCCCATCGTCGGGTCGCCGGCAACGGCGAACAGGCCGGCCGCGAACACGATCGTGAGCTGGAACACGATCAGGATGATGAGGATCACGGTCAGTACCGCTGCGGAGCGCCACCAGTTGCCGCGCACGATGTCGTAGCTGTAACTCAGGGCTTCGAAGGGTCCCTTGTTGTCGGCCGCCGCCGCGTACAGGCAGAACGCGAGCGCCACCGACAGAAAGATGCCGGGGATGACCAGCGCGATGAAGCCGATCATTATCGCGATACCGTAGGCGATACTGGCGACGAGCACGGACGGGAAGCGTTTGAACCCCCCAGCCAGTGCGGAGCCGAACGAGCCTTGCTCGTTTCGCGCAATGTGCCGCGTACGAATCAGCGCCGCGCCAAAAAAGACGAGGCTTATGATCAAGACGACGATGAAGCTGATGACGCCGGCCGCACCCAGGCCCGCCATCGGGTCGCCGGCCTCAGCGGCATCGAACATCGACATGGTCAGCGCATAGCCTGCAATCGCGCTGATCAGTGTGCCGAGAAAGGTAATCGGCACGATGGCCATAAAGCCGGCACCGAAGATCTTGAAGCCTGTGTCCAGAACACCGCCGATCGACTGCGGTTCGTTTGCACGCGTAATCATGGATCTCCCTCACATTGCCGCAAGCGGCTACCCCAACCCGCGAGAATAATACACCATGGTCATATGGGTTTTCCGGTATACAGCGCACAGAAAAATCGCCCTACAGTGAACGGTCACACTGCCCGGAGATCGCCCGATGCGGTACCCACATCTCCTTTTCATACCTATACTGCTCGCGGCCTGTGCGACCGAGCAGGCCTACGATCCGCTCGCTGACTACGAAGAGGTTCAGGCGGTAACGATACTCGATGCGCCGGCCGCCGCGCCCGGACGGTATGCGCCCATCGACCGTGACAGGGTCGCGCGCGGCGAATACCTCGTCGAACTGCTCGGCTGCGGTGCTTGCCATACCGAGGGTGCGCTGGCCGGTGTGCCGGACATGAGCCTGTCGCTCGCGGGGTCGGGAATCGGCATCGCGTATTCGAATCCGCTCGGAACCGAGTTCCCCGGCGTCGTTTATCCGCCCAACATCACGCCGGATGACGAGACCGGCATCGGCCTGTGGAGCGACCAGCAGCTGGCGAACGCGATTCGTGCCGGCATCGGCCGCCACGGCAGCCGCCGCATCGCGACGATGCCGTGGCAGGGGTATGCGAAGCTCTCGGATGATGACGTCGAGGCGATTGTCAGCTACCTGAAGAGTCTCGAGCCGGTGTTACGCCAGGTGCCTGCCGACGTCGAGCCCGGCCAGCGGGCGAGCGAGCCGTTCGTCTATTTCGGCGTCTACCGAAGCCGTTAGGCTCGAGGCCCAAGACGCTGCCGCAGCGTCGGGATTCTTTTCAACATCGCGTCGTCGCTAGACTCTTGATAGAGGGTAAGTTTCGGATTTATCTGAGATTAGTCCCCTTCGGCACGGACATTGCAACTTTCGGGATGAGCCACCACAAGGAGCAATTCGGCCATGAGAAAACTACTGATCGCTGCGGTATTTGCGGTATTCGCCGCACCCATGACGGCGAGCGCCGTCGTGATCGACTTCGAAGATGCATGGGATGCACTAGGGTACACCGGGCAGCCAACGGACTTCTACGCCGCCGACGGGCTGACGATTGGTGGCAACTATTTCGGTTTGATCGGCGGTGTTAGTCGCGGTGATCCGGGGAACTTCGACTCGGAAGGCACAAACGGTCCGGCCTCGCTGTCCGTCAATACCATCGGCCACGAGATCATTCTGACGTTCGACACCGCCGTCGACCTGGTGCTCGATCTTGGTGCGACATTCGGCAACACGTCCGACGTGACGATTACAACAGTGCGCAACGGCGTTGTGGATTCGATGTTGATGAGTTTCACCGATACCCTGGACAACGGTCTCGGGACATGGACGGAATTGTCCTGGGCGGACATCGACCAGATTTCATTCCAGGCAACTGGCGGCTGGCGCGCCTGGTCAATCGACAACTTGCGTATCGACGAGGTCGACGTTCCGGAACCCGGTACCCTTGCTCTGCTTGGTCTCGGCCTTCTCGGCGTAGCGGCTCGCCGTCGACGCGCGCGTTAGACTGCAGCAATTCCTTGGAAAAGCCCCGCCTCGCGCGGGGCTTTTTTTATGCCACCCGCTAGCGCCGGCTGAGCAGCCGGTCGAAATATTCGTAGGCTTCGTCGGTGTCCGACTGGGCCAACCAAAACAGTGCGGCTTCCCGCGTCTTCATCGGCCGGTCGCGATCCTCCAGCAGGCTCGTCAGGGCACGGAATGCCGTTGCCCCGGCGTGCATGGATATCGCGGCGACGAGTTCCGACGTCAGCCGCTGCTCGTCGTTGACCTGGCGGTGCAGCCATTCGACGCTCGAGTCCGTTGCTACCTGGCCAAGGCTGGCGACATCCGTCTCGGCATTGACCGGGCAGTCGGCACTCAGCGCGCGGGCACGATCGGGCCGACCATCGCGCATCCGCACGTAGAGCGTCAGGCGGGTTGAATCGAGCACGCAATCCTCGGACACGTTGAAGCCGCCGCGACGGTCATCGAGGTCGCAGCCCGCACGTCCTCCGCCGGCTTGCCAGCGGAAACAGCAGCTCGACTGTCCCGCCTCGCTGGCTTCGACCTCCCAGCTGTACCAGCCGTCAGCGGCCGGGACCTGGAGCGCCTGCGCCTGGCTGTCCGACCAGGCCGCGACCAGCAGGACGCAGGCGAGTACACGTACGACGCGTTCGAAGCGGCGCATCAGAGGCCACCGTCGAACGCCGAGTCGATGAGGTCCCAGACCTCGTCGCTGCCCATCATGACGAGGAACTCCAGGAGCTCCTTCTTCTCGGCGTCGTTGTCCGCCGCGCGGTACAGTTCCAGTACGCCTTCATCGTGTCCTGAAATGAGCATGCCCTCGAGGGCGGCGTGGCGAACGTCTTCCGAGTCCGTGCCGCGGTAGATCTCGACGAGCGTCGCGTTGACGTCGCTGCCGCCGATGACGCCGAGCGCCTCGATTGCCTGTTTTTGCAGTTCGATGTCGCTGCTATCGAAGGCCACGTCGCGCAACATCGAAGCGTCGTCCGAAATAATGGCGGCTTCGATCAGGCTTTCGGACATGCCGAACGTCTCGCGCAGTTGGCGGAGTTCCTCTGTGGCTCCCATAGCAGCAAGCATCTCGACCGCCGCTTCGTCCTCGCCGTTGGAGTCTGCCGCAATCGTGTATACGGCCTGCTTGTCGCCGGCGATCAGGTAGGCCTCCAGCACGGCGTCCCTGAAGTCTTCGTCGCCGCCCGAGTACAGCGTGCCGAGCTCGGCAAGCGCCGCCTCGTCGCCGCCGATGCCGATCATGCGAATGGCCTCGTGGCGCAGCTCGCCGTCGCCCTGGCGCGCCGTATCGAGCAGCAGGTTTTGTGCTTCGGGTTGGTCGATCTGGCTCAGCACGAACAGCGCGCGCTCTTTTACCTCGTCGCTGTGGTCGCCCTTGAGCGCCTTCTCCGCGAGCGGCAGCGCGCGTTCGGGCGGCGCCGAGATCAGCGCTTCCAGCGCGGCCAGCTTCAGGCGTTTGGAATCGTTCGTGTCGTCCTGTGCAAACGCCGGTGCAGCGATTGCGAGCAGCGCGAAGCAGGCGATGAGTCTGGTGATCGGTTTCATGTGCGTGTTTCCTGTGCGTTGTCCTGTGTCTGCTCAGATGACTCGCGTGCGAGTTTGGTTAGCATCACGTTGAGTTCGAAGCTGAGCTGGGCGCGCAGCGCCTCGGCGTCCTCTGCGGACAGGTCCTCCGCCGCAAGCTGTACGAGGATTGGCTCGAATGCGCGCAGCACGCGCGCGAGCTGCGGTGCGTCGTTGTGCTCGGCGGCGCGTTCGTAGAGACGATTCTGCTCGATCAGGTTCAGGATCAGCAGCATGCGCTCGGTGTCCGATTCGATGGGCAGGGCCATGAGCTCCTGCTGGCTGTCGCGAAAGTGCACCTGCAGTCCGCGCGTAAAGGCCGTCGTATCGCGGGGCTGGCCGCCGGCGAGGGTTACGTCAGGCGGCAGGTCCGCTGTGCGATCCCCACTGACGAGCACGCCGATCCCGATGCCGAGTGCCAGCGCCGCCGTTATGGCGGCACCCCAGAAGAAGGACATGAAGTGCACGCGCGGCGCCGGCCGGTCGTCTGCCTGTCGTTCGAGAGCGGCCGCGCGATCGATCGTGTCGTGGAAGCGCGCGAGCATGTCCGCCGGCAGCGCTTCGGACGCTTCCGGCTGCATCCGGCTGAGCTCTGCCGAGAGTCTCCGATAGCGTTCCGCGAGCGCGGGGTCCTCGGACATTGCACGCTGCACGCGCTGGCGTTCGGCAGGCGAAAGGCCGTCGTCGTAGAAGTACAGCGTCAGCGTGTCGTCGATGAAGTCGGGTTTCATTTATCTACACTCCTGAGAGCCGGCATGTGCCGCCGCAGTTTGCGGACGCCGCGAAACAGCGCCTGCTTGACGGTGCCAACACTCAATTCCAGTTCGTCGCCGATCTCCTTAAGGCGCCACTGTTCGAGGTGCTTCAGCACGAAGCAGGTGCGCTCTATGTCGGTCAGGTGATCCAGCGCAGATGTCAGGTCCGCCTCGAGTTCCTCTGCGAGTCGCTCGTCCTCGGGTAAATCGCCGTCATCCATCACCTCGAAATCGAGCGAATCGAAGTTTGCGGGCCGCTGCTTCCGGAGCAGCTGCAGCGCAGCATTGACGGCGATGCGGTGGATCCAGGTGTCGAGGCGCGCACCGCCCTGGAACTGGTCGCGCTTGTTCCAGGCCGACAGCAGCGCTTCCTGGACTGCATCTTCCGCGAGTTCCCGACTTCTCGTGATGCGCAGGCACGCGGCAACCCAGCGATCGGCCCGAGCCGTGATCGCCGCGTGAAAATCCGCCTGGGTCGGTACCCCGCCGCCCTGCATTACTGCCACCATCGAAGCTTGGATGCCCAGGCTTCGGATTTGGTTAGCATCGATCTGCGGCTATGCCGTGGGGCTTACCAGGGTTTCGCGCGGAACCAGCCCGTCAGCGACAGTCGCGGTTGCGGCGCAAACGGCGCAACGTAGGTGACCGAATGCACGTGGGTGACATCGAACAGTGACAGCACGTTGTAGGCGGGCGTCCAGGCGTCGCGGGGCGTACCGTCTTTCTCGAAAAACTGCAGCAGGCCGCCCCAGTCGGGGTGCCAGTCGCTCGCGAACGAGAAAACGAAGGCCAGCCGTCGCTGGCCGGCCCCCACGTGGTCCTGGTGGCGGGTCAGGAAGTGACCGGGCCCGTAGCGCGTGATTTGCGCATCCGCGCTTTTGAGGTCTTCCGCACCGGTTATCGCAGCGATCGTGGCCAGCATTTCCTCGCTGTTCAGGGCTTCGAATACCGACTGCAGGAATGCCGTGTCGTCGCCGGCGCCGGCCTGGTCGGGTCCGAGCCGGTAGCCCTCGTACAGGTAGCCGACACCGTTGGCCGCATTGGCACCGATCTGCCGCTGCATGGCTTCGAGTTGCTCACGCGTGAGCTTGGCGAATCCGTCCGGCGGGATCTCTATCGAACGGTCGTCGACGTAGGTGATGAGCTGGTACGGCAGGTCCGACGCGGCGATGCTCGCGAGGCGTTCGGCCGTGTCGGCGTCGAGCACATCCGGGATACGCACTCTGCGATCGATGGCAAATTCGCGGGCGAGGGCGGCGGTATCGAGATCCGGGTTCAGCATTGGTTTATTGCCAGTAAAAGGGTTGGGTCCGGCGGTCGCCGGTCGCGATTTCGTTCAGCGTCTCGGCCTCGTAGAGTCGGCCATTCAGCATGACCTTGTCGACTCCGTCCGTTGCGTAGATGTCCTCGAGCGGGTTCGTGTCGAGCACGACCAGGTCGGCGAGCTTGCCGGCCTCGATCGAGCCCAGGTCGTCGGCGAAGCCGAGTTTCCTCGCGGGCCAGATGGTTGCGGTCGCCAGCACCTCGACGGGCGACATGCCGCCCTGTGCGAAGCCCCACATCTCCCAGTGGCTGGCGAGTCCTTCGCGCTGGCCGTGTGCGCCGATTGTCACGATGATGCCGTGGTCGGCGAGCGCTTTCGCCTCGGCCGCGACCGGCACGTGGTGGTAGTCCTCGAACGGCGCCTTGATGCGGCGCACCGAGCCGGGCTGCAGTACGTGCGGTGGAA
>JASJBG010000088.1 GCA_030066625.1 Woeseiaceae bacterium
GCCACGCTGCCCATCTGCGGCAGCCACGAAACCTGCGCTTCCACAACGCCTTCCGGCACCGCGGACAGCAGCTTGGAAACGGCGATGACGAGCTCGGATGCCGGTTTGACGGCAATAGCGCCGCCGGTGACCATCGCGATCGGCAATGCCAGCCGCCGTAGCCAGATGCGGCGACGCACACGGGCGACAACCGCTTTGCTGAACCCGTCATCGGCGATCGGCTCGGCCGCGAACATCGACTCGAGCATGCGATCTTCTGCGTCTTTGGTGCTATCAGCCATGTTGATGATCTTTGATTTCAAAACTCGTCCTGATCTTTTCCTTGCCGCGGAAGATGATCGATTTGATCGTTCCCACGGGATGGTCCGTTGCCTCGCTGATCTCGCGATGGGAAAGGCCGCAGGCGTATGACATAACCATAATGGCGCGTTCCTCATCGTCGAGCACCGACAGGAGCTTTTGCAGATCAGTGACTTCGTCCGTCGGTTGAGTGTAACTCCTCGATTCGGCGTCCGCGACATGCCCGGCTTCCTCGAGGATCTCGTTGTAGCGCTTCGACTTCCGTTTCGACTGCAGGAAGGTCGTGTAGGCGATCTTCAACAGCCAGCCGATAAACGAGCCTCGTCCCGAGTACGTGGAGAGCTTCTCCCACGCCCTGAGGAAGCACTCCTGTGCCAGGTCGTCGGCGAACGCCGGGTCGTGCGCCAGCTTTCGCAGGAAATTGCGCACCTGCGACTGGTGCCGGCGGATCAGCTCGCCGAACGCGTCCGTATCCTCGGCGGATACGGCGCGCGCGACGAGCTGGTGGTCCTCGGCGTCTCCGTATATCGGCCGCGCGTTGATCAGTCACGTCCCGCGAAACGCCAGATCAGCAGGTAAGCCACGCCGATCGCGAACGGGAACGCCGCGCCGGCGAGGCAGCCGCGGAACGCATTGCCACTCGGGTCCGGCGCAGCAGCGCCGCACAGTACGAGGCCAAACGCAATCGCTAGCCAGATAAGCGCGAGGCGCAGATCATAATTCTGCGACCGCTTCGGATGACCGAGCCGGTCGATCAGCTCGGGACTCAGTTCCTGTCCCTTGTCGAGTGCGAGGCGTATCGTCTGCTGCATGTCTAGGCGCGACCTGTAGCGAAACCACAGGAATATGCCGACAAGGACGACAGGCCCGAGAACGGCAGCAAGGCCAATAAACTCTTCAACCACAGTGTTTTCTCCTAATCTTTCCGGGGCTCAAATAAGCAGTCTTCGTCGAGTAGATGCCGGTCGCCGGCTGTTTGGATGCAAACACGACTATGTTTTTGTTTTTATTGACATAATTATGACACAAAATGGGCCGTCAGGTCGCATTCAGGTCGGCCCTGTCAACCTCCACACGCCGGCCGCGTTAAATGGGTGTAAAGGAGGCCTGCGTCTTGAGTAGAGAAACCGTCATTGCCGCCAATCGCTTCGGGCTTGGCGCCCGGCCCGGTGACCTCGAGAAACTGGGCGAGCCGCGCCGCTGGCTGAAGATGCAGCTGGACGGTCCGTCGCGCACGCCTGCCGAGTTCCGCGACCTTCCAACCTCGGCCGAGGCCATCGTCGACGTGCAGTCCGTTCGGCGCATGCAGCGGGAGGCCAAACAGAACGGCGACGACATCGTCGAGAAGTTCGGACGCGTCGTCCGCAGGAACTATGTCGAGCAGGCGCTGGCACGCTATCGCGTCGCCGCGAGCACCGAGCATCCGTTTCACGAACGTCTCGTGCATTTTTGGGCCAATCATTTCGCGGTATCGGCCGACAAGCAGCCGTTGCCCGCCATCGCGGGCCTTTACGAGAACGAGGCGGTTCGACCCCACATCGCCGGGAAGTTCGAGGACATGCTGATCGCCGTCGAACAGCATCCCGCAATGATCATGTATCTCGACAACCAGCGATCGATCGGGCCGAACTCGCGCGCGGGCAAGCGCGCCAACCGCTTCCGCAGCGACCAGGAGTTCGGGCTCAATGAAAACCTCGCACGCGAAATCCTCGAGCTGCATACGCTCGGGGTCGACGGCGGCTACACGCAGGACGACGTAACGACGTTCGCCAAGGTCATTACGGGCTGGTCGATCGGCGGCGCCAACGAGCGTGGCCGTTTTGCGCAGGGAGAGCCCGGCACCTTCGAATACCGCGACATCATTCACGAGCCGGGCCGCCATACCGTGCTCGGCAAGACCTACGCGGACAACGGGCTCAAGCAGGGCGAAGCCGTGCTGCGCGACCTGGCACGGCATCCGTCGACCGCGCGGCACCTGGCGATGAAGCTCGCTCGCCACTTCGTGGCCGACGAACCGCCCGCCTCCCTTGTCGATCGGCTTGCTGCCGTCTACCTCGACAGCGATGGCGACATGCCGAAAGTCTACGAGGCGCTTATCGACTCGGACGAGGCCTGGCTCGACGTTCGCAGCAAATACAAGTCGCCGCACGACTATGTCGTGTCAACCTACAGAGCACTCGATCACGTGCCGGAGAACGGACGCCAGGTCGTCGGCGGCCTCGACATCCTCGGCCAGGTGCCGTACCGCCCGGGTTCGCCAGCAGGCTGGCCCGATACGGCGGAACAATGGGGCGGCGCCGACGCACTGTACAAGCGCATCGAGTTTGCCAACACCGTCTCGCGCCTGACGGCGGGTCGGGTCAATCCCGTCGACCTCGGCGACGCGGTGCTGGGCGACAGCTTCGGCGCGAACACGCGCCGATCGATTGCGCGTGCCGAAAGCCAGAAGCAGGGCATGACGCTGCTGCTGGCCTCACCGGACTTCCAGAGGAGATAGGCATGAAGCGAAGAGATTTCCTGAAACGTGCCGGCGCCGGCATGGCGGTTGCGGCAATGCCGGGGCTCAGTCTCGCGCGCACCGATACGGACGCCCGCTTCGTGCTCGTTATCCTCCGCGGTGCCGTGGACGGGCTCGCCATGTGTGCGCCTTACGGTGACCGCAACTACGCTGGCCTGCGCGGCGAGCTGGCACTTGATGGGTCGAGTCTCGGCAAGCTCGACGGGATATTCGGGCTGCACCCGGCCTTCAAGACGCTGCACCAGAGTTATGAGCAACGGGAAGCACTGGTCGTCCACGCTGTAGCAAGCCCATACCGGGAACGCTCGCACTTCGACGGCCAGGACGTCCTCGAAAACGGTGGCGCCAATGTCGGCCGGCTGCGCGACGGCTGGCTCAACCGGGCGCTCGTGCCGCTGGGCGGCTCGCTGGGCAACGAAACGGCAATCGCGATGGCGCAGAACACGCCGCTTGTGCTGCGCGGCGACGCTTCCGTTACCAGCTGGGCACCATCGCAGCTGCCGGATACCAGCGACTCGACCATCGACCGCCTTGCGGATCTGTACGCGGACGACGAGTTTTTCGCGATCAGGCTGCAACAGGCGCTCAAGTCGCAGAGCATTGCCGACTCGGTTGACGGCATGAACGAACAGCGACGGCGGCCGAACGACGCGCAGTTCGTGCGCACGATGATGAGCTCCACGGCGAACTTCCTGAAGGCCGACGATGGCCCCCGTATCGCGGTCGTCGAAGCCGGCGGTTGGGACACGCATGCAAACCAGGGCGCCGCGACGGGACAGCTTGCGAATCGATTCACCGCACTCGACGCGGGCCTCGATGAACTCAAGCGCCAGCTCGGCGACGCATGGTCGAATACCGTTGTCGCGGTCGTCACCGAGTTCGGCAGGACCGCGCGGGTAAACGGTACGCGTGGCACGGACCACGGAACGGCCACGGCTGCGGTCCTTGTCGGCGGCGCGATAAACGGCGGCAAAGTCGTGTCCGACTGGCCGGGACTTCGCAACGGCGATCTCTACGAAGGACGCGACCTCGCGGCAACGACTGACCTGCGCAGCGTCTTCAAAACCATACTGACGGAGCACCTCGACGTAGATGCAGCTTATGTTGAGCGCGAGGTCTTTCCGGACAGCAGCAGCGCTCGCGCACTCGACGGATTGATTCTGACCTAACCCCGCGCGGCTATACGCCGCGTTAGTAGCGGGCATGAACAGTGATGTCCCGCAACGAATCCTCAAGGCCGCAGCCGATCCGCGCTATTACCAGATCGCGGTCCTCGGTTCCCTGCTTATATTCGGCATCGGAGTGCTCGGCTTCGACGTTACATGGCTGCACGCCGTTGCGATCTTCGCTACGGCGCTGGCCGTGCAGTACCTCTGCACCCGGCTTGTCGCGGCGGGACGATTCGATCCGCTGAGCCCCTTGATAACGTCGCTGTCGCTGACCTTGCTGCTGCGTACGGATGTGCTCGCTGTTGCGGCCGGTGCCGCCGCGATTGCAATCGCCAGCAAGTTTCTCGTTCGCTTCCGCAGCAAGCACGTCTTCAATCCGGCGAACGCTGCAATCGTGGTGGCAATACTCCTCAGCGACCGCGCGTGGGTGTCCACGGGCCAGTGGGGCAGCGCCGCCATAGGCGCATTTGCGTTTGCCTGCCTCGGATTCCTGGTCCTTACCCGTGCGAAGCGCTCGGAAACGACCATAGCATTCCTCGCGGGCTACGCGTTGCTCGTCTTCGGCCGTGCGCTCTGGCTCGGCGACCCGCTGTCGATCCCGGTGCACCAACTCCAGAACGGCGCGCTGCTGCTGTTCGCCTTTTTCATGATCTCCGACCCCAAGACCGCGCCCGACGCCGCGATTGGACGCGTGCTCTACGGACTGTTGGTCGCGGTGGTCACATACGTCGTCCAGTTCGTCTTCTTCGAGCCGGGCGCACCCATTCTGGCGCTCGTCATGTGCGCACCTCTGGTGCCAGTCATTGACGCCTGCTTTGTCGGCCGGCGCTACGTGTGGCGGCTATCCCTTCCCCGCGGCGCCGCCACGCCGGCCGATGTTTTGTATTCGATGCCTCAAAGGAGAATCCCATGAGAATCCTGGTTCTTGTCCTGTCTGCGTTGATGACCGTGACGTTGTCGACAACGGCACAGGCCTTCTGCGGCTTCTACGTCGCGAAGGCCGATACCGACCTGTTCAACCGTGCTTCGCAGGTCGTGCTCGTCCGCGACGGCGACCGGACCGTGCTGACGATGGTCAATGACTTCGAAGGCGACGCGAAGGACTTCGCGGTCGTGATACCGGTACCGACGTTCATCGAGCGCGAGCAAATCAATGTCGGTGACATGGCGATCATTGACCATCTCGATGCCTATACTTCGCCGCGGCTGGTCGAATACTTCGACCCGGACCCCTGCGCGATACGCCGCGAGATGTTCGCGTTCCCGCAGGCAATGAACCGCAGCGATGCAGCAGAGGAAGAACTCATGGCCGCTGCAAAAGCCAGCGGCGTCGTCATCGAGGCCAGCTACACGGTTGGCGAGTACGACATCCTGATCCTGTCCGCGGAACAGAGCGACGGCCTCATCGACTGGCTCAATGACAACGGCTACCGAATTCCCGCGAACGCCGACAAGGTCGTCGGCAGCTACCTGAAGCAGGACATGCGCTTCTTCGTCGCCAAGGTTAACGTCGAGGCGCAGAAGAAGTCCGGCTACACGAACCTGCGGCCCCTGCAGGTCGCGTTCGAGCACGACCGCTTCATGCTGCCGATCCGGCTCGGCACGCTAAACGCAAAGGGTATGCAGGAGCTTTACATCTACACGCTCACGCGTACCGGCCGCGTCGAAACGACCAACTACCGCACCGTCAAGCTGCCTACCAACTCGGAAGTGCCCGAGTTCGTCCAGGCCGAGTTCGGCGACTTCTATCGCGACATGTTCGCGAAACAGGTCGAGGAACAGGACAACCGTGCCGTGTTCCTCGAGTACGCCTGGGACATGGCCTGGTGTGATCCGTGCGCAGCCGATCCGCTGTCTGCCGACGAGCTCCGCCAACTCGGTGTCTTCTGGGTAGGCGGCGGCGATCCGCGTGGCCGGATCGCGCCCTCGCCGGCGCAGGACGTGTTCGTTACCCGGCTGCACGTACGCTACGACGCCGAGCACTTTCCCGAGGACCTGATATTCCAGGAGACGGGCGACCGGTCCAACTACCAGGGCCGCTATGTGATTCGCCATCCGTGGAAGGGTGAGTCGAGCTGCAACACGGACGAGTACCAGGCGCAGCTATTGAAGCGTCAGGAGCGCGAAGCACAGACGCTGGCCAACCTTACGGGCTGGGACATCGAAGACATACGCGGCAAGATCCCGATGGTCGCCAACGCGACGTTTGTCGACGAGACGCCGTGGTGGAAGGCGCTGTGGAACTAGAGGGTTGGCTGCAACGAGCGACGCAGGGACGCGTCGCTCAAGTCTCGAGCGAGGCGATCAGCTCGCTTGCCCCGAGATCCTTGTTCAGGTGCTCGCTGACGCGCTTCATCGCGGCGAGGCAGGCCGCGGCTTCCTTGCGGCCATCGCGGCGAAAAATGTCGACCAGCCAGGCATTGGTCTGGAGTGCCTGCCGGTAGGCGCCCCGCTCCTCCATGTCGAGAGCGATGCGCGCGACGTTGGCGATGTCGTCTTCGGAGACTCCGGTACCTGAGTTCCAGGCCCGGCACATTACTTCGCACCACAGGTAGTGGCACACGCCCTGGTTCTCGATCTCGGCGTAGTCCGGCAGCATCTCGAGCGCCTCGCGGTGCTTCCCGTCCGCGCTCTCGATCGCTGCCTTGGCCACGCGCAGCCGTTTTTCAATGTAACGGCCCTTGTCCGCAAGCTCGGCGTACTTCCGTGCACGCTCGTACTCGCCGGTGCGGACATACAGCATGATCCGGACCAGCAGCAGGTCGCTGGTGCTTTTTCCCTCACCGGCCTCGACCATCGCCCGGTCGCAGCTTTCGACGAACTCCTGGCACTCGGAGAATCGCTCTGCGTCGAGCAGGGCCTGTGCGTATTCGGCGCCGATGCACTCATAGCACGGCCAACGCGCATCGATACGCTCGAGGTTTTCGCGACAAACCGATATTCGTTCATCGGCGAAACCGGGACCGTCGAACGCCCCGTAGCAGCTCGCGAGGTCCTGCACCGCGCAGATGCTCTGCGGGCAGTCGCGATTTTCCGGTCGGTGCGAGAACTCCAGCAGCTCGACTGCCTCGCGTATCGAACGCTTTGCGTCCTGTCGGTGCAGAACCGTACTTTGCAATCGCCAGTGGCGCAGGAAGATCTCGACCCACGGGTTGCCCACGTCGCGTGCCAGCGCAATCGCCTCGTCGGCGTACAGATCGACACGGTCGTGATGGCCGGCGACGGTATCGGACGGTATCCGGTCCATGAAATCGGCCAGCGCCTCGTGGCCGCTGTCACGCAGCTCCCACTGGATGTCCCACACCCAATTCCAGATATCCATCAGCTTACCGACCTGGCAATTGCCAGCAGTTCATTCGAAAGAGTCTCCATCGCTGCCGTGCTGTTCGTCTCTCCTGCCGGTCCGTGCATGAGTTCCGTCATCGCGATCAATATCTTCGCGACCTGGTCGCGCCGTTCGTCCGGCAGGTCGATAAACCCGCGTATGACCGGGTTTGCGTAGTTCAGGTACAGGTAGGCTTCCTGTTCGATGTCCAGCGAATCGGTATAACGCTTCGCGAGCATCAGCGCGGCCGAGCCGAGATGCTCGTCGAGTTCGTCCGCTTCGAGCCGTTTGCGAAGCAGCGCATCCTGGTCAAGCACCCTGACCGCCGGTAGACAGGCGGGCTCGAAGTTACTTACCACGAGCTTCGTATCGGCTCGGCCATAGTAGCGTTCGAAGATTGCGAGATTATCGTCGTCGAGCGGCTGGTTCGGGAACAAATCACCACTGCTCTCCCTGCTGCCGAGGGTCGTCAGCGTAATGTCGCCGTCCTGGCTCCGCATGCGGCAGAAAGACGCCGCTGCAAACCGGTAGCCGTACACGACCGGAACCCCCATGCTCCGGGCGATCAGGTACTCGTAGCCGCCCTCCTGCTCCAGGGCCAGTCGCAGGCGCCGCTCGCCGCTGCGCTTGCAGATTTCCTCGACGGTCAGCTCGCCCTCGGACGTCGGCAGTGCCAGCTGGTCCCGCATGGCATCGAACAGCATCGGGTCCGATATGGACGCGCCGAGCAGGCTCTGGTTGTGACGCGACTGCAGCCGCCGCCAGTCGGCACCCCGCTCGACCGCAAGCCTTACGATAGCGTCGATCAGTACCTGTTTGACATAGGCGCGCACCGCGGCGAAGTACTTATCCTGCTGGACCGATTCACGGCTGGCCGTGGGCGTCAGGCTGGCGCTGTCGATGACGCAGCCCACGAAGCCCGCCCACTCCGGCAGCAGCTCTTTGCACTCGTCGGTGATGTGCATGCTGCGAATGAAGATGGTTGTGATGCGGTTGTCCGAGGTCGCGTAGTAGGAGCCGTCCTGTATCCAGAGCAGGCCCTGAACGCCAGTGTCCTCGTCGAGAGGGAGCGGTATCGTTACGATCGGCTGGAAGCTGTGGTCAAAGACGCCCGCGAACTCGAGGCTTGCCTTCTTGATCCGCAGTTCGGACGCGTCTTCGAGCCGCCAGGGCACTTCGATTCGATTGACCGGCTCGTCGCTATCGCCCAGGACGATGTCGATGGGCAAGAGGCAGCAGTACTTGCGGACGATCTGCTCGATAAATTCGTAGTCCGCCAGGTCGTGGAACGTGTCCTTGAGGTGCAGCACCACCTCGGACCCTACCGGCCTGTCGGCGGCTGAGTCGATCGTGTACTGCTGGCCGCCGGCGCTCGCAAAGCGCAGGCAGTCGGCCTGCTCAATGTACGAGCGCGTAAGGAACTCGACGTTGTCGGAAACGACGTACGCAGTCAGGAAGCCGAGACCGAAGTAGCCGACCGCGTTCTCGTCCTGCGTTCGATTGCGCAGTACGCGGGTATAGCCGCTGCCGATGGTCGCCAGGAAGTCGATGATCTCCTGACGCGTCAGGCCTGCACCATTGTCACCGATCGCCAGGGTGTGCCGGTCCGGGTCGACCGTAATGCGCACCTGCGGGACACCCGTCCAGCCGCTCTCGATACGCCGGCGAACGCAGGCGTCGAAGGCATTCTGGACCAGCTCCCGGACCACGACCACCGGCGTGGAATAGAGATTCTTGCCGAGTACCTCGAGAAGTCCTTCGAGGTTGATCTGCGTTGTGCGAATCTCGGCGCTCAAGACATTCTGGTCCCGTCAGCCACGGGCATCCGAGCGTCGTCAGCCACCGCGCGCCTTCCAGGCCTCCAGGAGGGTCGCCTCGCGCTCCGGTGTCATACGGAAGCGTGCGCTCTCGATACGCTCGTCGCTGAGCGTTGCCCACCAGGTCATCAGGTCGCGCACCGTCTCTCGCGGCGGCCGGTTATGCAGCCCGGCCGCAAACGCCGCCTCGCCGCTGAATGCCAGGCGACCGGCATCCTCGCCCTCCCTGGGGAAGTAGATCGGGAACGCATCGCGCGCCTCGTTCGCGGCAATGAACGCATCGTCGACCCAGACCGGGTCGACCGTCGTCGCGGTCACCGCCTGGCTGTCTTCCAGCAGGTCGGCAAAGGTGTAAGCGCCGATCGGCGTAACGGCATTGAATATGCCCTGGGTCCTCTTTTGCACGCAGTCGACGACAAAGTTGGCGAGATCGCGCACGTCCACGATCTGTATTTCATGCGACGGACTTCCCGGCCACAGCATTTCACCGCCCTTTTGCGTGCGCACGGGGTAGTACGTGAACCGATCGGTATGGTCCCCCGGACCGCAGATATAGGTCGGCCGCACGACCGTAACGCGATCCTCGCCGACTTCCGTCAACGTGCGTTTCTCGCAAAGCGCCTTGAGGGCACCGTAGGTCTCGCCGGTAACCTCCTCGACCGTCTCGTCCTCGATTGTTGCAAGCGGCGCATCTTCCGCATTGACCCGATTGAAGTCGGCATACACGGACACCGATGAAATGAACAGGTAGTGCGAGACGTTGTCGGACAGCAGCCGCGCCGAGTTCTCGACGTGGCGGGGCACATAACCCGAATTGTCGATGACGACGTCCCAGCTGCGGCCTTCGAGGCCCTTCAGGTTGTCCGCACGGTCACCCTTGATGGTCTCGAGGTCCGGGAACAGGGCGTTATTGGTACGGCCGCGGTTGAACAGCGTGACGTTGTGGCCGCGACGCAGCGCTTCGCGAACCATGTGCGGGCCGATGAAGCCCGTTCCGCCGAGCACGAGGATCTCCAGTGACTTCGCCGGTTTTTTCTCGTGATGGCCGGCAAGCGCCAGCGTCGGCAGGCCCGTCGCGGCTACGGCGCCGCCAATGAGTCCGGCCTTCAGGAATTCACGTCGGTTGTTGCTCATGCTGTTCTCCCAGCGGCCGGCACGGCCTTTATTGAAAGCGTGTTATTGGAATGGTGTCGAAGCCAATTGCTCGGCCTGCATCCGCTGCGGTGACGAGGTCATCGACTTTCGAATCGCGCGCAACAACCACGCCGAACCCGGCCTCCGGGTTCTGGCCGCGCAGCGCATAAAGATACGGCAGCAGGTTGCCTCGGGTAACGACGCGGCCGTTAACGCGAAACGAGCGATCGGCCTCGACGACAACGGTGATCGACTCTACGTCGTCGGGCAACGCGAAGCCGCCGGCAGGCAATGCGACCGGCAGCCCGGCTTCCTTGAGGAAGGACGCCGTGACGACGAAAAAAATGAGCATGATGAATACGACGTCGAGCATCGGCGTCAGGTTGATTGCGGACTCTTCTTCATGGGCGGGTGTAAATCGCTTCATCACAGGTCTCCTGTGTGAGATTTCCCGCCAGCTTGTGATTGTCCACCGGAACTCCGGTGACGCCAGTCTAACATGGCCGCTCAGGCGTAGCGTTTGAGGATCTTGCGGAGTTCCGTACTGCCCGGGTTCAGGCTGTCGAGCGGCAGCTCGGCAAGCGGCGTGTCGACGTTGCCCATCAGGTCATGCATTTCCCTGCGCTCCTTGTTGATGTACAGCAGACCGGTCGTGATCTCGCCAGCGTTGAAATGGTCGCGAAGATACTTGAATGCCGCCGCGCGACTGGTTGGGTCGTACTCGTCATCGACCTTGCGTAACATGATCGTGCTGCCGTCGTGGAGCTCGACGGGCATGGCCTCGCCTTCCGCGTACTTTGCCTTGATCTCCTCGGCCGGCGGTATGTAGTCCATGTCCGTGACGTGGTGGTAGAACTGCCGCGTGTGCGCGTAGCTCTTGGTCGAACCTTCATGATCGTTGAAGGTCACGCAGGGACTGATGACGTCAACGAGCGCGAAGCCGTCGTGCATGAGCGCGCCTTTGATCAGCGGCACGAGCTGTTCCTTGTCGCCGGAGAAGCTGCGACCAATGTAGGTCGCGCCGAGGCTTAGCGCGGTGCTGACCGGGTCGATCGGTTCCTGCTGGTTCGGCAGGCCTTTCTTCGGCAGGCTGCCAATGTCCGCAGATGCCGAGAACTGGCCCTTCGTCAGCCCGTACACGCCGTTGTTCTCGATCATGTAGCACATGTTCAGGTTGCGGCGAATGGCGTGCACGAACTGACCGACGCCGATCGACAGCGAGTCGCCGTCACCGGAAACGCCGATGTACATCAGGTCGCGATTGGCCGCATTCGCTCCGGTCGTAACGGACGGCATGCGGCCATGCACCGAGTTGAAGCCGTGTGACTGGCTCACGAAATACGCCGGCGTCTTCGACGAGCAGCCAATGCCGCTCATTTTTGCCAGCATATGCGGTTCGACGTCGAGCTCGAAGACAGCCTGGATGATGGCCGCCGTGACGGAATCGTGGCCGCAGCCGGCGCAGAGCGTCGACACGGTACCTTCGTAATCACGCGTGGTCAGGCCAAGCTTGTTTTTCGGCAAGCCGGGATGCGATACGCGTGGTTTCGCGATGTAGCTCATGCCGCCCTCCCTTTCGCGATCTCGCCAAGCACGCCGTCGACGACGAAGCCCGCGTTGATCGGGATCCCGTTGTAGTGCAGCAGCGAGACGAGCTTCGCGGGATCGGCTTCCGAATCGAGCATCAGGAGCGTCCTGAGCTGCGCGTCCCTGTTTTGCTCGACGACGTAGACCACCTCATGGTTATCGATGAACTCGCGCACCGAGTCGCTGAACGGGAATGCCTTCACGCGACAATAGTTGAGGTTCACGTTCTGCGCACCGAGCCGGTCGAGCGCTTCCTGGCAGGCGGCGTGGCCGCTGCCGACGGTCAGCACGGCTGCCTTGTTGAACTTCGAATAGACGATCTCGGCCTCGGGCAGCTCTGATCGCGCCGTTTCCCACTTGGCGAGCAGCCGGTCCATGACGTCCTGGTAGGCGGCCGAGTCCTCCGTGTACGCGCCGTACTTGGTATGCCCGGAACCGCGCGTGAAATAGGAACCCTTGGGATGAACGCCGGGCAGCGTCCGGTACGGGATGCCGTCACCGTCGACGTCGAGATAGCGATGGAACTTCTCCATTGCCTCGAGCTCCTCGGCGCCCAGCACCTTGCCGCGATCCGGAACGTAGTCGTCATCCCATTCGAAGGCGGGGATCATCCAGTCGTTCATACCGATATCGAGATCTGACAGCACCATCACGGGTGTCTGCAGCCGTTCCGCATGATCGAAGGCCTGCACGGCCATGTGGAAACACTCGTACGGATCCGCGGGGAACAGCAGGACGTGTCGCGTATCGCCATGGGATGCATAGGCGCAGCTCAGGATGTCGGACTGCTGGGTGCGCGTCGGCATGCCCGTGGACGGACCCGTGCGCTGCACGTTGAAAATGACCGCCGGAATCTCGGCGTAGTACGCGAAGCCCAGGAACTCGCTCATCAGCGAGATACCCGGTCCGCTCGTTGGCGTGAACGATCGTGCGCCGTTCCAGTTGGCGCCCAGCACCATGCCGATTGCCGCGAGTTCGTCCTCCGCCTGGATGATGCAATACGTCCGCTTGCCGGTCTCCGGGTCGACCCGGTATTCCGCGCAGAAATTTCGAAACGCATCCATAAGCGACGTGGATGGCGTGATCGGGTACCAGGCGCCAACCGTGGCACCCGCATACATGCAGCCCAGCCCCGCGGCCGTGTTGCCATCCATGATGATGTGCTCGCTCGTGCCCTCCATCGCCTCCACCTTGCTCGGCAAAGGACACACGAAGTTCTCGGTCGCGTAGTCGTAGCCGAGCCGGATCGCCTTCATGTTCGACTCGATCAGGTGCTGCTTGTCCGCAAACGTCTCTTCGAGCAGCTCCGTGATGATGTCGAGATCGATCTCCAGCAACGCAGCGAGCACGCCGACGTAGGCAATGTTCTTCATCAGGATTCGCGCGCGGGCACCGTTGAAGCTCTCGTTGCACATGCGTGACAGCGGCACGCCGAGCACAGTGATGTCGTCCCGATCGAGCAGCGAACTGCGCGGCCAGGTCGAATCGTAAATGAGCCAGCCGCCGGAAGTGACCTCGGCCATGTCCTTCGCGTAGGTCTGGGCGTTCATGGCCACCATGATGTCCAGCCGGTCGGAGCGCGACTGGTAGCCATCACCGGTCACCCGGATCTCGTACCACGTCGGCAGTCCCTGGATGTTCGACGGGAAATAGTTCTTGCCGACGACGGGGATGCCCATGCGGAATATCGCCTTGCGCAACAGGCCGTTCGCACTCGCGGAGCCGGTCCCGTTGACCGTAGCGATCTTGATGACGACGTCGTTTACTTTGGCCACTGGCGGTCCTTGTCGATCAGGCGGCTGTCGTTTCCTTGGAGTCGGCTTCGTCGGCGGCATACGGCAGCAGGATGTGTGACTTTTGCATGTCCCAGGCGCCGGTCGGGCAGCGCTCCGCGCACAGGCTGCAATGCACGCAGAGGTCCTCGTCCTTCACCATGACCCGGCCCGTCTGCGGCAGGTCGTCGGACACGTACAGTGCTTGCTCCAGGTTCTCTGCAGGCGCGGAAAGCCGCGTCCGGAGGTCCGCTTCTTCACCGTTGTGGGTGATTGTCAGGCAATCGACCGGGCAAATATCGATGCAGGCGTCGCACTCGATACAGAGCTTGGCGGTGAACACCGTCTGGATATCGCAGTTCAGACAGCGCTCCACTTCCTTCGCAGCCTGCTCCGCCGTGAAGCCGAGCTCGACCTCGATGTCGAGTTTCTTGAAGCGCTCCTTCAGATCGACATGCGGCATGAGCCGCCGCCCAGCCGGGTCATAGTCGTTCGAGTAGCTCCACTCGTGCATGCCCATCTTCTGCGTCGACAGGTTCAGGCCAACCGGGAGCCGATCGCCGATGTCCTCGCCCTGGCAGTACTTGTGAATCGAGATCGCCGCCTCGTGCGCGTGCGCCACGGCCCAGATGATGTTCTTCGGCCCAAACGCCGAATCGCCGCCAAAGAACACGCCGTCGCGCGAACACATCATCGTCTTCTCGTCCACGACCGGGCAGTCCCACTCGTTGAACTCGATACCGATGTCGCGCTCGATCCAAGGGAAGGCGTTGTCCTGGCCGATCGCGAGGATGACATCGTCGCAGGGAATCATGACTTCGTCGACGGCCTTGCCGCGATCGATGCGCCCGGTCTCGTCGATGTTGTACTCCATCACGTCGAAGCGCATACCGACGAGCTTGCCGTCCTCGAGGACGAATTCCTTCGGCGAATGGTTGACGACGATGTCGACGTTCTCTTCCTCGGCGTCCTCCAGTTCCCAGTCGGACGCCTTGAAGAATCCGCGCGGCTTGCGTGCCATTACCTTGACGTCCTTCGCGCCGAGCCTGAGCGACGTGCGGCAGCAGTCCATCGCCGTATTGCCGACGCCGATGATCAGCACGCGCTCGCCGATCGTCTCGATGTGTTCGAACGCCACGGATTCGAGCCACTCGATGCCGATGTGAATGCGGTCGCTGTCGTAGCGGCCGGGTATTTCGAGATTCTTGCCGCGCGGCGCACCCGTGCCGACGAACACGGCGTCGTATTCGTCCGAGTCGAGCAGCGCCTTCATGCTCTCGATCGGGTGGTTGAGCTTCAGATCGACGCCCATGTCGAGGATGTAGTCGATCTCCTCGTCGAGTACCTCGGGCGGCAGGCGGAAGCGCGGGATATTGGTGCGCATCAGGCCGCCGGTGGCGCCCAGCGCCTCGAAGATCGTGATCTCGTAGCCGAGCGGCGCTAGGTCGTTGGCAACACCCAGGGACGCGCAGCCGGCGCCGATCAGCGCAACCTTCTTGCCGTTGGTCTCCGCCGGCGCCTTCGGCAGCTGGTCCGTGATGTCGTCACGATGGTCGGCCGCGACGCGTTTGAGGCGGCAGATTGCCACGGGCTTGTCCTCGACCCTGCCGCGGCGACAGGCCGGCTCGCAGGGGCGATCGCAGACGCGCCCGAGGATCCCCGGGAAGACATTGGATTTGCGGTTCTCGAGATAGGCGTCGCTGAATCGGCCCTGCGCTATGAGCCGAATATATTCGGGAACGTCGGTGTGGGCGGGGCATGCCCACTGACAGTCGACTACCTTGTGGAAGTAATCCGGATTGGTCGTATCCGTCGGCTTCATCAACAAACCCGAGCACGCGCCAGCAGAGTCGGTCTAATCCCTTATTGGCGCTAGCATAGCGGGATCGCTACGAAAGTAAACAGTTACACGAAGCGGCGCGAGCGGCCGCTCCGGACAGGTCAGCGGGCGCGGGTGAACTCCATCGGCCGGCCAGCAATAATGCCGGTTAAATCGCCATCGCGATAAACGACTTCACCGTTGACCATCGTAAGGAAAATCGAACTGGAAAAAGTGTGGCCCTCGAACGGAGACCACTGGCATTTGCTGTACAGGCCGTCGGCGGCGACGGTGTGCGGCGCGTCCGGATCGACGATGATCAGGTCCGCGTACCAGCCCTCGCGAACGTAGCCTCGCTCGACAACACCGAAGAGATCGGCCGGCGCGTGACAGGCGCGCTCGACAACAAGCTCGACGCTGAGCTCGCCACGCGCCGCGAGGTCGAAGAGCGTCAGTACCGCGTGCTGAACGAGCGGCAGACCCGACGGCGATCTGAAGTAGTTTCGCCGCGCTTTCTCCTCGGTCGTGTGCGGCGCGTGGTCGGTCGCGACCACGTCGAGACGGCCCTCGACGAGAGCCGCGATCAGTGCCTCGCGATCGCTGGCACTCTTGATGGCCGGGTTGCACTTGATCAATGCGCCCTTGTCGGCGTAGGCCGACTCGTCGAACCACAGGTGGTGCACGCAGACCTCGGCCGTGATTCGCTTCTCGCTGCGATGCGCATTCGAGAACAGCGCCATCTCGTCGGCCGTCGTCAGGTGCAGGACGTGCAGCAGCGCATCGTGGCGCGTCGCAAGATCGATCGCGAGCGTCGACGACTTCAGGCAGGCTTCGCGGGAGCGAATATTGGGATGTTCGTGCCACGGAACCTCTTCGCCGTACGTTTCGCGCGCCTTGTCTTCGTTGGCCCAGATGATCGGCGAGTCCTCGCAGTGCGTAACGACCATCACCGGGGCGTGCTGGAAGATCAGCTCGAGGGTACCGGGGTCGTCAACGAGCATGTCACCGGTCGACGCGCCCATGAAGACCTTGATACCGCAGGACTGGCCGACCTCGAGCGACTTGATCGCCTCGATGTTGGTGTTGGTCGCACCCAGGTAGAAGCCGTAGTTGCCCGTGCAGCGCCCGGCGGCCATCGCGTACTTGTCTTTGAGTGCTTTGCCGTCGATCGTCAGTGGACTGACATTTGGCATGTCCATGAAGCTCGTAATGCCCCCCGCAACAGCGGCGGCGGATTCGGTCGCAAGGTCACCTTTGTGCGTCAGGCCGGGCTCACGAAAGTG